>CAMRBQ010000100.1 GCA_947040495.1 uncultured Spirochaetia bacterium
CTTGCTCACCATAAAATATACCTTTATAATTATTTATTAGTTTTTATTATTATATGTAAATATATTAAAATGTTATATTAATATTTCAATGTGCAACTAAAGCCTACGCAGTAGTAAATGTTTCTTTTCTATCGGCACCAACAGAAACTATTGTTATTTTTACTTTTAATTCTTTTTCAAGATAGTCTATAAAATCTCTAGCCTCTTTTGGCAACTCTTCATAACTTTTACATTTAGTAATATCTTCATTCCAGCCTTTGAAAGATTTTAACACAGGCTTTACTCTATCAAGCTTGTCAGAAATAGCTACAAACTCTTTTGTAATCTGTCCATCAATAGAATATGCCTCGCATACATTAATAGTATCATATCCTGAAAGCACATCTATTTTTGTGAGGGCTATATCTGTAGCACCATTTATAGTGGCAGCATATTTTGCTTGGACAAGGTCAAACCATCCACAACCACGTGGACGCCCTGTCGTTGCACCAAACTCATGACCTTTTTGCCTTAATATTTCTTCTTCTTGCCCATCTAATCTACTAGGGAATGGACCGCCTCCGACCCTTGTTGTATATGCTTTGAATATGCCAACAATACGTTTTATCTTAGTTGGAGCAACACCCGCACCGACGCATGCCCCAGATGATGTTGTCGAAGATGATGTTACAAATGGATATGTCCCAAAGTCGATATCTAAAGCAGCCCCTTGTGCCCCTTCAAATAAAACTTTTTTGCCTTCATCAATAGCATTGTTTATATATGTTACAGTATCTATAATCATGTCTTTCATTTTTAGACCATAATTATAATACTCTTCTACTATCTCATCTACATTTGGAGGAGTAGAATTTAGCATTTGATATTCACATAAATGCCTTTTGATAGCATCAGTAACTAGCCTATGTAAAGCATTTTTGTCAAGCAAATCACATGCTCGAATACCAATCCTTGTAACTTTATCGCTATATGTATAACCGATACCCCTTTTTGTAGTACCAATTTTTTCATTACTTGCCTTTTCATATAATGCATCAAGCTCTTTATGATAAGGCATTACAATATGTGCCCTATCTGATATAAATATTCGTTTTTCACAACTAAGCCCATTCTCTACTAACTCATCATGTTCTTTGAAAAAAGCCACAGGGTCTAATACAACTCCATTTGCTATAATACATATAGTATTTGGATATATAATGCCTGTTGGGATAAGATGAAAAACATATTTTTTATCATTGACAATAACAGTATGACCTGCATTTGAACCACCCTGATAGCGAATAACAATATCTTGGTCTTTTGAAAGGTAGTCTATAATTTTTGCCTTTCCTTCATCTCCCCACTGCCCACCGATTACAACTGTTGTATTCATAAGTTATATAATCCTAAAAGTAGAATACAAATATTGTACCATGAAAATAAAAATAGTCTATTGATAACAGATAATATTTTTTATTTTATAGATAGCATAAAGAATTATAGGTAAAATAATACTTTATTATCATTGTGAATTATAAATATACTTTAATTATAAATTATATATTTTATCTAGTTGTTGATTTGACTATTTTTTATTATATATAATATATAAAATAAATTGATTTTATAATGTAATTTATTAAATAAAGCACAATTTTATAACTTAGGGATATTAAAATGGAAAACAATAATAGAAGTATTTACGGCACAGGAAGTGATTGTTTTGTATATAAAAACCATATTATAACAAATATGATGTGGTTAAAGAATATTAAAAATAAAATAAAAAATAAAAAATTAAATGAATTTGATATTATCACAGATAATATAATGAAAAGTTCATTCACATTTAAGAGCACTAATACAAACAATAATAAACAGCATATCATACTTAATAGTTCTAAGCATAAGTCTATTAATAATAAAAATTTAAAAATAGATAATTCGATTACTTATGAATATATAGATTTTTTAGTTTCCGTTGATATTGGAAATGATGATGTGGTTGATGAAAGTAAGCCTCAAAAAGATTGGGATGATGGTTGTGTTGTACTATAACAATAGATGCAATATAGTCGTCAATAAATTTGTTCTTAGATAATAGATTCCCCTCTATTATTTAATTTATATATAGATCGATTTTTTCATAAACTAGTGATAATATTTCTAGACTATTATCGCTAGTTTTTTATTTTAGTTATTACTTAAAATAGTTTATGCCATTTGCAAAAATATTTAAATATTGCTTATCATTTATATTTTTATATAGATTATCATCCACTCTTTCGACATGCCCCATCTTTCCAAATATTCGTCCATCTAATGAAGTGATGGCCTCTATTGCATGATAAGAACCATTGGGGTTGAAGAAGTATTCACTACTACCATTGCCATCAAAATCAACATACTGGCTGGCTATCTGATTATTATTAATCAAATCTTTTATAACATCATCACTTGCAACAAATCTACCCTCACCATGCGATACAGGCATCGTATAAATACTACCCTCATCAATGCCATATAGCCAAGGAGATTTATTTGAAATTATTTTTGTATTCACCATTTGAGAAATATGCCTACCTATTTTATTAAATGTTAGGGTTGGCGATTTTTCTGTCGGCACATCAATTATTCCATATGGCAATAGCCCAGATTTTATCAATGCCTGAAAGCCATTACAAATACCAAGTATAAGCCCATCATTTTCAAGCATATAGTTTATAGCCTCTTTAATAGGCTCACTTATTATAGTATTTGCGATAAACTTTCCAGAACCATCGGGCTCATCTGCAGCAGAAAATCCACCAACAAAAGTTAATATCTGTGATTTTTTTATCATACTAGCCATAGATTTAATCGTTTCATCTATATCATTATTTGTGAAATTTCTAAACACAAGTGTCTCTACATTAGCATTATGTTTTTCAAATATTTTTTTTGTGTCATATTCACAATTAGTACCCGGGAATACTGGCATAAATACCAAAGGTTTTGCGACTTTGTTTTTACTGAAATTTATATTTTTATTTGCGTACAAAGGCAATTCATATTTTTGACAAATATCATCATCTGTCTTATATGGGAATACAGGATGAAGTTTGTCTAGCCAAGCATTTTGCATTTCTAATAAATCTATAGTTTTGCCATTATTATTTATAACAAAACTATCTATTGTATTGCCTATTAACAATGCATTTTTATATTTTAATTCTTGCTTACTTTCAACAATTATAGAACCCACCATATATTTAAATATATCAACATTAGCATTTTCTATTTTCACACCAACTCTATTACCAAAAGACATTTTACATAAAGCCTCAAACATACCGCCAATCTTTATAATAGAAGAAGATATAATATTTTTATTTTTTATATTTTCATATATATACTCATAATTCTCTTTAAGCATTTCTATATTTGGCATTAAATCATCATTTGGAATATGCTCTATAAGATAAATATAATTATCACTTGATTTAAACTCTGTAGATATAACATCCTTAGCATTGCCATATGTAAATGCAAAAGATATAAGCGTTGGTGGGACATTTATATCATTAAATGAGCCACTCATAGAATCTTTACCGCCAATCGATGCAATGTTAAATTCATCCTGCGTATATAATGCACCTAATAATGATGTAAATGGCAGAGCCCATTTTTTTGGTTCATTATATAATCTTTCAAAATATTCTTGAAAAGAAAGTTTAATATTTTTATAATCAAAACCAGCGGTTACCAGCTTTGCAATACTATCAACTATAGCATATGAAGAACCATGATATGCAGACCATGTCGAAATCAGAGGCTCAAATCCAAATGACAGAGCAGAGCATGTATTTGTTTCTCCATCTAATAGAGGGATTTTATGCACACTTATATCGGTTGGGCTCATTTGATATTTACCCCCGAATGGCATAAGTACATTGCTAGAACCAATGGTACTATCAAACATTTCCATAAGCCCTTTTTGTGATGCTATATTCAATGAAGATAGGCAATCGATATAATTAGAAAAATGACTTTTCATTATAGGTGATTGTATTTTTTCTACTTTTGGGACTTCTACTGATACATCATTTCTAATTCCATTTGTATCCAAAAAATCCCTCGAAATATCAACAATATAGTCATCATTCCACTTTATTTGAAGCCTGTTTTTATCTGTTACTGTAGCGACAACCGTTGCCTCAATATTTTCATCGTTAGATAATGATATAATTTTTTTGACATCATTTGGGCTAGCTATTATAGCCATTCGCTCTTGCGATTCAGAAATAGATATTTCAGTACCATTAAGGCCCTGATATTTAAGTGGAACTTTATCTAAATCTACATCTATACCGCTAGATAATTCACCAATAGCAACAGTGATACCACCAGCACCAAAATCGTTACACTTCTTCACCAATGTTGTAAAGTCAGCATTTCTAAATAGTCGTTGTAGTTTTCTTTCTTCTATGGCATTGCCTTTTTGTACTTCAGCAGAGCAATTTGCAAGGGATATATCCGTATGTATTTTTGATGAGCCTGTTGCACCGCCAATCCCGTCCCTACCTGTACGCCCTCCAAGCAGTATAATTTTATCACCTGCTATTGGTTTTTTCCTTCTTACATTTTTTAAAGGTGTAGCACCAATAACTGCCCCTACCTCCATTCTCTTTGCCTTATAGCCATCATGATATATTTCAGTTACATGAGAAGTCGCTATACCAATTTGATTACCATATGCACTATAGCCCGATGCAGCAGTCTTGGTGATTTTTTCTTGAGGTAATTTACCTTTTATAGTATTTTCTATAGGCTCGAGAGGGTTGCCACTACCTGTTAATCTCATAGCCTGATATACATATGACCTAGAGGATAGTGGATCTCTAATAGCACCGCCCAAGCATGTTGATGCCCCACCGTATGGCTCAATCTCTGTTGGGTGATTATGTGTTTCATTTTTAAATAATAGTAACCATTTTTCTATTTTGCCATTAATATCAACATCCATATATACAGAGCATGCATTTACTTCATCAGATACTTCTACATCTTTTAATATACCCTTTGCTTTGGCATATTTTGGATATATTGTGGCCAAATCCATAAGTGTTATCGGTTTATTTTTTATATTATCTTTATGAACATCAAGCCTGAGTGCAATATATTTCTCATATATATTTTTTATACTTACTGATATATCATCATATTTATCAAAAGATATATTTGATATTTCTGTTTCAAATGTTGTATGTCTACAATGATCAGACCAGTATGTATCTATAACTTTAATCTCTGTTTCTGTTGGGTTTCTATTTTCACTTTTAAAATAGTCACGTACAAATATCATATCATTGTCTGTAATAGATAGCCCATTTTTTTTACGAAAGTCTATTGCCTCATCATTAGAATAATTTATAAAATTTTCTATTATTTGTATTTTATCTGGCTTATTAAAGTTTGATATTTCTAGTTTCAATAAATCTTTTTCTCTCATCTCTACTGGATTTATATAATATGCCTTTATTTTTTCAATATCATTTTTATTTATATTATCCGAATCAATAGAAATAATTTTACCTGTCGTAATCTCTATATTTTCTATATTTGATATTAGATTTATACATTCAATAGCTGAATTTGCCCTTTTATCAAATTGCCCGGGCAAATATTCGACAGCAAAATATATACTACCTTTTGGCAATGGCATATCAGTATATAGATTGTCGCATGGTGGTTCTGCAAATATAATATTCCTAGCTTTTTCTAATGTATCTTTGTCTATATTAAAAATATCATATGTATTTATCACACGTATATTTTTAATATTATTAATACAAAGCGTAGATTTTATATCATGTAATAAATTATTACTTTCAATATCAAAGCCAGATTTTTTCTCTACATAAATGCGTATGTTCATAGTAATTTTCACCTAATTAATATTTATTAAACAAATTTTATATCATTCTATAATGTAGATGTAAAGTTGTCAAATTATTATATATTTATTTATATTAAAGTGTATTAGGCTTATTCTTTTTATCTTTTTTCTTACACTTTGGGCATATCTTAATAAAATTATTCAAACTAGTACAAGTACGTATTTCTCTTTGTATAAATTTTTTGCCACACTTAGAACAAATCTCCTTAATCGGCTTATCAGTCATCTTAGCAGACATCATAAAAACACCCCCAAACTTACAATTTTAACTATAATATATTTTAGTCTTTATCTAAATTAAAAAACATAGCTTTCAATCATCTTTTTTATCTTCTATAAATAATTTATTTTGATAATCAATATTTAAATTATCTATAAAAGAAATATTCAATTTAATTTTTTTTCTTTCTTCCAATAGCATCTTATGTTTTATTCTATAATTTTCTTCATCAATGTACATAGTTTTTATAGACTCAATATGCTCTTTCCCTATTTTGGCGATTTCAACTACAGGTTCTAATATCTTTTTTGTATCATTATATCCTGCTTCGATACGAGCATGCGCACCAGAAGGTGAAAAATCTAGCGTCCCTGTGAATAGTCCACCCAAATCATCTTGAGGGCATATTTCGTATATTTTCAAGTTTGAAAACTGTGCTCTATCTATAATAGATTCCCTATCCAAATGCACAATTATAACAGCGTCGCAACCAATATCATACATCGGTTTGATAGGAACATTATTACCTATAAAAGGCATACCGCCATCATAATAATATTCGCCATCAATTTTTTCTATATCAAAAACAACAGGGATAGCACTTGTAGAGCATAAAATATTTTTAATTCTATCATCAGAACAACCGTTCATCTTAAAATATTTTGGCTTAAAATTAGAAATAGAAAAGCATGTTGCAAATAAAGCCCTTTGCTCTCTTGATATATAACTTAAATCTACATAATCATCAATTATACTTAGAAGACCATCACGAGAAAATATACCATGTGATGACAATGCAGCAGCTGCTGCTACCAAAACAGACAATGGGAAAAATTTTATAAAACCTAATTTAGTAAATACTTTGATGATACTATCTCTATTCACAGCAAGTATTTTGTCACTTACTTCTCTAGTCCAAATATGTTCCGCAAGTTCATAGTCGCCTTGCATAATTAAACATGCATTCAAAGCACCAACAGATGTCCCAGAAAATGCCGCTATATTTTTATCGAGCCCGGATTCATGTAAATATTTCCATACCCCTATTTGATAAGAGCCTTTGCCACCACCGCCCGCAAGCACAAGCCCAAGTTTTTTCATATTTTTACAACCTATACTTTTAATATTAAAAATATGCTAGTCTTTATAGCCAAGCTCATAAGCCTTATCAAACCACTGTTTCGCCTCTCTCTCTTTTCCTGCTACATACTGTAAAGCGACACCTTTATTATAATATGCAACCTTATAATCTGGGTCTATATCTATAGCTTTGTCATAACATTTTATTGCTTCTTTATATTGTTCTAGGCATAATAAAGCATTCCCTTTAAAATAATATGCGTCCTTATCATCTGAGTCTATATCTATAGCTTTATCATAGCATTTTATTGCTTCTTTATATTGTTCTAAGCTAGTTAAAGTGAGACCTTTCCAATAATATGCATCCTTATAATCTGGGTCTATCTCTATAGCTTTGTCATAACATTTTATTGCTTCTTTATATTGTTTTAGGCTATCTAAAGCACACCCTTTATTATTATATGCCAACGCAAAATCTGGGTCTATCTCTATAACTTTGTCATAACATTTTATCGCTTCTTTATATTGTTTTAGGCAATATAAAGCATACCCTTTATTATTATATGCATCCGCATAATCTGGGTCTAATTCTATAGCTTTGTCGAAACATTTTATCGCTTCTTTATATTGTTTTAGGCTATCTAAAGCACACCCTTTATTATTATATGCCA
>CAMRBQ010000101.1 GCA_947040495.1 uncultured Spirochaetia bacterium
CGTTCTTGGCGAGCCTGTTGATGCTTTGTCATTTATGTCGCATGCTATAAATGCAGATTTAAGGGGTCGTCAGATTGTGTCTAAGCTCAAAACACTTATTCCTAAACATATGTTTCAAATACCATTACAGGCTGCTATTGGAGGTCGTATAATTGCTCGTGAAAATATTTCGGCATTGCGAAAAAATGTTACTGCAAAATGTTATGGTGGTGATATCTCTAGAAAACGTAAATTATTAGAAAAGCAGAAAGAGGGTAAGAAGAGGATGAAAAGTGTTGGTAGTGTTGATATACCTCAAGATGCATTTATAAGTGTACTCAAAAGTGATGATTCATAAATAGAATTTTTTAGAAAAGAGCTATTGAAAGTTATCATATTAGCTGTATAATTTTGTAAATTTTAAAAAAGAGGGGTTAGAAAATGAAAAAATTATTAGTTTTAATGTTAATATTAGTAGCTTTTGCGATAGGATGTGGCAATACAGATCCAAATGAGATTGATGATAATACACCTATGCCTATGCCAGAAGATAGTCCTGTTTATAATGAAGTTACTGTTCCAGGAGTTGATGCTACTATATCGAAAAAAGTAAATGTGGCATTAAATGAAGTTGTAAAGAAATTGGGTGATTTGACTGGTTATAAACAATTTGCTTATACAGAAATATATAAGTCAGCAAGAAGTACAAGAGCAGAGCCAGATGGTGAGATTAGAAAGGTGTATATTAAGGATGGTAGTGTGAAAACTGTTCAGATATATTTTTATAAAGCAAGTGGTGATACCGTAGCATCATATATCGGTGTATATTCACTTGGTGTGGAAGTAACAGGTTTTACAGTTAACTACTATAATTCTGACAGTTCTTCTGTTGTTGATAAGGGTGTAGTACCTGCTAGCGAATATGCTGGTTATAAGATGTATGATGCCGTATTGACAGATTATAGAGTAAAACTAGGTACAGATGATTGGCTAAATAATCCTGATGGGGCTATCGGGACAGAGCATCCATTGCTAATAAAAATTGAAAGTAAACAATACTCTCAAACAAGTGGTGGTGGTATGGAAAAAAATTCAGCCACTGCTAACAATTATAAATTATTTGTATATGGCCAATCGCCTTATGCCTTTATCGATCAGGTTGTAACTGCTCGTTCATTTTAAGTAAATTATTAAATTAAAATTATAGCTCGCATTGAGAATACCACTAATTGGATTCTCTGTGCGGGCTATTTTTATTTAACTTATTATGCTTAATTTTCTTATTTATAGAAGGTATTATCGCATAAATGTGGTGTCTATTTTTATGATGAGTTGTACTATCGACTTTGCAGATCCAAATAGTGAAGAAGTACGTGTGGAAAAAGCATTAGAAGAGACTATTGATAAACTAGGCAATATAGATAATTATGATGGATATTTCATGATGAAAACAGAGATTAACTATGATGAATATATTGAGCGAGAGTATATTAATATATATGTCAATAGATATGCTACAGAAATAAAAATGGCATCTGTTATTACAGAGGATGGTGAAATTATTAAGCAGCAAGTTTTTATTTTTGATACTTCAACTGAAATAAGACCTAGTTCGTATGAAATTGAATATAGAATTGGCAACACTATAGAAACGATGACAGTTGCGGAGCTTAGTACCTATAGTTTATATGAGGCATTATGTACTGATGGCTATGAAAAAATAAATGATGGAGGAGATTGGGTAAAAAAATTAAATATTATTGGAGACGAATATCCAATACTCATAGATATAGACCCAAGGAAAGTATATTGGGGCAACCTACGTTATGACCGTACTGTGAGTAGAGTTAAATATTATAGCTTGCTAGGAGTTATGACTAGTTCTTTTGAAGAAGCACTTGATATCTATAAGGCTTTATAATAAATAGAAATTAGATTAATAAGCATTATGCAAGCCTCCTTGAAATTATATTTTCTGAGGGGGCTTTTTTATATAATATAGCTATTTGAATATACCACTTTTAAGATACAATATTTTTTTATGAAGCTGTTGAAAGCAGGCCATTTATTATATAAATTATTTATACATTAAAACTATAGAGGTTTATATATGAAAAAAATAATTACTTTGATATTAATGTCATTTGCTTTTATTATTGGATGTGGCAATAAATCATCAGACCCAAATCGTGTTGCACCAGAACATAAGACTATGGTTGAAGCGACTACTCAATTAAATAGTGCTATGAATGATTCTGTTTCGAGGCTTGGCAATCTAAGTGGTTTTAAGCAGTATTATTTGGTTACAGATACATCTTCAACTGCAACAAAAATTTTTATTAATGAAAAAGCGGGTAAAATAGGGCTTGCCTATGCATATTTAGTAAATAATGCCCCTTATATACAAAGGGCACAGATGTATTCGCTTGGAGAAAGTATTGATATTTCGAGCATTAAAATTTATTTAATCAATGGGGTTACTCCTATACTTGTTGATGGGGCAGAGTATGCTGCTTATACATTTTATGATACGATGATTATATCTTCCGAAAAAAATATATCAAAAGAAGATAATGGCTCGGGAGTATGGGAAAAAGACCCAGGGCTACCAAATTTACCAATGCTTTTGGATAATAGTTCTAGCAGTGCATTAAAAATTGCCGAATGCTCTCCACCTTTTCCACCTGATGTTGGTAGTGGGGAATATGATTTAGCAAATCAAGGTACTACATTTGAAAGTGTTGTTGATATTTACAAAATCAATGAATAAATTGAATTAAAAATTTGTATAATAAAAAAAGCCTCTTTGGATTGTTTATTTCCGAAGGGGCTTTTTAATATTTTATAATATATAAAAAATTATATATTTAATATGGCATCAGTTTTTTTTGACATTATGTATTCTTTAAATATGTGGAAAAGTATTGGGTCAAGTTTTGTATGCTTTACAATAAAGTCATCTTCCATCAGTGTTAACGCTTCTTCTTTAGTGAATATTTTTCCTTTGCGATATTTTCTTGCGGGGTCAATAAGTGCATCATACACATCAACTATCTCTAGTACTTTTGCGGGGAAATAGCCTATTGCATTACAATTACTTATACTGTCAGCACTATATGTGAGTACATAAGGTATTCTAAATCTTGGATCTTTCACTTTGTTTTTTTCATAAAGCGTTTTGAAAGGGCCATATCCAAATCCATTATATTCATGGTGAAATCCTATTGTTAATGATATCTCTTTTGGTAATTCAATCATTTTTGTTACTAGGTAGTAGCTATTAAATAAATGCCTTTGTATACGATCTATATCACGTGTGTTTTCACCTTCAAAATAATCTATATCTTTCACCTTTCCAATATCATGTAAAAGTGCTGCTACGGGTAGATTGAGTAGTTCATTTTCATTTAATCTTCCTAGCCCAGATTCTATGGCATCTTCCAATATTGTTATAGTTTTATAATCATTATATTTATTTATGATGTTTTGGTAGAATTGACTATACTCTTCAGAAAACTGCCTTCTCATTTTTACAAAGAAAGAGTTTTCATTCGTTTGAGTATTATAAAATCTTATAAAATCTGTAAACATAACAAAAACACGGTTTGAATGTGCTGCTGTGCCACCTTCGGAATAATGTTTGAGATTACTAAATACATCACTAGTCTCTGGGTTTTTAGAAAGAATTTTCACAATACTTATAACTAGATTCTTAGTGACCTTCATTAATTCTCTATTTTCATTTTGAATTTTTTCAAATGTTTTATCATTATTTTTTACTTGTTTGAAGTTTTGAAATACAGTAGATTTTAATATTAATGAAGCATCAGTTTGCGATTCTATCATATCATGGGCGACTGTTTTGGTAATAGTTTTTTCTTTTAAAGCTTCAGTCATTTTTCTAGAATGATTAGATATTCTATCTATTTTTTCTCCCAAGCTCATTTTTTGGAATTTTAGCATTCTTTCTAAAGAATCTTTTTCTGCTTCCATGGCGGGATTTAATTTTTCTTTCGTTTTTTTTATATTAACTATACTTGCAATGTATTTTTGATAGTCTTTATTTATGTATATATTCATTGCTTTAGGGCTATTGAGTACCATATCGATATCTTTTATAGGGATAGGTACAATTTTTCCCTCCCTGTTTATTCTCATAAAGGGTATATTTGCTCTTATAAAGGATGCTTTATTGTCCCTAATGATACTACTTGCTATTATTTGGTATTGTGATAAATCTACGTTCATATTGTTTACCTTAGTTATGTTATAATAAATTGTCTTTGCATATATTTTAACAATTAAGTATTTTTTATACTTGATTATTAAAACCAAAATAACAATTATTTGTACAACTTATGATTTTAAATAATAAACACATTCGCCAAAATGCATTTTTATTTAATTCCTAGTACTTTTCCTTTAATAACTCCAAAATCCATAGAACCAAAATCTCTGCTATCATAGGCATAGTCTCTATTGTCACTAAGTACAAAATATTTATTGTATGGGACGACATAGGGACCAAAATTATCTCTATTTGAAATAATTTTATCTAATATTCTCTGGTCTGTATGTAAAGAATTCCATTTTTCATCTATAGGAATACCATTTATATAGATGACTTTATCACGTATTTCAATTGTTTCAGTTGGCAAAGCTATTATACGCTTTACTATGTGTTTTTCCTTATATGTGTCTATTTTACCAAATGAAAAGTAGTATAGTATATATGATGAGATATTTTTTAATGTGGACTCTTCTACATTTGGCGGATACTTTATTAAAACAACATCCCCTCTTTTTGGTCTATTGAAAATTATAGTTTTACCTGTTATCTTTGAAACAAACGGTCCAATAGATATACCATAATAAAGCTTAAATATAAACATTCCTTTACCTTTATCAACAGCACCTATCATAGAATTTGAGGGCATTTTATCATACTGTATTATCGATGTTATTATAGGCAAAGCTATAAAACATATCAAAAAGCCCCATACTATATTTTTTATAATTAACCTAGTCTGCCTAGGAATCTTATTTGAAACCTTGGCTATAAAGCCCAAAAAAGAATAAAGAAAATTCCTAATACTGTCTAAAAATAAATACATACCTCTCATATAACATATATATGTTACATGAAATGATTATTAAATGCAATGAATTATTTAGTATTTTTTATAATGTATTAATGGAAGGGCATATTATTTTATAGGTATTTTTAAATATTTGTTTAGAAAATGATATTGACATTTAATATTTAAGTATGTATATTTAAATTATGTATGTAGAAAGTAAAAGTGATCATATATTTTCATTTTCAATATTAACACGCGATGCTCCTATCGTAAATAACGGCAAGGCTACTTGTATTACTGTACCAACTATAGCGGGCAGTGTTTCTATTTTACACTCTCATATATCATATATATCTGATATAGACTATGGTATTGTTAATATAAAAAACCAAAATAATCATACTATATTTTATGTAGAGGATGGGGTTGTAGAAGTTGCAAATAATAATGTAAGTATATTGGTAGAAAAAGCCCTTTCTTCTGAGCAGATAAATATGTTAGATATAAAAAATGAGATATCTAGAATAAGTAAAATAAAGTCTATAAATTTAGAAGAAGATAATAGAAACAAGATTAAAATAAAAAGATTAAGAATGCAATTAAGTATCGTAGAAAATCTTAAAAATTCACAATAATTTTTGTCCATATATATAGAACTATATATAACTATTTATAAATATAAAGGGAGTTTATTCTTCCTCATAACATGCTATGCTATATTACATAGGTAGTGTGTTTTTTTTATATTTTTTTTGGAAGATTCTGTAAATATTTTTGTTTAACTATTCATTAATAAAATATTTATGGAGAATAAGTATATGCCAAAAAAAGATATGGGAAATGCAAAAAATACAAAAAATATTTCAGTATCTGAAAAAAATATTTTAGTATTATTATTGTCATGTGGGGGTTCTCATCAGTCTGATATTTCTTCTTTGGTTGATTCGCTTTATGAAAATTTTGGTGATTTGTATCGGATAGTGAATACTTCTGAGGAGCAACTTGTTTTGATAAAAGGGATGAGTGAAAAGAGGATTAAAATAATAAAATCAGTACCAATTATTTTAGAAACTTATCTAAGAAGTAGGATTATATCAAAAGATAGTAAGATAAACACATATAAAGATGTTGTAAAGTATTTTACATTAATACTTAGAAATCTTAAATTTGAGATGTTTTCATGCGCTGTTTTTGATATAAGAAAGCATGTTGTTAGCTTAGAAAATGTTTTCCGTGGTAGCATTAGTAGTGCAACCGTATATCCTAGAGAAATAATTGAAATTGCCCTTGATAGTGGGGGTAGTCATATAGTCATAGCACATAATCATCCATCAGGAATTGCAAAACCCTCTGATAACGATGTAATACTTACGGAGGCTTTATATAATATATGTTGTAGTGTAGAGATAACTTTGATAGATCATATTATTATAGCTAAAGGGAAAAAATATAGTTTCAAAAAAGAAGGAATGATAGATTTTTTCAAAGAAAATTTATCTAAAAATAAAAAGTATGAAGGAGGGACTTATGCTTAAAAAACCTTTTTATTACACGATAGATGATAAAGTAAAAGAAATTGAAAAATTAAAATCTAGCGAAGTAAAAGAAGAAAAAGACAAACCTTTGTCTTCTAAGAAAATGCTTTCTATTGTTGGTGGAAATATTCGTTCAATAAGAAAGTCGCAACGTACTACAATTAGCAGGCTTGCTGAGATGGCTAAAATATCTGAGAAATATTTACAGGGTGTGGAAGTTGGTAAAAGAAATATTTCTATAACAAATCTTTATAAAATAGCCAAAACATTGAAGGTAAGCTTAGATGTGTTTTTTATCGAAAACAAAGATAATGCAAATGAAAGAATTTTGTTTATTGAATCTCGATTAAAAGACTATACTAAAGAGCAACTTGTATACATAGAAACATTGATTGAAGATATAAAATCCATAGTTGATAAATCTTTTGTAGTTGATGATGAGGTGGAAACAAAAAAAAGGCTCATCGTTGGAGATACGTTAAAAAAGAATAATAAAGATATATTATAAATTTTAAAATAGCAGTGGAATAAAAAAATAAAGTAGAATACTATAATTAGATTGTAAACTGGCAGTAAATATTTTAGCAATATAGTATTTTTTATTTTAGATAAAATTAATCTTCATCATTATTTTTATGGAGTATTGCTTTCATTAGTAATTCGACTTGAAAATTATTATTATTATTGCTTTCATTGCTATTTTTTGATTCGTCTATGTTGTAAACTTTGAGCTTAGAATAATTTTCATATACTTCAATAACTTGAGCTTTGCCGATATATTCGCTTACAACTATAGATTTTAGATAACCTTTTAGCATATTACTGGTGTAACGAACTTCGCCTTCTTTGTTTGTAATAGTTTCAGGTGTTGCATCGATTGTATTTGATATATTTCCTATTATTGAATAATCACTACTATTGGATAGTATATTTGTATATTTATCATTATTTGTTCCATCAAACATGAATGTATATTTATATATATCAAATATGTCATTAGTTTTTATATTTAATTTTTTGCCAATATTTATATAAAAACCGTCATTTTCTACACGTGTTATAGTAGCTTCTAATACGGGATAATTTAGTTTATCTATTATTTTATTAACTATCTTGCTCAGTACATTTTGTGTTGCTTTGCCTAAGGCTGTTTCCGAGAAATAGGCATCATGGGACAAGTGCTCCTGCCCTCTATATAA
>CAMRBQ010000102.1 GCA_947040495.1 uncultured Spirochaetia bacterium
AATTAAACCAAAATGTATTAGATTTATATCATAGGCAATAGCTAATGGTATCATAATCGGTACAAAGACAAGCTGTATAGTAGATGTATCGATAAACATACCCAAAATTAAAATAACAACATTAACTAATAATAAGAATATTATTTTATTATCAGTTAATGCCATTACGAATAAGCCGATTTGTGTAGCTATCTGTTCTTTTGCAACAATAAATGAAATAACAGATGCAGCACCTACCATTAAACTAACAGATCCTGTATCTTTTATCGTTTCCTTTATAATTTTAAGCAGCTCTTGCCATCCCATACCTTTATATATAAATATTGATATTATAATTGCATATATTGCGGCTACAGCACCTGCCTCTGTTGGCGTCATAATACCCGTATAGATACCGATTAATAAAATAACGGGTGTCATTAATGCAGGTATTGCTGTTAATGTAAGGGCTAATGCAACTTTAAGCGTTACTTTTTCTTCACGTGGGTAATTTCTTTTTTTTGCTATGATAGTAATGTAAATCATAAGCCCAATAGCTACTAATAGAGCAGGGACTATACCACCCATAAACAAAGCACCAATGGACGTTCCCGAGAGCATGGCATACATTACAAGCGGTATACTTGGTGGAAAAATCGGTCCAATTGTTGCTGAAGCTGCTGTAATGGCACATGAAAAGCCGTCATCATAGCCAGCTTTTCTCATTGCTGCTATTTCCATTTTTCCTAAACCAGAGGCATCTGCTACTGCTGAGCCTGTCATGCCAGAAAAAATTAATGATGCAACTACATTGACATGCCCTAATGCACCTCTTCTATTACCACATAAGCAATTCGCAAATTTAAAAACCATATCAGTAATTTTTCCCGAGTTCATAATATTGGCAGTAAATATAAATAATGGTACAGCAATAATTACATAATTTGTATAATATGTATTCATAACATGATTTGCAACACTATTTAGATTAGTACCAGATAGCAAAAAATATGTAGCTGAGGCTGATAGCATACCAATAGATATAGGCATTTTCAATATAAAAATAAGTATAAAAATTATAAGTGCTGCTAGTAATGGAAAATTCATTTGCTATTACCCCTTTTGACTATAAGAGTGGGCTCATTTTTATTATTATCTTTAATAATTTTGACATCAGTAATAATTTCTGATAATGTATAACCTATGACAGAGCAGAGAAAATATACAAATGGGGCAAAAACAATGCTTAAACTAACTTTATATACAGATGTTGCTTGAAAAGACATGAAATTTACAAATTCAGATGATGGTATAATTAAAATAGAAAATGTGCCTACAATAATAAGATTTCCAAGCAATCTTGCTATGGCGGCTTTTTTTCTGCTCAATGTTTCATATACCAGTGTAAATGCTACATGTGATCTATATCTCATTGTATAACAAGCACCTAATATAACAGTCCATGTGAATGTTATTACTGTGATTTCGTATGCACCTGTTATAGGGTATTGTAGAATACGTCTGGAAAAAATTTGCACTATAAATGTAATAAACATTATACTAAATGATATAACAGGTATATAAATTTCTATTATATCCCTTATAACTAGTAGAATTTTTTTCATCTTGACCTTCTTTCTTTAATTTAAATTTGCCTAGCCCGTTTAATTAATTCATTTGTATATTCTATAAGATTTTCAATTTCATTAATCATCGCATCATCAATTGCTAATGTTTTTGTTCTATAAAAATCTGATGTATAGATTCCTTGTTTTTTCATCATCATTTTAAAATAAAGAATAGAGATTTCTAAGTTTTGATTTGAAAAAGCAAGTACAGGCAATAAGTCATTAAATAATTGTTTAGATTCTTGAAATTTACCTTCCTTATACAAGTCATATATTTTGACATATACTTCATACATACCAGTTGGCATCATCATATGTACACCACGTTCTAATGCATTGTACATTTGAGATACAGCCCAACCCCCACCTACGGCTAATTTCCCATTTGTGAGTGAAATAATTCTCGAATATTTTATATTTGCGGGCACAGTTTCTATTTTATAATATTTAAATGCTTTTATTTCATTAAATAGTTCGACAATTAAATTATCTGGAACACCATACCCGTTACTCCAATCTTGCACCATAAGCGTTTTTGGATTTAAACTTGCTATTTCTCTCAAATTTTTACGATATTGTTCATCATTGTCATATTCTAATGCAACATTTATAACATCACATCCCAATTCAATTAAAGATGAAAATGCTTCTAGGCGTTCTTCTTGTGTCTTAGCTGTTGCACAACCGATAACTTTTGCCCGCCCATTAACTGTTTTTAGCACAGTTTTGACCATTTGAATTCTTTCTTCTTTTGACAATGTATATACTTCGGCTGCCAAAGCTGGTACTAAAAAGCCTTTTACTCCAGAATATAAGGCGTATTCAACATGTTTTTCTAATTCATCATACATCACTGTTTTGCCATCTTCTGAAAATGCTGTATTTAATACGGCAATAATACCACTGATATCGTATAATTCTTCGCTCATATTATTATTCATTGTTTCATTAAAATTCTTAATTATTCGTTTGTATTATACTGAAGTTATTAAGTGTTTGTTAAAATTGTTTTCCCATTTCTTTTATTTCTTCTAACAATTCTAAATCCCATGTTCCAGAGAGATTTTTGTTTTCAGTATATTTATTTAAGACAATTTCACTAAATGCATTTACATCTGCTTCATAAACATTTAAGCCTTCACTTTTAAAGAACTCTATTAATTCTTTTTCTGCCTCTATGTTAAGGTTATCACAGAATAAATTAGATTCAACGACTGCATCATTTAAGACTTGTTGATACTCTTTTGTTAATGATTGCCAAATCCCTTCATTTATACATGGCCATAAACTATCGATTAAATGATATGTTAATGTTATTGATTTTGTTACTTCATAGAATTTTGCATTTTTAACAGTCGGTAGAGGATTATCCTGCCCATCTACAGTGCCAGTTTGTAATGCCATATATAGTTCAGTAAATGATAAAGGTGTTGGATTTGCCCCAAGTGCTTTCCCTAAGAATAACCATGCTTCAGAGTTTGGCATTCTTAGATTGATACCTTTTAAATCCTCTGGTGTTTTGATATGTTTGTTTTTACGTAAATTGATTTGTCTTGTGCCAAGATATTTTGCCCCTAATGGTCTAATCCCTTGTTCTTCTGTGATTTTCTCAAATACTTTTGCACCTATTTCTCCATTTAATACAGCCATCATATGGTCATAACTTTTAAATATATAACCTGCTCCAAACATTGATACCCATGGTGAACCTTCAGCAAGCCATACACCATTTAAATCAGCCATCGATACAGAGCCTGATTTAACAGCAGCAACTTCTTGGTCTTGTTTAAATAAAGAACCAGATTGATATACCTCAACCAAAATTGCTCCATCAGTTTTTTCTTCTACGATTTCTTTGAATCTAATCATTGCCTTTGCATGTGCATCAGTTGGAACGGCACTTGTGGTATATGTTAGAGTCAACGGACTTTCTTTTGTTACCACTTTACCTTCTTTTTCAGTAGACTTATCACAACTTGTGAACAAAGCCAAAGCCATAGACATGACTATTATAAGTTTTACTACTCTTTTCATTTCAATCTCCTTTTTTAATTTGTTTTGTTATAGAAAAGCAACGTCCTCTATAACTTTTATAATAAAAAGCAAATATCATTAACATTGCTAACAATATTTACAGTCTATCTTTTATTTGAAATGCAGATTCTTTTAATATCATTTCATATTCATTAATAGAGATGTCAAAAACGGCCTCTGTTGCTGAAAGACTTAATGCCCCTATCAATTTAGATGACCTATCAAATATTGGTATGCCCATGCATTTCACACCATATTCATGTTCGATATTATCTATGCTATAGCCGAATGACCGTATTTTTTTTATTTCTTTTCGCAATTGATTTTTATTAATAATTGTATTTTCTGTATATTTAATTTTTTCTGATTTAATATAAATCTCTGCTTCTTCATCGTCCATATGTGCAAGTATTGCTTTGCCTATTGCAGTACAATAAAAATCAGCAACTTCGCCCAAGATAGTCCTATAAGGATAATTGCCTTGTATTGTTAATGGAAATGTATTATATAAATATAGCACCTTCCCATTGGAGGGGATTGCAAAATAGCATACGACATTTAATTTATTTGATATCTGATGCATAACATCATATACAGCCCTTTGATAGCCTAATTTTTTATTGATAATGTATGAGAATTCTAACATCTTTAAGCCCAATGAATATTTGCTATTATCAGGATTTTTTTCTAGATACCCACATTTTTCAAAGGTTGTTATGATACTATGAACATTGCTTTTATTGAGCCCCATCATTGAGCTAATTTGTGTAATACCTAATTCTGAATTTGTTGAGTTAAAACATTCTAGTATCTTTAATGCTTTATCTAAAGACTTTACTTCCATATGATTTCCTCAAGTATATTTGTTTTAATCTCTTAACTTAGATTAGTCTTTAAATTTTCAAAAGTCAATATTGAATATAATAATAATTATATTTTTGTAATTTTATAGAGAATATTGTACTGTATTAGTAAATACTGTTATGTATTAGAGAACGCTATTATTTAATAGGATATATTTTATCTATTAAGTAATAGCGTTCTGTATTAAGATACGATATATTAGATTTTTATATTTTAGAGTGTTTTTATCAGAGTTTCTAATCTGCAACCACGTGAGGCTTTGATTAAAACGATAGTATCTTCTTTTAATTTTTCTTTTAAATATTGAGAGAGGGTAGGGATATCATCAAAGTGATTTTTATTTTGGTTTTTTAAATTATCATGTATATATTTTGCTTCTTTGCCTATTGTGTATACATAATCAATATTTAATGCATTTATAGTTTCTGCTATTTCTTTATGATGATATTTGCTATGAATACCAAGTTCAAGCATGTCTCCTATAACAGCAATTTTTATTTTTTTATCTACGCTATGAAGATATATAAGCATTTCTTTTAATGCCTTTGGGTTTGAATTATATGTATCATTAATTATATCCGTATTAGAAATATTTATAGTTTCCATTCTATTTTTAGATGGCAGAAAATTCTCTAGGTTTTTGGCACATTCTGTGAGGCATACATTATAATATTCAGCAACTTTTAATGCGGCTATTATATTTGTTATATTAAATTTGCCTATGAGATTATGTTTGAATTTTATATCTTTATATATAAATGATTTCTCTTCTATAGAAGTAGCTTCATCGATAGAAAAAGTAATAATATTTTTTATGTCATTATGATTTGCTTTATTCAAAAGAACATCAATACAATTTGTGTCATTATTAATTATAGCAATGCAATTTTGAGATGCATGTTCAAAGATTTCACTTTTTGCTTTGGCAATATTTTTTATGGCTTTAAAAAATTCGATATGCACATGTTCTATATTATTTATAACAATACAATCTGGCTCTACAATTTTACCAATACGCCTAAGCTCGCCTTCATGATTCATCGCAGTTTCAAGTACAGCTATCTCATCATCTGGTTCTAATGTAAATATAGTTTTTGGAACGCCTATTTCATTATTGAGATTGCCATGTGTTTTTAATGTTTTATATTTTAGGCTTAGAAAAAATGATATAAGGTCTTTTACTGTTGTCTTGCCACAGCTGCCTGTAATGGCTATGAATGGAATATTAAATTTTTTCTTATATAATTTTGCAATGTTGCCCAAAGCATTAATGCTATCTTCTACAATTAAAACAATTGCATCCCCATGTTTATCTTTGTCAAATACATCTCTCTCTATGACAAATACTCGACAGCCTTTGTTATATACGCTATCTATATAGTCATGAGCGTCAAATCGAGAGGCGTCTTCTTTTTTGCCATCTATAGCTATAAATAATGAGCTGCTATCTATAGAATCCCTACTATCTGTTGAGATATGATTTATAAAAATGTCTTTTGTTTTATTGCATTTTGCTTTTATGTCAGAATTTATAGCAATAGCAATATCTTCTATTGAAATTTTTTGGATAATTTCTCCCATGCGACTTTTCTGTCATCAAAATCTATAGTTTTATTTTTGAATATTTGATATGTTTCATGCCCTTTGCCTGCGATTATAATAATATCATTTTCCATAGCTTCGTCTATTGCTTTTTCGATAGCCTTTTCTCTAGAAATTATTTTTTCATATTTTAATGATTGGCTAAATCCTTTTTCGATATCTGCCATTATTTGATTAAATGCCTCTGTACGTGGATTATCTAATGTGAGAAATGCTATATCGCTATATTTTTCAACAGCATTAGCCATGAGAGGGCGTTTTTTTCTATCTCTATCTCCTCCACAACCAAATACAGTTATTATTCTATTGGGCTTTAATTTTTTGGCAGCAGAGAGTACATTTATGAGCCCATCTGGCGTATGTGCATAATCGACAACAACAGTAAATGGCATCTCACTCTTTGTAACTATTTCAAACCTGCCATCTACTTGTGTATCCTTTATAGCATCAATAGCATTATTTATATCGTAGCCATATTCGGCAGCATAGGCTAGGGCAGAGAGAGAGTTTAATACATTAAATTCTCCAAGTAGGCGAAGTGAAACATCTTTTATATACTTACCTTTTGCATAAAACTCGTACTCGATATTATTTATAGAAAGTGATTTTATCTTCGCATAATAATCGGCATTTTCTGTAAGTCCATATGTGATAATATCAAGGCCAAGATTTTTTATATAACTTTTCATTTTATTAAACATTTCTGTATGTATATTTATAATAGCTTTTTTGTTTTTTTTATCGCTATTTTTTAATATATCAAAGACAAGGCATTTTGCTTTGAAATATTCATCCATAGTATTATGAAAATCGAGATGGTCTTCTGTAAAATTTGAAAATATAACGGCATCATAGTCTATATTATCACATCTGCCAAGAAATAATGCATGAGAAGAAGCCTCCATTATGGCATGATTGGAGCCTGCTTCAAGCATATCAGAAAATAATTTTTGTAAATCTATAGATTCTGGGGTTGTATGTTTTGTTTCTAATATTTTTTCACCAATCATGTTTTTGATTGTGCCTATTAGAGTTGTAGTTTTTTTGGCATTATCAAGTATAGCCTTTATTAAATATGTTGTAGTTGTTTTACCATTTGTACCACATACAGCTATAACAACCGATTTTTTTGTGGGCTCATCATAAAATAAACTAGCAATGCTACTCATCTCTTTTCTTGTGTCGAGGCTTTCTATAAATACGATATTTTCATATTTATTTTTTATATTAATTATATCAAAAGACTTATTATGCAAAATCGCTATGCTACCATTTTTTATGGCATTTTCTATATAACTATGCCCATCATCTTTGAAGCCTTTTATAGCGATAAATAATGTATCTTTTTTTATATCTCTAGAATCGCTTGTTATATGAGCAATTTCTATATTAGTTTTGATGTTTTGATTGTTTTTTATAATATTAGTTAATAATTTCTTTTTTATCATTTTGCCCTTCGCTTATGTCGGGATTAATTTTTATATATATAATGTCATTTTTATTTTCTTTGCGTGCTTTTAAGATACCAGATTCAAGCCCAATTTCAAGGATACGTCTAGGTGATTTATATGAGATCGGAAGAGCACACGTCTGAACTCCAGTCACATTACTCGATCTCGT
>CAMRBQ010000103.1 GCA_947040495.1 uncultured Spirochaetia bacterium
TATCATATATGTGTGGAATAAAAGATTATAATTATTTTTCTCGAATATTTAAAAAAACTTACAAATTATCGCCTAAAAAGTGGCGAGATGTATATATTCAATATAATGATGAACATAATAACGAATAACTATTAAATATTTCCCAATTCCATTCATTCTAAGTGTTCTATTTTTCTTGCCTCAATTAGTATTTTCAAAAAAAGAAGCTGTTTGATTTATATCATAACAGCCCCTTATATTTTTTATAAAAACAAATAAAAACTATCTTATAAGATTTGGCAGAAATAATGTTATCTCTGGTATAAGCATAGTAAGTATTAAAACTATACTAGGCGGTATGAGCCATATTAAAACAGCACGAGCAAGATTGGCAAATGGAATATCACCAACCTTTGATACAACAAACAACGACATACCCATCGGAGGAGTGAGTGTGCTTATCATGAGGTTTAAAACAACTATTATACCATATTGAACTGGATCTATACCAAAGCTTAGTGCTATTGGTGCCAAAATTGGAACAAGAGTAAGCATTAAAGCCATAGATTCTATAAAAGCCCCTAATACAAATATTAAAATATTACTTATAAAAATAAATACTATAGGATTAGAAGAAAAATCGAGGAAAAATGCTGTCAATAGTTGTGGTATCCTCTCTCTAGATGATATAAAACTAAAAAGCCCAACAGCAGCAATTATAATACCAATCGATGAAGCTGTCTCTACAGTTTCTTTTACAATAGGCCAAAGATCTCTAATTCGTAATTTTTTATACACAAATACACATAAAATTATAGCATATAGTGATGTAATGACAGCGGCTTCTGTTGGAGAAAAACGACCGCTAAATATACCAACTACTATTATAACTGGGGTAAGTAATGCTAAAAATGACGATTTGAATGCTATAAACACTTCTTTTAAGGTAGCTTTTTTTGATTTTGGATAGTTTCTAACTTTGGCAAATATATAAACCATAATCATAAAAGCAACCCCACATAGTAAACCAGGGATAATACCTCCCATAAACATTGAACCAACAGATGTGTTTGTTATAACACCATATAAAACTATTGGAATACTCGGAGGTATAATTGGGCCTATGATAGAGCTTGCAGCTGTTACCGACCCTGAAAATTCATCATCATATCCTGCCTCACGCATCATTTTTATCTCAAGTTTCCCTAAACCACCAGAATCAGCTAGAGCAGAACCACTCATCCCTGAAAAAAATATGCTGGCAAGTACATTAACATGTCCAAGACCACCTGGTATATGCCCTACGAGCGACTGTGCAAAATTAAAAAGCCTATCAGTTACGCCTGTTTTATTCATAAGATTAGCCGCAAATATAAACATCGGTAAAGCCAGTATTGGAAAGCTATTTAATACATTAAACATCTGCCCTGCAACAGAAGGCAATCCATAACCCGCTAGAAGTAAATATCCTACACATGAAACAAGCAAAGAAAGACCTATTGGATAGCCTATGAATATCAAGGCAAGCCATGCTAAAACAAGAATTAAAACACCCATAATTTCACCACCTAATTATTCATTACTTGATAATTTTTTAATTAAAAATAAAACTCGAAAAAACACACGAACCAACACAAAAGCAAGACCTATAGGTAATGACACATAAAGCCAAAAATTTGTGAATGGAAGTGTTACAGGGGATGTACTAATATTTCTAATTAAATACTCAATTGCTAGTTTAAACACTAGTGCTGATGTAAGTAAATATATAACATCTAGTATAATAGTTACTATGGAGTGCAAGCGTTTGGACATTTTGTCGGATAAAAATGTTACTTTCAAATGTCCATCTATTTTTTCTAGTGCCCCAAGCATGATAAATACTATCCAAACCCAACACCAACGTGCTATCTCTTCAGTCCATATTGGTGGACCAAATTCTATAGGTATACCAGTAAGATAGATGATATTAGCAAATTCTCGAGAAAATATTTGTATTAGTATTACAAAAAATACAACTATGAAAAGCACAGAAGCAACAAAAACTTCTATAGACGTAGATAGCATTTTATCGATAAATGATTTTTTTTGTAAGCCATTATCGCTTTTAGAATCTGTTTCTATTGTCATAACACACCTCAAAGTAGTTTTTACCCATACTATTATTTATTAGTATCTAAGCGAAATAAAATTATTTCCAATTATAAATTAAATCTATACTCTACTGTATTTCTACAAGGCTAGATATAGAATTCTCACCATATTCTTTTTCTAATTTTTCATAATAAGGTATCATAGCATCTCTAAATGCCTGTAAATCAGGATATGTAATAGTTATACCATATTCATTTTTAAACTTATCTATTAGAGAATCTTCTTCCTCATCAAAAATCTTCTTAGATACTTCACCACCATACATTATAGCTTCATTAAACCAAGTTTTTTGCTCGTCTGTAAATGTATTGTATTTATCATTATTTATAAATATAGCTGCTGAAGCGAGAAAATGATCTGTTATAGCAAGAAATTTTTGTACTTCATATATTTTCTGGCCTTCTATAGTTGATAGTGGATTTTCTTGTGCCTCTACCTGACCTGTTTGAAGTGCTAAGTACAATTCTGAAAATGCTATAGGGCTAGCTGATGCACCAATTGCTTCAGTAAATGTAATTAGAGATGCAACTTGTGGAGTTCTAAGTTTTAGTCCTTTAAAATCTTTTATAGAATTAAGTGGTCTATTGCTTGTAGTTTGGCGTACTCCCGAATACCAAACGCCTGCTACATGAACACCTAAATCATTAAATTTTTTGTCTATCATCTTCCCATAGTCAGAATCAATAATTTTTAGTAGATGTTCATAATCACGCACAACATATACTTGCCCAACTAAAATAAGTTCTGGTATTATATAAGACATATCAGGATATCCTGCTGTAGACATATCAAGTTCATCTGTCATAACTTGGTCAAACATCTCTTTGGAAGTAGCAAGCTGAGACGATGCATATATTTCTACAGTCATCGTGCCACCTGAAAGCTCTGAAAGTTTTTCGGCAAATGCCTCATAACCTGTATGAAGTGGGTTACCTGGATTTTCTTGTGTACCAAGCGATAATACTATACCCTCATCATTACCTTTTTTCTTGTCACTACAACCTACAAACATAAATAAAGATACTATCATAAGAATAGCTAGCATTTTTTTCATAAAAAATCTCCTTTTTTTCTAAATTGTTATATTTTAATCTACTTTAAATATATTCTTCTCTAAATTTACAATAAAAAATCTATTTAAAATATACTAAACGTTCCATTAATTTTTGATTATTGTCCCTACTTGTATATCTGGAGTCCGTATCGCTGCTTTTATTTCACCTGAAACTCTCCATATTGTATCATCATCACCTAATAAGACTGGAAATGGACCAGCATTACCATAAAAAGGTGTTGTCCCTATAGAATACCACTTATTATTTTTTATATCGTAGACAACTTCTTCCTTACTAAAATTAAACTCTTCAGGTGTTCTATTAAAGTAATCATTTTTAAATGACTGTAAAGCCTCATCTTTTAATGAACTAAGTTGAGTTACAGCATCATCAAATACCTCTTTATTGACACCACCTAATATTAAAATATAGTCATCATCTATAGCAACAGCAGCAGCACCGCCTAATGTATAAGATTTATTGTTTATTGTTGTATCTGCAAGTTTTGACCATAAATTTGAAGTTATATCATAAACATAATTATCTGTTAATGTAAGAGCACCAAGCCCAGTGAAAATATATATTTTGTCATCAGTTATTGCATAAGGCATTTGTACTCTAGCCTCACCAGGTAATGGCTCTAATTGAGTAACATTTTTTGTATTCAAATCTATTTTAAAAGTGGCATTAGATGATTTTTTGTTCTGTCTTCCACCCACAATATATAAATCATTATCATCTAACATAGCAGCACCCGCAGCAAATGTAAATGGTAGTGTAAACACTTCTTCAACTATTGGTGTATCTCCATTAAGTTTTATAGAGTACACACTAGAACTATCACCCTCAGCATTTTCTCCGCCAACAAAATATAATACATCATCAGCGAAACTAACAGTACCACCTGTAGCAAGTTTTTTAGGCAATTGCCCTGAACCAACATGTTTTAATGTATTATCTTCCATTACATCAAACACAAATATATCGCTATAAAACTCTTTTGAGCCACCTTCTAACACAGGTTTATAAGGAAAGTTTGCTCCACCTGCCACAACAAGCTTATCATTTATAAAACCCGCAAAAGCACCTGAAACACCAATAGATTTATCAAAACCTTCCGCATTAGGCAAAAGAGCCGCTTCCTTCCAATTCTCTATTTTAATATTTTTGGTTTTAACATCATCTATTTTACTAGAATCCATTGTCCCTGTTTCTTCTTTCTCAGAACAAGAAGATGCTACTAAAATACTAAATAAACATACTATCAATAATTTTTTTTTCATATATAACCTCCAAACATTTCAGACTTAATAATATCACAACCATATCTATGTTTGTAATATCACATTACTAACATGAAAGTAGTATAGTCAAAAAATATAGACAAGTCAATACACCAAATTAAAAAACAAGAACTTATTTTGATACTATTTGACTTTTTATTCCGTCTGATTTGTTATATTATTTTATTTTATAATCGTTACATTGACCTCATTAAAAATACCAACTAAATCCTGTATTAGCATTAAGTACTGTAGAAGTCCCTGCTTTTATACTTTCAGTTGCAACAGAAGAACCACCTGCTTGAATTTCAAGGTAGAATTCTAATTGTTCTACAGGTCTAAAGTATAATTCACCATAAAGAACATATGCTACCGCATGAAATGGATCTTTTCTTTCAATATCTTTAAGAGAATTAAAAAACACACTATCTGCTGCATCAATAAATGTATAAGATATAGAAGGTTCTAAATAAAACTCTATACTCTTGTCAGCATTAAGTGCTGTAAAGCCTACAGGTATAGCAACTCCAACTCTATATGGCTCTTCAGCATAAAACGGTGAAGGGATAGAAGCTATATATCCTCCACGAAGAGTACCAATTTGAGGATTCCCCTGAGCACCGCCAGGAAGACCAGCACCATAAAAAGTTACCTCAGGAGAAAAACTTTTTGCTGTTATATTAAAATTATCTTTAACATTTTGTACTTCAAAAACATTAGGGTCATACTTACTTTTAAACGCTTTATCAAACTGTAATCTAAGTATTGGCTCTACAAGTACATTAGGTGTCTCTACTTTAAAATAAATTCGAAGCTGAGTACCAAAAGATGATTGATCTAAATACTCTTCTTTGTTTAATACATTTTCTATATGAGCATGTCCATAATTGACATAAAATCTTAGACTATCTAACCAAGAAATCTTATTACCAAAATAATATCTAAACTCAGGAGCTGCAGAAATTACCATTGTACCATCAAGCTCCGTTTTAACATCTTTAATATTAGCATTAGCACCAACACCTATAGAAACAGGGATGTTCACTCTAAAAGCATCATCTAAAGCGGTCATAGTTATAGCCGGTGTATGTACCGAATAAGCTTGCATTTTGTATGTATACTCATAAGCAACACCTATAGCGAATGCCTCACTTTTATAACCTATAGCACCTAAAATAGATGGTGTAAATATGAAAGAGGCCTCTCCTGGCTCTACAGAATTATTAAAATTATTAAATAATACACCACTCAAAGTATCTGCCGAAGTAAGACCAACAGCTGCCCTAATATTATCTGAACCAAATAAAACCCCAAGCCTATCTGTACGTCCTCTCACTTGATTCTCATGTACTAGAAAATCTATAAGAGTACTAGAACTATAATATCCAAAAACATAACTAAAATTCAAAATAAACGTAAACAATAAAGCAAAAAATATTTTTTTCATCAACAATCTCCAACTCATTAATATTAATTAAAACAAATAGTGTACGCTAAATATAGATACACTATTTGTTTTACTATTTTACTAACCAACTTACCTTCAAATCATTTATTGATTTTGAAAAGCATCTTCCATATAGTCTACAGACTCTTTACCACTCGAAAGCCAATTTAAATTAAACCTTCTGAACACTATGTCATAAGCATCTGACACAGCTCCATCTCTAGTTTCTTCTGTTAAAGTAGCAATAGTACCATCAGGAAGAACTGTTATAGCTGGATATCCCGAGCGAAGCTGTTCTCCATTATTAACCAACTGTCTGCTGTATTCATATTTACCAGTAGAAATACCATTCCCATCGTTGAAATCATTTATTGTCATATGTATATAATGATTAGCCCTAGAACCAAACCAAGCATTCTGTATCCCAGAATTAAAATGCCCTGGTAATGAATTCGCTTGTATCATTAAAACATACTTTTCACCTTTTATAGGAGTATAAACAGCTCTACCATTAGCTGATGATTGTGCAAACTTCGGCAACTCATATCTTACTAAGTCAGCATTATTACCCGGGTCTGTTATCTCAGTGTCTATACCTTGATGCACCCAAGAACTGCCATTCCACTTAGACCAGCTCCTTTGACCTGTTCCTGCTCCCCTTCGATGGTTCATCATTAATGTACCATCGGCAAGATCAATAATCTTTGTTTCATCTACTGATGGTACACCAGTCATATGTCCTAATGGGCTCCAAGTATCACCATCATTTTTGGAAATCATAGCTTGAATAGGAACACTAGTACCCGTATTTTGTAGATATGCAAATACTAAAGGCTTGTCAGCACCTTGTGCAAGATCTCCACGAGTTATAGTTACACCACGCCCAGATGCTGCAAATCCCCTAGTACCAGTAGCTGTTCCTGGAAAAAGACTTTGATCATTAGACATGAAATCAAATACTTCTGTCCAAGTTTTACCATCATCTGTACTTTTGAGTATTGTAGTTTTTGCGGGTCGACCACCTAGATATCCTGGATTATGAATAATACCACAAATAATATCACCACTATGAGTATTTATAAAGAAAAGGTCGCCATAAGCATCTTGTTTACTACTAGATACACCGGCTACTACTATTGGGGGATCCCAAGTTTTGCCTAAATCCTCACTTCTTCTAATAATAACATCTATATTCTCTCCAGTACCAGCACCAACATCACCTGTAGTTTGATATCTTCTATCTGTACCAGCCAAGATAGTACCCCTACTTGTTGTTATAATGGCAGGTATCCTAAAAAACTGTGAGCCATAATCACCTTTTTTGAAAATAGTTTCGTCTGTATCATTTGGATCCAAGGCTTGTGCTTGCTCTAATACAGAAAGCCCTCCCTCAGGGATTGTAAAATTACCCACTTTATCACCACTACCACTACCACCACTACCACCACCACCACTACCACCACCACCACTACCACCACCAGTAGGGTCTACAGAATCACTACATGAGCATATAAACAATGCACATAAAAAAACAAGAGAAATAAATTTTTTCATACGAAACTCCTTGTAATTTGAAATTTATATAAAAAAGACACAACACCACCTGTGTCTAATTTAATCAAAGCAATAGACTTAAAAGATAAAGCCCCAGATATAAAGATATTTAAGTTATTTACTAATTTTTCGGGGGGGGGGGGGGGGGGGGGGGGTAGGGGAAGAGACCACCCC
>CAMRBQ010000104.1 GCA_947040495.1 uncultured Spirochaetia bacterium
GAATGTACTATAGAAGAAAAATTATACTAGCTCTATTAGAAGTATTTAATAGCGGACTTACAAAGACTCAGTTTCAGAAATATCTATTTTTAGTATCTCAAAAGCAAATTGAAAATAATATACCTCCAAATTATTCATTCATACCATATCATTATGGCTGTTATTCTTTTCAAGCTACTTCAGATATTGATTTATTGTCAAAAAATGGTTTTATAAATAGTGATGAAAGACTTTCAAAAATAGATAATGAAAGTTATTTTAAATCTATAAAAAGTGATGACCGACATATTATAAAAACTGTTTATTATGAACATAGAAATAAAAATATAGATGAATTAATAAAATATATATATACAAAATATCCTTACTATGCTATGAACAGTAGAATTGCAGATAAGCATTTATCTAAAGAGGAATTGGAAAAAGTATTACTTTATAATAATAACAACAATAGCTACACTTTATTTAGTATTGGATATGAAGGTGTAACTATAGAAGATTATATAAATAAACTTATAGAAAATAATATAAGTGTTGTTTGTGATGTTAGAAAAAATGCTATTAGCAAGAAGTATGGATTTTCAAAAAATATGTTGAAGAGTTGCCTAGATAACGTAGGTATAAAATATGTGCATATTCCAGAATTGGGTATAGATTCGGATAAACGCCATGTGTTAAATACTCAATCAGATTATGATAAACTTTTTAATGATTATAAAATAAATAATCTAAGTAAAAAAGAATTATTTATAAATAATATATTTGAGATTTTTTTAGATAAAAAAAGAATAGCATTAACTTGTTTTGAAAAAAATCCAGCACAATGTCATAGAACAATAGTATTAGATGCTGTAACAAAATTATGTTATGACAATTTAGAATATGAGGTAGAAGTGCTTTGATAAAAAAAATATTAATTATGGCAAAAACATACCCTAGTTTATCAAATAAGTATGGCGAATTAGTCTGCACCGCTGGAATAACTGAAGATGGAAATTTAATTAGAATCTATCCTATACCATTTAGAAATATAGAAGATTATGAGAAAAAATATAAAAAGTATGATTGGATAGAAATAGATTTAGAAAGGAACACTTCAGATTTTAGACCAGAAAGTCATCGTGTGGTTGATATTGATAGTATAAAAGTTCTAGGTAGTATAAATACAGAAAATAATTGGCAGAGAAGAAAAGATATTGTTTTTAAAAGTTCTATCTATACAAATATGACGGAATTAATAGAACACTCAAAAATGGATAATCAAAAAACTTCATTAGCTATATTTAAACCGAAACAAATACTGTCTTTTATTATAGAAAAAATAGATAGAGAATGGAGTAAAAATAAACTTGATGCTTGGAATGCAAATAGAGAACAAGGTTATTTATTTGAAGACTTTTCAACTTCAAATAAAGATATAGTTAAAAAATTACCTTACAAGTTTTCCTATAAATATATTGATGATAAAAATAGAGAAGCAACATTAATGATTGAGGATTGGGAGATAGGTGCTCTTTATTGGAATTGTCTTAGAGATGCCAATAGAGATGAAGTTATTGCTTGCCAAAAAGTTAAACAAAAATATGAAAATTTTATAAAAGAAAATGACATTTACCTATTTTTAGGAACTACTAAGGAATGGCACAATTTATCACCAAATCCATTTATTATCATTAGTGTATTTTATCCTAAGAAAGAAGCACCCAGTTTATTTAGTTAAAAACAACTATTTGAATAGTGAAAATTGTGTATCTTTTTGGTTAGATATTTTCTTTTTATTTATTATATCGCTGTCTTTTATAGTATCACATAAAATAGGAGAATGAACATCAAATAATTCTTTTGACTTTTCAATTACTTTTTCACTATAATTGGCATAACAATAAGCACAATTATTTATGCAGGTATTATATGCTCCAATGTCTACACTTTCTATACAACCACATGGGAGTCTTTGATTTTTGTCTTTTTTGTATTTTATATCATAGCCTACGATTTTACTCATAAGTTTGTCATCAATACATTTTGCATGCCCTATATTAAACTCTGATAAATCAACTTTTTCACCACATGTTTCTATATCGAAGTTATAAATTGAAGATACATTCGATAGTATTTGAGATATAGATTTTATTTGATTTTGATTAAGTTCAAACAAATCAAACTCTTTAGCATTTCTTTTAACTTTAGAATAAATATCTATAAAGCTTATTATACACTTATCAGTGTAGCCATGTAATTTTTTTGCAAGTTTCTCAAAATATTTAGCGTGATAATCAATACTATACTTTTCTGTAAGTAAAATAGGATCATATCTCCATATAACACGTTCTTTTCCAATCTTATCTGATAACTCTTTGAATGTATCTATTATTTCATCATTTTTAGAAGCTAGATTTTTTTCTATATCATTTCCATAGGAAGTTAGTGTAAATTGAAAATAGTACTTATAATTTTCTAGCCTATCTAATTTATCTAACATAGGCTTTGGATTCTTTGTCCAAAAGACTATACAATCAACTGCCTCAGGCAATAAACTTATTTCTGATACTTGATTTTTATTTATTGGATTTCTAACATAGACAAATCCTTCTTTAATTCTATTTAAAAACCACTCTGAATAGAAGTTAGGGATGTCTGTTCGTCTACTTGCACTAATTATCATTTATTTTTCCAAAACTACAATATCATAACATACATAAACTGAACTTAACATTGGAGATTTATCTAGTTTTTGAGTACATTCAATTTTATCATCACAATTTTCATTATCTTTACAACACTCCTGTAATTCTTTTTCTAAAAAGTTTTTAATACTGTTTGGGTATACAAAACTGTTATCGTGTTTACGTATTCCACCTTCTAAATCTGATTTAGGTATATTTTCTAAAACAGTATATCCTAATCTTTCTTGAAAGTAATTATATATCAAACTCTTTAATTTAGCATCATCCTTGCTTCCATTTCTTGCTGATATTAATATATTTCACTTATAGATTTTGGAAAAACTAAAACATCAATAAGTTTAGTAATATCTTTATTATTACAATAATCTTCTAAATTTGACTGAATACAATTCAACTTGCTTTTCTTATCCGTTGTAAAGTATTTATGTTTTAAATTATCATTCCAGCATACAGGATCAATTCCAGTGTAGGTTAGACCTTTTGTAAACCTTTTATTTAATTTATCTTTTAGTAAAAGAAGAGCATCAAAATCTATACAAGTACCACAACCAATAGATAATATATTGATATTATTTTTCTCATACATGTCTAATAATTCAGTATACATTAATTTATATTCAAATATATATGCATAAGCATATCTTAGTAAATATATACCTTGAGTTAGAATATTAGAATAATCAACATTTTGATTGTTATTCGTATAGTCTAAATTTAACAGATTACACAAATTTTCCTCGTCTTCTATCGTATCAAGTACATAATTATATATATTATTTAAATATTTTTCTATATAGGTTTGACTAAAATGTTGTTGCATTAAAAGTGACATATAATTAAATCTCCATAAAAGTAGTATAGTCAGTATTTTTCAAAAGTCAATCTAAATCAAACAAAAAACTATTTTAATGGATGTTGTAAGTGTTTTAATAGATAGGGTATTACGATAATAGTTGTTATCGTAATGCCAAGATATAATCTGAGATAACTATAAGTAATATAAAACTCAAATATTACTTATAGTTATATATTGGATTTAAATAATGTTTTTAATAATTTTTGATGGAATATTGGATTGTCGCAATAGATCTCCAAAATGGCTAGTGATGCCTACATTCCCAATTAGTTCAATACCTATATTTTTATTTTGTATAGTCTTAATTATATCTCGTAGTTCTTCTAATCCGTTTTCTACTGGAAATTGTATATAGCTATCTACTGTGCCACTTACAATTGTATTACCAATTCCAACATTTTTAAATTGATTCAATTGAACTACCCATACTTCTTTTCCATCAAAAACCCACTCTATAGATACTTCTCCAGTAATATCATAATATGATCTGAACTTAGCTATTATTTCTTTAAGTAAAATAATTAATTCTTCAGGTAATGACTCTTGGTCAGCTTGACCCATCATAAATTTATGACCATTGCCAGCTATTCCCTCTATTACATCGTTGTTTTCATCAACGCTAATTATTGCTCCACCAGAGTATTTAGCATCAACAGCATCTTGACTTAAAATGGACGCAATATTTATATCTTGATTCCCTTTCTTTTCTTCATCTTCCATTAGAGAAAATGGATCTGTCCATTCGTTTCCTGTATAATATTTTCCAGATTCTTTAGTTATCGGGCATGTTCTAATCCATTTTTCAAATAAACCTGTTTTTTTACCAAAACAAAATGATGCTACATTTCTTGAAATTACAATAGTAGAAGGAACATTGAATCCTAAATACTCGGCTATCAATAATCCAAAAGTTTTATCTCCAATAAACTTAGAAAAATTATTAGGCCATTCAATTTTATAACTATGGCTTATATTGTTAAATTGTTCATATTCCCAAATTATAGTATGCTTTTGATTCACTCCTTCTCTATTAGGATGTATGCTGAATTCTACTCGATAATCTGTACTAAAATTAACTTCTGGTTCAAATCCATATATTGTTTTTAATATAGACAAACCCATCTTTTTTTCTAATAAACATGTTCCATCTTTTTCTACACACTTAGGAGTATCTTTAGGTGAAAACTCAATGATATCATCAATAATAACTCCAGAAACTCCACCATCGTTAATATCTATATTTTCGTTTATAATAGAGTATTTGCCTTCAGAGCAGTTCTGTTTTATATGTTGTATAATTTCATTAATATCTTTCTTTGTTTTATTGTAAATTAGTTTATTTCCCTTCATAACCGCAGGACTAAAACTTCTAATATTTACTGCTTTAGAACGTGATTCTTCCAGTAATTTTTCAACTAATTCACTTATTTCTGTTATATTGTTAATATAATTATTGATTTTGACATGCTTGATTTTTTCACTAGGATCTATACTTATAAATTGTGCTATGTTTCCTAACTTGTTTTCAATAATATATGCTAATTTATCATCTTTCAAAATAATAGACATCTTTTCCTCTTTTCTAAATTATATTAGTTATTCTTCACTACCTGTTAAATATTTATCAGTATCTTGAGCAAATGTATCAGACATAGTTGAAATGTATGATGCTGCAATTCTATATGTGAGATATTTTTTAAATTCCTCATCTGATGTTGTATTGTTCTTTAACGCAACATTAATTTTGTCTGATATTTCTGATGGCAAATTGTTGTAGTTTTCAGTGTATTTTTCAAAAAGCCTTGTTACCACATTTTTGGCATTTTCATCGCTTTGTTTTACTGTATCGCTAAAAATATAGTTCTTATTTAAGAAATCTCTTAATACATAGTAGTCTTTTCTAAATTTATCTTCAAAATTAATTATAAGACTGTTTAGGTACTGTTTCTTTTTATCTATCTCTTCGTTGTCTATCTGTATATTTTTTAAATTTTCTTTTGTTTTATCCTTAACCTTATCTTGTGTAAGATTCTTTATTTTACCAATATTTGTTGAGCTTGTCTCAATTAAATTAGTAGTTATTGAACGAATTAAGTTTCTAGACTTAAAGTTTTTAATTTTTCCAACTGGATTTTCCATTAGCATTGTTAAAATTTTGCATAAATCTTTTTCAATTTTTTCACCATTTCCTTCTAATTCTAAAATATCCTGATAAATAGAAGAGTTTAAAAAATCCTCTAGATCATGGGTTATATATGCAATTTTGTCAGCCCAAATAACCACTTGAGCTTCTAATGTACTAGGAACAGATTTAAAGCATGCTTTTAATTTTGTATAAGACTCTATACCTTCATCTATACCTTCATCTGTACCTTCATCTGTATGATGAACACTAAAAAACATTTGTTTTTCACTTTTTTCATTATCAATATTAAACATGTCAGAATCATGTAGTAAAATACCTTCATAGATTTCAAAATCTAGATGTTTCCCATATTTCCCCCATAAGTATTTGACACTTTCTATTGGGTGATGAAACCCACCATAGTCTTTTAAAAGTTTATTCAAAGTTAGCTCTGCAGCATGACCAAATGGAGTATGCCCAACATCATGCCCTAATGCTATAGCTGATACTAAATCTTTATTTAAACCTAAAGCATCAGCAACACTTATGGAGATTTGCTCTACTTCCAATGTATGGGTCAATCGAGTTCTGTGATCACTTGGTAATGTTGTTGACATAACTTGAGTCTTATCTTGTAGTCTACGGAAACCTCCTGTATAAAGAATTTTATCCCTTTGTCTTCTTATCTCAGTTCTATAGGTTTCCTCTAAATATCTTTCTTCTTTATGTTTAAAACCATAAGGAAGAATATTTTTATTTGCTAATTTTTCTAAATGTATACTCTTTCTTATTGATTTTTTTTTACACATTTTCCTCACCTATTCTTTCTAAATTGAAAGCCTTTATTATTGATATAGTTACTATTTCTAAGTCATAATATATACCAGCTTATATTGTATAGAATAATTGTAGAAAAGTAAATTAAAATTAGTAAAAATAATAATATTAAGTATATGTAATTTTAACAATATTATCTTTAGATATTGTTACTTGAAGAAAATGCTTTTCAATTCATAAAATAATCTTTATATTTATTATAATAAAAATTAAATCAATAATACAGTCATTATTTTTATCACTAAACAACAGGGGGTATATCAAATCTCTAGGGGGATAAGCGAGAACAACGAATGGTTAGTCACGCTTTTATGGTTATAAAAAATCATTAAGGGGGTACCTAATAAAAATAGATATTGTGGACTTGACTTAATCACCACTCCAAGCTAATTGTGTGTCACGTTACAGACGTAACAGAAATCTAATTGGCAAGGAGCTAAAAAATGACAAAAGAAAAAACATTATTTTATGTAGGTAGTGAGGTTCAGAAAGGTTTATTTTTACATGAGATACAAGGACAAATATCTGACGGACAATGGGAAAATAGCAGACCAAATGATCACTGGGAGTTCTGGTGTTCTTTTGATGAAAACACAATAATAGTTGATGAGAAAAAGAGAGGCAGAACGAATAATAAAATAATGAATAGATATCGTTCAAAATATTCTTCAGATTACATACACTGCCAAAAAGACAAGTACAATTTACTTAACAAAGATTTACTTGATTGTGTAAGTGATAGAATGCTCTTCATGGCAAAACTATTAACTGTAGCACCCGAACAATGTGCGAAATTAAATAGCATACCAAACGAGGCAAGTTCATATAAGGACTATGAAAAATATGCTTTAAGGTATGAAAATGATGGTAAGGCAGATGAGGATAATTATTATAAAAAACAAATTAAAGCATGGGATGAAGTAGGCTTTAATGATGAATATTTACAAAGCATTGAAAAAGATGACACAATATTAACAATTAAACAACTTAGAAAAGAGTTAGCATCATTAAGAAACGCAATGGCATCAAGGGATTTAATAGCGTAGGTAATACTACACTATATTTTTAGAAACATAG
>CAMRBQ010000105.1 GCA_947040495.1 uncultured Spirochaetia bacterium
TTATAATTAATATTATTTTATACAATGACTTACATTTTTTTATTCTTTTGTTTTTTAGATTTGGCTAGGGCTGTTTTAGACATATATACTTCAAAGTAATTAAGCCTTGCATCCCAACGTTTATCTTCAATTTTAGCAATGACAATATATTTATCCAAATGATAATATATTTTTTGCCCATAATGCTTCTCTTGTTTTTTATTACCATCTAATATCGCTTCATTATATTTTTTCTTATATGATGTTGCTAGTTCTTTATGAGAATTTGGGTCATTTCTAATCTCAAGTGCTCTATTAAATGCCCTTATCGTTTCATCTACATCTTTTTCATTTTTTATCAAAAAGCCATAATACATATATATATTTCCAAGTGTATCATATCTACTATATTTTTTTATTTCTTTTATAGAATAGCTATCGAGTATATTTACACTCTGTTTTGCATATTCTAAGGCTGATTCTTTATTTTTTGCATCTTTTATATTAACAAATGATGCTGACAATTTAGAAAATCTTTGATTGTCATAGCTATATATATTAAAACTTAAAAATAAGGAAATAGTAAGCATAGCAATAAAACTTTTCATTTATATAAAACTCCATATACAATTTCTATCTTTAATTATCGTAAACGGGCTCTTTAATCTTTATTTTTTGAGTAAAAAAAAATAGCCCACTATACTTCTCATAAATATAGTAGACTATTGATTCAATGATTATAATATTTTTTATTTTACAACTAAATCTTTACTAAACCATTTTTTAGAAATTCTTGCTGTAGTACCATCTTTTTTCATTTCATTAATAATTTTATTAACTTCGTTTAAGAGGGCAGTATCATTTTTTCTAAATCCGATACCATAATTTTCATTGACAATTTCTTTATCTAATACTATAAATTTTTCATTATTTAATTTTATATAATATCTAGCAACAATTTCATCAATAGCAACCGCATCAATTCTTTTGGCTTTCAAATCTAAAAAAGCACTAACATTTACATCATATTTTTTTACATCTCTAATTTTATTGCCGACAGGTGATTTTAGAAGAGCTTCTTCATTACTACTACCAAGCTGCACTCCAACTTTCTTCCCTTCTAAGTCAGAGAGTTTTTTTATCCTGCTACCCTGTGGAACAATGATAACTAGTCTATTTTTAAGATAAACATCTGAAAAAGATATTTGTTTTTTCCTAGTCTCTGTAATAGTAAGACCATTCCATATAACATCAATATCACCTTTATTCAAACTTAGAATTACACTACTCCAATCTACAGGTTTAATTTCTAGTTCCACTCCCATTCTTTTGGCGACTTCTTTGGCAAGGTCGATATCGAAACCAATAATATCGCCATTATCACCTCTAAATCCCATAGGTGGAAATGTGTCATCAAGCCCCATTATAAATACACCCTTTGATTTCACATCATTCAAAGAATTATCTTGAGCGACAAGAGGGCTAATGCCAATAAATACAAGCATTAAAATAATAACTAATGAATATAATTTTTTCATCTTTAAATCTCCATATTTTATCTAGTGCTATATTTTAATACTCAAAGGCTTTTATTGCAACTGTTATATAGTCTTTAAATTTGTTAGTTATAGGGTATAAAAAATAAAAAATATACTTTAAAAAATTGTTATTTATCTGTATACTTATATTATGATGAAAGAATATATAAATGAAAAAATTATTGAAATAGAAAATGCTTTGAAATTAATGTTTAATAAAAGACATGGTAGCATAAGAGATGAGTTTAATGAAATACTTTATTATCCAATATCTGCTGGGGGCAAACGCATTCGTCCTATTCTTACAATACTTTCATGCCAATTATTTGATGATGATTATAAAAATGCTATAATCCCATCTATTGCATTGGAACTGATACATACTTATTCGCTCATCCATGATGATTTACCTGCGATGGATAATGATAGTATGAGGCGGGGCTTGCCTACAACACATATAAAATATGGCGAGGCAAATGCTATCCTTGCTGGCGACGGTCTACTGACACAAGCATTTGAAATACTTTCAACTGCTGATGTAGATAATGATATTCTAAGAAAATTATTATTTGAACTAAGCTATGCCGCTGGTACTGATGGAATGGTATATGGTCAATATATCGATTTATACTATGAAAAAAAGCCCATGGATTTTGAAATGCTCAAATTGCTACATAGCAAAAAAACAGCTGCCTTGATTCGATGTGCATGTAGAATGGGTGCTATTATCTCCAAAGCAAATGAAAAAGACCTAGCATCTATCACAGAATATGGGGAATGCATAGGGCTTACATTTCAAATACAAGATGATATACTTGATTATATAGCTGATGAAAAAGAGCTTGGTAAAACTGTGGGTAAAGATGCCAAAAATGATAAACTTACATATGTAAAACAATTTGGGCTTGATGGGGCAAAAGAGCAGGCTAGTATTGTTACAGAGAAGGCTATACTTGCGATAAAAAAAATAGAAACTAAAAATACAGATAAAATTAATATATTAATAGAATTGGCGAAATATATTATAGAACGTGGCAATTAGAAAATAGACTATATAAATGAATAATTATTATCAAAAAAATATAGAAGCAATAAAATCTAATAGCAATGCCTTTCCTCTAAGCGTATTTTCAAATTTAGAGAAATCTACTATCTTAAATAATGTAGAACTTATAGAAACAAAAGATAAAAAATTATCTGCCAAAATAACATATGAAAATAAATCTTTTAATTTGCATAGTGCTTATAATCCCTTAGGCGAAAGTGAAAAACTTGCCGAAGGGATTTTGAAAGATGGCGAAGTTAATATGATATTTTTATTTGGTATAGGGGCTGGGTATTTGCATAGGGCTATTCGTAATATCAATCATGATATTAATATCGCAATTATAGAGCCCGACTATGACATGTTTTTGACAATTATAAATATATTCCCACTAGATAAAATATTTCAAGATACTCATACTATATTTTTTATAGGCGAAAATCAAATGGGTGATATAGAAACATTTATCGCTATGAGTGCCACAAAAAAGATAAAATTAGTAACTAACAGGGCTTATTCGATTCTTTTTTATGATGCGGTTTTAATGTATAATCAAAAGATATTTGATACTGTTGATAAAAAAGCTATCAATATAAATACAATGGGTAAATTTGAAAAGCTATGGGCTTATAATATATCTGGAAATGTTGATAGTATAACTTTTCATTATGGTGTGAATAAATTTTTTGATATGTTTAAGGGCAAGCCTGCTATTGTAGTTTCTGCTGGGCCATCGCTTGAAAAAAATATAGAAAAAATAAAAAGCATGAAAGAATATGCTGTGATAATCGCTGTTGATACGGCATTAAAACCGTTGCAGTATCATAATATAAAACCGCATTTTATCATTTCGGTAGACCCACAGAAAAAAAATTCAAAATATTTTAGAGATGTCGATACAAGCGAATCTATATTAATAGTAGAATCTTCTATAGATAGAGAGGTTATCGAAAATCATAAATCTGCTTTATATTTTAATGAATCGATTTTTCCACTTGCTCAACTATTTATGAAATATCTTGGCGATAGGGGCGAGATTATAATTGGTGGCTCTGTATCTACAGGGGCATTTGATTTTGCGATAAAATTAGGCTGCTATCCTATAATTATGGTTGGGCTCGATTTATCATTCCCCGATTATCAAACGCATATTAAAGGCAGCTATCATGAAGAAGATTTTTTCACACAAATAAATAGATTAGATACTTATGATTCTCGAATATATAAAATACTCATTCAAGGTAATCTTCAAAAAGAGAATAATATATATGGGCAGACTGTTTATATCGATTCTAGGTTTCAAATGTATAGAGATTGGTATATAAAGCATATTGCATCGCATGAAAATATAAAAGTATATAATGCCACAGAGGGTGGGATAAATCTGGATGGCATGGAAAATATTACTTTCGATGAGATTGCTCAAAAAATGACAGAAAAAATAGATTTTTCAATCTTAGATTTTTCTTATGAAGGTTCATGCATAACTAACGAGGAAAAAATAAAAACAGGTAATTATCTCAAAATTGAATTAGAAAAAATGGATGAAGGGATGAAAGATATATTACCTACAATTGAAAAATGTATAGAGATATCTCAAAATTTAGTTGATGATGTAAAGCGTCATCGGAATGTAGATAAAATTATTGCAACACTCAATAAATTAGATGAAAAAATATTTAACTTTACAAGTCTAAGTCCATTTATAAGCCTTACAATGCAAAAAACTATAAAGCTTGTAACAGAGGGTTATGATTTGACTGATGATGACGATAAGTCACTAGATAAAGATATGAAAAAGGCTATGAACTCTTTCATATTATATACCGAAATGAAAAAGTCTGTAGAATTTAATAGATATATAATTAATCGTTCTATTTCAGTACTGCGTAAGATTTAGTATATCACAACAAGTAGAAATAGTTCATGTAACTTATGAAAGAGAACTTTATAAAAAAAATTATATCATAGTGATATATTTAAATCATTCTACTTAATCAAGGATTGCAGACATAATTTTTTCTCCGGGGTCGAATCTATCGGGTAGATTATGTGTTCTATTATAATTTTTAATCATAGCCTTATAATGCTCTTTATCTTCATCATTATATTCATAATGCCCTATGATATATTTTATACTTGGGTATTTGCTTTTTAAAAATTGAATAAGTTTTTTATTTGCCTCTATCTGTTCTAATGTAAAGCCATCTTTTTTTAATCCCACATTTTCAACACCTATAGCTGTATAATTAAAGCCTATCACATGGCGTGCTATATAATTTAACGGCATGCTATTAAAAATTGTACCATTGGTATCAATAAGAAAATGAGAGCCTACATTTACTTGCCCATAATTAGTTATATCTTTTCTACCAAAAAGTATATCGCTTTCAAATGTGTTTACTAATATATCTAATGTTTTACATTCTGATGTATGTATTACAATCATAGTTGGATTTTTAAGTAAATATATATCAAGATTATAATTGTCTTTGTTATATTCTTTTAGAAGATCTATGTATTTATCGCTTGGCTGTTTTAGATAATTTTCATTTATTTCTATTTCATAAATATCATCAATTTTTTTTTCATTAGTTGTAGTTTTTTTGCTATCATTATACAAATCATATATTGTTGTTAATATAGAGAATAATATTAAACTAAAAGACAATAAAATAATTAAAGCATATTTGTAATTATTTTTGATTAAGTTTTTCATAAAGTATTTCGGCTTCAGCTCTTCTGATATAAAGTGGGCTTAGAGTAAATATATTATCAAAATCTTGTTTTTCATATCTTTGTAATGCAAGGGCATGAATGTTTTTTGATTTTATAATATTGTTTTCTAAATCTATCTCCACTACATTTAATTGTTCATCAAAAATATCTTTTGCACTGACATATCCATCGCCACATAATATAATCTCTGTATCTTCTTTTATAGCATTATAATTCATATACTTTTTTATAAAACTGATAGCATCATCGTATGTTATATCTAATGTATCAAGAATGCATGCTTTGTCAAAATATATTTTTGCATATACACTGCCTTTTCTAGCGGCAATAAAAGTAGCCTTTATTCCATTATAGTGTTCTATATTTTTATATAAAGCATCGAGGCTTGGGATTCCTATAATTGGCAAATTACATGCATATGCTAGTGCCTTTATTGTAGAAAATGATATACGTAAAGCTGTGAATGAGCCAGGCCCTATACCCATAGAAATAAAATCCACATCAGTAATTTTGGCATCATGTTTATTTAATAACTCTTCTAATAGTGGTATGAGATAAGTATTATTGCTATGCTCTAAATCTAATTTGTTCACTTCATAGATGTTTTCATCGACAATTAATGATATGGATAAACTCTTAGATATACTATCAAATGCTAGAGATTTCATTTATATAACCTTAATATATAATTATTATTCAAATAAGCCCTTTAAGACAAAACATCAACAACTAATCCCTTTAGCTTTATAATTTTACTAGCTATAGCAATTCTATTTTTTTGTTCGGATAATATAAGCCTATAAAGGTCATTGAGTTCAGTATTTATAGTAGAGACTATTTGATATTTTTTATGACTATAAACGCCAACAGTTTTTAATTTATATGCTTGCTTAGATACTTTTTGTGTTAGTGAACGCATAAGGTCGCGGAATTTATTAAACTCTTCCAAAGATGGGCAATCATCTAATGCACTACCTGCCTCATCTATTTCAGCACGGAGCTGTTCAAATTCCATTTCATATTCTGTAAACTCTGTTTTTTCTATAGTAAGTATTTGAGAGAAAGGGGAGATACTAGAACTATGTCTTATATCCTTACTAGAGCCTTTACCTTTTGTATTTAGACTTTGCTTTGATTTAAGTTCATCGATTCTCATTATAATATATCCTCCCAAATGTATTATTTAATGCGATTATATTTGCTTAAAAATCTATATTCCCATTTTCGTCAAACTTTAAGCCCGTTTTTGGGAAATCAAGATTTGCATATTCGTTTAATTTTTTTACAGCAGTATTATTTGTATCTGTAATTGGAACTCCTCCATTTTGAAGTTTAACAGATGTGACTTGTGCACTTTTTAATTTTAAATCATTATCTAATGTAATGGTTAGAATAGCACCAATGCCTTTATTGCCGGATGTAGAAAAAAGCCTATAACCAACAAAATTACCAAGAGAATATGCTATTAAGGTATCATTATAGACTTCCATCGCACGCAAAACATGTGGCCCATGACCTATTACCAAATCAGCCCCAGCATCACTCACAGCATGGGCAAACTTATAGACATCGCCACGGTTTTCTCCAAAGTATGTCTCTGTTTTTTTGGGAACTCTATACATCTTATCGCCTTCAGCACCGCCATGATATGTGACTATTAAATAATCGCATTCCAATTTCGTTTTTTCTACCAATGCTTTTGCTTTCGTTATATCTTGAATTGAATTATTTGCATAAGAAAAATAGTAAAATGCAAGGAAGCCTATTTTCTTTCCACTTTTTTCTATAAATGTAGCTTTATCTATTTTTTCTCCAACAGTTTTCATTTTTGCATTTGTTACATGTTGAACAGTTTGATTAAAACCAGCTGTACCAAAATCTCTAGCATGATTATTGGCTACAGATAATACATCAAATCCCGCTTCGCTAAGTCTGTTTGCTAAATATGGGGGCATACGGAAGGCATATGAATTTTTACCTTTTTTTCTCGTTTTTGTAGTGGTATCCGCTATACTGCTTTCTAGGTTGCCAAAAGTAATATCAGATGTTTTTAATATATCTAAAACACTAGTAAATGTATTTTTGCCTTCATTAGGTGGGAGAGAACTTTTA
>CAMRBQ010000106.1 GCA_947040495.1 uncultured Spirochaetia bacterium
TGTAATTTCAATAGCTATTCTGTTAGTTGCAATAATTAGATTTAGACTTAACCCATTTATCGCTTTATTAACTGCATCTATAATAACAGGTTTTTTGGTAAAGATGTCTCTACCACAAATAGCCGGTTCTATATCAAAAGGATTTGGTAATACACTGGGTAGCGTTGGTATAGTTATAGGTCTTGGTATAATTTTAGGGCAGATACTCTCAGAGGCTCATGCAGTTCATTCTATAGCCAATGGACTATTAAAAATATTTGGAATAAAAAAACAACGCCTTGCTATAACATTAGCTGGTTGGCTTATTTCTATACCAGTATTTCAAGATGCGGCATTTGTTATACTGACACCTTTGGTAAGACAAATACAAAGAGCAACAAAACAGCCTTATATATCTTTGGTCTGTGCACTTGGCGTTGGTACAATAGCAGCACACTCACTTGTTATTCCAACACCTGGACCTGTTGCTGTTGCGGGGAATATGAATGTAGAAATATCGGTATTTCTTATTTATTCTTTGATAGTATCACTTCCGGCTACAATTATAGGGGGTGTAATTTATAGTGGTTTCCTATCCAAAATGGTAAAAAAAGATAACTATATAACAGATGAAGATATAAAAGATAGTTCTAATAAAAATATTAAAATTCCGTCTATGACATTATCACTTGCTGCTTTGATATTCCCTTTGCTACTGATTCTTGTTGGAAGCGTAGTATCACTTTTATTGCCAGACGATTCTGCCTTGAAACCTATATTTGCTTTCTTTGGCGATAAAAATATAGCCCTTCTTATCGGAGTAGGTTTTGCTGTTTTTGTACTTAGAAAATATTTTGATAAACCGACAAATGAAATCATTATTGAAGCATGTACTTCAGCTGGGTTAATATTTTTAATAACAGGTGCTGGTGGAAGTTTTGGAAGTGTTATAAATGCAAGTGGAATAGGTCCATATTTGGTTGACACTATGAGAGGTTTCAATATATCACTAATAGTATTAGGTTTTATTTTGAGTCAACTTCTAAGGTCAGCTCAGGGCTCGACAACTGTAGCATTAGTTACAACTTCTTCTATACTAGGGCCTATAGTAGCAACAACTCCATACTCGCCTGTTTTAGTAGCATTAGCAATATGTGCGGGAGGAATAGGTGGTTCGCTTCCAAATGATTCTGGATTTTGGGTACTATCTCGCTACAGTGGTTTGAGTGTTCAAGATACAATAAAGGCATGGACATTGGGCGGTACTGTTGTAGGTATAACTGCTTTTATTATCGTGCTTATACTCAGTATAATACCAAACCTTCCGGGTTTATATTAATCATATAATAATTATTGGGAATATCTAAAAATGCTTGACCCACACAAAACATCAAATAGCATATAAAATATGAATAAAAATTATTCTAAAATGCTAGCTAATAAGTCTTTTAGAATAGTTTTTTCTCAAAAATTAGTTTTTAGAGATACCTATTACTATTTTTAATTCTATTTGCTATTTTATTATATATTAGGTAAAGTAACAAATAGGATTAATTTTTATTTAAATAGTAATAATAAAAAACTAAATTAATGTTTAATACTAAGAAGGAAGATAAAAATGAAAAAAGTATATATTATTCATACAAGTCTTGTTTCATATGAAGAGCTTAATAGTTTATTTAAAGACATCGTTCCAGAAGCTAAAGTATTTAATATAGTAGATGATAGTTTACTTGCTGATGTTATGGCAAATGTTGGTATAACTCCTAAGATAATCGCTAGGCTATGCTCATATTATAAAGAAGCTGAAAATAACGGGGCTGATTTAATATTTAATCAATGTTCCTCTGTTGGTGATGCCTCAGATATTGCTGCTAATATTGTGAATGTAGATGTTGTTAAAGTTGATGAGGCTATGGCTGAGAATGCCGTTGCTATGGGTTCTGATATAGCTGTAATTGCCACAGTAAAAAGTACAATGAAACCAAGTTGTAATCTTATAAAGAACAAAGCAAAACTTATAGGCAAAGATATTATGATAAAACAATATTTAGTCGATGGTGCACTTGATATCCTTATGAAAGAAAAAGATAAGGCAAAACATAATAGGCTAGTTATTGAAAAAATAAAAGAAGCAGAAAAACACTGCGACGTTATCGTTTTAGCACAAGGAAGTATGACTGCCCTTTTAGATGATATTAATAATGCTGATATCAAAAAACATGTACTTACAAGCCCATATCTTGGGGTTATGAAAGCTAGGGATATACTTCTAAAAAATATAATATAATGTAAAATATACTTTCTACTATAAGAAATAGTGAGGATAATTTGGAAGCATATAAACGTGAAAAATTGATTATAGATATTTTAGAAAAAAATCATGGGTATTGTTCTGTTGAAGATCTTGCCAAATTTATATCTGTAAGTACTATGACTATAAGGCGTGATTTGGATAAATTGAAGCGTACAGGTATGATAGAAAAGCGTCATGGTGGTGCTGTACTCAATAAATTTTTGCACAAAGAAATACCATATAATAGCAGGGGCGCCTTAAACAAAAATATCAAAGAGAAGATAGCATTGCAAGCTTTTGAATTGATAGAAGATAATTCGACTATACTCTTAGATGCGGGAACTACTACATTAGAAATAGCTTATCTACTAACAAAAGAAAAAAATGTTACAGTTGTGACTAATGACCTAACTATAGCATCATATCTTTCTCGGCTAGATATTAATATATGCTTAGTCGGTGGATTTGTAGAAAACTTAACCAATTGTACTTCATCTATTTTTAGTATTGATTTTTTAAAGTCTTTAAATGTAAATATAGCTTTTATTGCAACAACATCTATAAACAATAATTTTGAATGTATGGTTAGTACAGCAGAAAAAGCGGGTGTAAAAAAAGCTATGATGGGAACAACTAATAAAAGTGTTTTAGTAGTTGATGATAGCAAATTTGGTGTATCTTCTTTTTGCAAAGTCGCTGAGGTAAAAGATTTTTCATATGTTATAACAAACTATATTTTTGAAAGTAAACAAAAAAATATTATAGAAAATAATGAATGTTCAATTATTAATATATAATTGATATTTTATTAGCATTATTAAAAATATCAATTTGAGACATAGTTGTTTCTTGTACTGCTTTATTGATAGCTTCAAATAATAATATTATATCATGCCCATTTTCTAAAGGCTTTGTTTTTATTAGTTCATATAAAGCCTCATAAGAACTTTGCACATTACCAGAATAAAAGTTTATTTTATTTATTCCAAGATTAATAAGTTTTCTAAACTGTTCATCTGAAATACCTGAGCCCCCATGTAGCACTAATGGTATATCTACAGTATTTCGTATTTGTTCTAAGCGAGCAAAATCAAGATTAGGTTTTCCTTTATAGCGACCATGAACATTGCCTATTGCAATAGCCAAGCAGTCAATGCCTGTTTGTTCTACATACTTAGATGCAACACTAGGCTCTGTAAATAAATTAATGTCTGCTATATTTTCTTTACCTTCACCTTCTTCGCCACTGATAGAGCCAATCTCGCCCTCCACACTTATTCCATGTTTTTTACAAATATTTACAATAGACTTTGTATCAGCTATATTCTCTTCTAAGCAGTTGTTTGATCTATCTAACATAACAGAGGCGAAACCTAGATTGATAGCATTTTCTATACATTCAAATGTCTGTCCATGGTCTAAATGTAGTGCAAGAGGTATATCAATATTTTTTGTTTGTGTTTTTATATATGAAGTTATAGCCTCTAAGTCTATGCTATATTTTTGTATATGACGCTCAGCAATAGCCAAAATCACAGGTGATTTACATGTTTTTGCAGCCGATAAAATAGCATCGACAAAAATAGTGCTTGTAATATTAAATGAACCAACGGCATAATTACCTTTTCTAGCATCTTGTAAAAGTTCTGCCATAGATACCATATAAAACTCCTTCAATATAATACTTCATATTCAAATGAGTATAGTACTTAAACTAAAAATTGTCAATAATTAGAACAATAAAACACTAAAAAAAACATAAAAAAACTTGACAATGTTGGGAATATAAACATACTATATTATATATGATTGTATATGGCTATATAAAGTAGTTAAAGGATTTATAAATGATATTATTGGGAACCTCTAAAAACTAATTTTAGAAAAAAAACATTACTTAAAATACTTAAAATACTTAAAATACTTAAAAGTAGTATTTTTGAGCAATTTTTACTCATGTTTTGTATGTTATTTGAGGTTTTTAGAGGTTTCCTATTGTTTATTTAAGCATATCATCAAATATAAATAAATTTGAAGGAGTTTTTTATGGGTAATATTAAATTTAATGTAGTTGAAAAATACTTAACTAATGACAAAGATGAAGTCAGTAGCATACTACAAGAAAAACTAAAGGCATTTAACAAAAAAATTGTAGTTTTAGATGATGATCCTACAGGTGTTCAAACCGTTTCTGGCATTAATGTTTATACCGACTGGAGCAAAGAAAGTATAAAAAATGGCTTTGATGAAAGTCATGCTATGTTTTTTATTCTAACAAACTCAAGAAGTTTTTCAAAAGAGCATACTATAAAAGTTCACAAAGAAATAACAGAAAGAATTGTTCAAGTATCAAAAGAAGTGGGCAAAGATTTTATTATAATATCCCGTAGCGATTCTACACTTAGAGGGTATTATCCTACAGAAACAGAAACCATAGCAAATACGATAGAAAACTTAGAAAATAAAAAAGTTGATGGTGAAATACTCATACCATTTTTTATAGAAGGTGGACGCTATACTATTGATGATATACATTATGTTAAAGAAAATGATTTTTTGGTAGAAGCCGCTGATACTGAGTTTGCCAAAGATAAAACATTTGGTTATAGCAATTCAAACTTATGTAAGTATATCGAAGAAAAAACTAATGGTGATTCTAAAGCAGAAGATGTATTAAGCATTGGCTTAGATGAGATAATAAAAAAAGATTATCAAGGTATAAGTAAAAAACTACAAAGCATCAATGAGTTTAGTAAATGTATTGTAAATGCCACTTCTTACAGAGATTTGATGGTGTTCTCTATAGCCCTAATTGATGCTATGAGTAATGGTAAAAATTTTGTATTTAGAACGGGTGCTGGATTTACTAAAGTTATAGGTGCTATATCTGACAAGCCATTGCTTGAGAAATCAGAGCTTATCGAAAATGGCAATACAAATGGTGGTATAATTATAGTTGGATCTCACATGAAAAAAACTACAGCACAATTTGAAAGCCTTAAAAATATCGACGGAGCTGAGTTTATAGAGTTTAACTCTCACTTAGTTTTACAAGAAGGTGAAATAGAAAAAGAAGCGTTGTGGGTGTCTGAAAAAACTAATGAAGCAATTAAAAATAAAAAGTTTGTTGTTGTATTTACAAAGCGAGAGCGTGTTGATGCTAATACAGGTAATAAAGAAGATGATTTAAGAATGTCTACAAAAATTTCAGAATCTCTAGTTTCTGTAATATCAAACTTAAAAGACAAGCCTAGTTTTATTATTGCTAAAGGCGGCATTACTTCAAGTGATGTTGGTGTTGTGGGCTTGGGCGTAAAAAAAGCATTAGTACTTGGGCAAGTGGCAGCTGGTGTGCCTGTGTGGCTTACAGGTATTGAAAGCAAGTTTCCAAATATGCCTTATATAATATTCCCCGGTAATGTTGGGACTGAAGACACATTGAAGAATATAGTAGAGATGTTAATTAAATAATTATTTTAGGAGTAAAAAATGAGTAAAAAAATTGGCTTTATTGGACTTGGAATAATGGGCTTACCTATGGCAAAAAATGTTTTGTCAAAAAATGGTTATATAAAATGTTTTGATATATCTCAAAAATCATTAGATGAGATGAATAGTCTTGGTGGAGCTATAGCTACTAATGCAGGCGATGTTGCAAGTGATTGTGATATTATATTTGTAATTGTGCCAGATAGCCCACATGTGAACGAAGTTATATTTGGAGATAATGGCATTGCAAAAACTGCAAGTAAAGGTACTATCATAATAGACATGAGTTCTCTCTCTCCAAATGCCTCCATAGATATATCTAAAAAATGTAGCGAATATGATTTATTTTATTTAGATGCCCCCGTTAGTGGAGGAGAGCCCAAAGCTATTGACGGGACATTATCTTTAATGATTGGCGGCAACAAAGGTGCTTTTGATAAAGTTATGCCCGCTCTTATGATGCTTGGAAGTTCTGCCATATTGGTAGGTGAAAGTGGGGCAGGCTCTACCACAAAATTAGCTAACCAAATAATTGTTAATTTAAACATAGCGGCATTATCTGAGGCTATGACACTTGTTGTTAAAATGGGAGTTGACCCCGATAAAGTGGTGGCAGCTATTTCTGGCGGTCTTGCGGCAAGTGCTGTACTTAATGCTAAAGCTCCTATGATGATTGAACGTAATTTTAAGGCGGGTGGTCGTATCGATATAAATAAAAAAGATATACGCAATGTGCTTGCTACTAGCCATGAAGTCGGTTTATCATTACCTCTTACTGCTCAACTTTATGAAGAGTTTATGAGCCTCAGTTCATTAGGCAAAAATGAGTTAGATCATAGTGCTATATTACATTTTTATGAGCATATTAATAATGTTAAATTAGAAGCAAAAAAATAATAAAAAAAATTGTTTAGTTGTAGGCTATTTAGTTAAAAAAATCCTATGAATAATTTATAGTAGTTTAATTTTAAAAGATAAAATATTTTCAATAAAAATCACTAGGTACTTTTAAATATTATGCTAATATATTACAGATTATAATTTCTATTTTACAGTAGATATTTTATTTATCTACTGTAATAGTTTTTAATTAAAACGAATATAAGTTGTAGGTTTTAGTATAACTTATCCATATTGATAATATCGACTATAGCAGTTAATCTCTACTGCTTTTCTTAAATTGAGTGATAATAAACCATATAGCAAGTATTTAAAAATTATTCAAAATCTATGCTTCTAAGATAAATCTCTGTAATAGCTATGGAACTATGATTTAATAGATTTTTGAGTGCATATAAATCTTTAGTTCTTTTGTAAAAGTCTACAGCAAAATAATGACGTATATCATGGACGGAATAGCTAGCTGTAATTTTCTTTTGATTAAAAAGCCTCTTGCAAATATTATGAAAAGTGTTGCGAATAACATTACTATTATTTGCTTTAAATGGTGTAGGTAAGTCTAAATTATTAGATTTAATTATTTGAAGTAAATTATCACTTACAGGTCCAACAATATCTTTGCCCTTTGAATATGCATAATATTTTTTGCCCTTGATTTTCAAGGTTGGAATGGCAAGGCTTTTTAGCACAAAAAATATTCGTCCACAATTAATGCTCCT
>CAMRBQ010000107.1 GCA_947040495.1 uncultured Spirochaetia bacterium
CCATAATCTTTTAACTCTAGAAGAAATATTTTAGTTACACGGAAGCATGAATATAATTCGGCAAAGGCACCGTATAGTCTATTTAATTCATTATCAGAATCATTATGGATAAATTTTTCTGGATATTTGTTTATAGCATCAGTAAATTTTTCTAGCATAGCATCAACTTTATTCATAAAGCTCTGTTCATTTACTTGTACTTTTTTTTCTTTTTCAATTCTCAAAATTTCAGCCCTTGCTCTAAGTGCTTCTAAAACAGATATTTCTGCTTTGATAAATGCTGTTATATCTGTTTTTTCTTTTAATGCTTTTAAGTATCTTTCATTGAATAATTCTACATCAAATAATTTTAAATCTTTGTATTGTATAGAGTATGTGGAATACATTTTTCTAATTTGTTCTATATGTTCTGTGACTTCTTTGCTGTTAAAATCTGACATTTTTTTTCCTCATCCGAAATTATACTTATATCTTATCAAAAATTTAAAACTATGCAACTAATATTTTAATATAATTGATAATTTTATATGTTAAATATTTATTGCTTTTAAGTTTACATATGTTAATATATTGATATGTTTTTTATAACTTGGAGACTAAATGTTTTTTATAAGAGTTATATTTTTAATTATGCTTCCAGTCATAGTTTATGCTCAAAATACTAATATTGATGATGTAGAAATATCTCAAACTAATATACAAACTAATGTAGAGCAGGGTAGTTTCTTTGATTTATTACCTGTGGACGAAACCTTAGCAACAAATGAAGAGCCTGCATTTATAAGAAATTTACAGAATAATGATGATACAAATATAACCTCTACATTTATACGTGCTATAATAGGTTTTATATTTTTCTTTTTTATTCTTTACCTTGCATATAGATATTTGAAAAAACGTTCAAAAATGATTTTGGGTACAAATAATATTATAAATATTTTGGCGACAACTCCGATTTCACAAAATAAACATTTATCAATAGTGGAAATAGCAGATCATCTGTACTTTATATCTGTTACAGATAGAAGTATAAACTTGTTGTCGAAGATAGAAGATAAAGATACAAAAGATATTATAAGAATGGCATATGCAAATTCAAAGAACAATATTGTAGATGATTCATTTTCTTCAATATTTGACAAAGCACTTATGACATTTAATATAAAAAGAAAAAATACTAAAAGCCCACTTGAAGCAACAAAAGATATAAAAGATAAAATGAAAGAAATGGATAATGAGGTTGAAAGCTATTTGGATAGCGAAGAAAATATTGAAAAGAATACGATTGAAGGCACTTATGATACAAAGGATAGTGAGGTGATATCTCAGCAAAATCCTAATTTAACTACTAAAAAAAGAATTAAAAAAAAGTCGAAAGATAAAAATTAATTTTTGATTTAAATTATAATTGGGTATATAATTTATTACTTAGGTTTTATTTAAAGTTAGGGATATAGAAATGAAAATAAAAATAGCCATGTCTCTTATTATTTTAATGACAATGACATCATTTAATTTATTAGCACAAACAAGGTCAAGATTATCTAAAGTTGGATTTGTAGATTCTGCTGCAATATTTAATAGTATTTTAGAGGATAAGGCGTTATTACAAATAATAGATATAAAATTTGAAAACGATAAAAAAACTCTTGATTCTATAATTGAAGAAATAAAATTAGCTAGAATAAATGTATCTAATTTAGAAAAACAAATAAATCAACCTCAAGCGGGGGATGATATATCGAAATTAAAAACTAATTTGTCAAAATTAAAATCAAAATTGGAAGATTTAGAAAGTAAATATGAAAAACTTTCTCCTGTCGTTAATATGCAAAAGTCAAAAAAAAATCAGGCTATAAATCTTTTAGTACAAAGATATATTGCAGGCTCTATAATAACAATTACTAGACGTGAGGGATATACTGCAATACTTGAAAGAAAAGATAGTGGAATCTTATATGTAGATAAAGACTTCGATATTACTTCACAGATATTAGCTTTTGTAAGAGAATCTATAAAAAAAAGTTTGGGATAATCTTTATATGGACAAGAAAATTTATACTATTGAAGATATAGCAATTTACTTATGTAGTGAAACTATAATTGGTGATAAGTCTATTACTGTAGAAAATTTATCGGGTATTTCTGATATAGGTAAAGGTAGCATAGTATGTGCTGCTAAAAAAAATGATGTGGATATAGCATTAAAAAGTAAGGCTGTATGTGTTGTTTTAAAAGATGCGATAGAAGATAGAAATGGTAAATCTATTATTGTTGTGCAAGATACTACAGAGGCATTTGCTAGGTTACTAGATTTATTTTTTAAGGATAAGCAATATCCATATGGAGTTATTGAAACTTCAGCATTTGTAAGTGAGAGTGCAAAAATATCTTCTAAAGCATATATTGCACATAATGTTGTTATAGGTGATAATTCTGTTATTGGAGAAAATACTGCGATACTATCAAATACTGTCATAGGTGATAATGTTATCATAGGTGATAATTGTAAGATAAATCCAAATGTTGTATTAAATGATAATACGGTATTAGAGGATAATATTATCATAGGTTCTTCTTCTGTTATAGGCGGTGATGGTTTTGGCTATTATGCTAAAGACAATATACATAATAAAATATCACAGAGGGGTAATGTTATAATAGGGCATGATACAGAGATTGGAAGTTCTGTTATGATAGATAAAGCTGTTATAGGTAGTACTAAGATAGGAAGTGGGGTGAAGATAGATAATCTTGTACATATAGCACATAACTGTTCTATAGGTGATCATACCCTTATAATAGCACAGGTTGGGATTGCTGGTAGTACAAAAATTGGAAATTGGTGTACATTAGCAGGACAGGCTGGTATTGCTGACCATGTTGAAATTGGAGATAATGTAATAATCGCTGCTCAAGGTGGGGTAGTGACGGGTGTTAAAATAGATGATGCTAGTATTTTGTTTGGTACGCCAGCCCAAGATATAACTAGAGAAAAGATGTGTATTATATCTTATAGAAAGCTACCAGAGATTGTAGAAGAGATTGAAAATATTACTGGTAAGAGAATAAAGCCTAAGAAAATGTAATTTTTTATTAATTAAAAATATATACTAGATGGATAGGCTAGGACGTCTATAAATTAATATTCATATGAATCGGAATCGCCAAGTTCTATATTGAGAAGTTTTTTGTTCATGTCATCCAAAGCCATTTTAATACTATAATCATATATTATGCCGTCGATTTCTACAGTTATACCACCAATTAGGTCTGGATTTACAGTTATATCTACATCAACTTCACGCCCAGCAAGTGTATGTGCTGCTTCAATTATGGATCTATTATTTTTTATTGGGAATGCCGTTTGGACATGTACTTGTGCTATATTGTAATGTTCATTTCTTTGGCTAACATAGTCTTCCAAAATATTAGATAACAGATGAATGATATTTCTTTCTATAAGAATGCATAAGAAATTAAAAGACTCTTCTAATACATTGTTTTTATATACTTTGGTAATTATATTAATCTTTACGCTTCTTTCTGTAAATGGTCTAGAAAAAAAAGCGAATGTTTCTTTATTGGCAAAGATAGTCGAATAAAATATTTTTAAATCATTTTCAATTTCATTAATTTTATCAACATCTTTCGCTAATTGAAATAATGCAGAGGCATATCTATCAGAAACTTTATTTTTAGTGGATACTTGATATATTGATGATGTTTTTGAATTAGTATTATACGTTTCAATTTCTTCTTGTAAAGCCAAACTAAGACTTTCTATATTAATTGGCATAAATTACCCTCTAAAGATTATATATTATAATCAAAAAGTATTTTTATTATTGTATACATACTATTTTTTATTATGTTTTTCAGCAGCTTTTGCTATAAAATCATTAATAAGGCTTTCATGATCTTTTTCAGTAAATGTACGTTTTAGTATAACTTCTGCCATAGTACAAGCGAGAGTAGTAGCTTCTTTACGTACATCCTCAACAGCCTTAGATTGTGCATGCTCTATTTCATCAAGGAGCTTCACTTTATTTATAGTTATCTGTTCATTTGCTTCTGAAACAATTTTATCTTTTAATCCCAAAGCCTCATTTTTGGCACTTTCAATAATAAGAGATGCCTCTTTTTTTACTTGTTCCATTTGTTCACGTTGGGCAACAATATTTCTTTTGGCTTCTTCTTTTGTTTTTTCAGCCTCTTCAATATCATTTTGGATTTTATCCGCCCTGGCATTAAGACCTTTTAGTATATGTTTCCAAGCGAAGAGCCTTAGGATAATAAAAACAGTGATAAATGTTATCCACGTCCATATAAAAAGACCGGGCTCTACTTGTAATAGTGCCATATAACCTCTCCTATTTTCATCTCAATTGCTTTGTTAAATAAATAGGCTTAATATACAAATAACCAATCCAAAAAGACCAACGCCTTCAATAAACGCTGCCGTAAGTATCATAGCACTTTGTATTTTTCCTGCTGCTTCAGGCTGTCTAGCAATACTTTCCACAGCATTTTTTCCTATCATACCAATGCCAAGACCAACAGCAATAGCAATAATACCAGCCCCAATAGGTGCACCAATTAATGCAAGATTCATTTTTCATAACTCCTTATTAAAAAGAAAATTACTAACTTGATATTTCATAATAACATAACTCCACGATAGTATAGCATATTCTATTTATAAAATCAATTAAAAAATACATGTAGTTATTCATTAAATTTAGATTTATGTTTCAAATAAAAATACTTTCTTATCATTATATTTATGATATTGTAGATTAAATATAGCGAATGTTTTTGTATTGACTAATTATTTTTTTATGTTATACTTGAAAACATCATTAAGGAGAGGTGCCCGAGTGGCCGAAGGGAGCAGTTTGCTAAACTGTCGTAGGGTTAAACTTACCGCGGGTTCAAATCCCGCCCTCTCCGTTTTAATATCTCGCTTATACCTGCTATTTGTTGATATCTTAGATTTTGTTTATTATTAAAAAATACGGTTTATTTTCGTCTTTCTATATCAGAAATACGCTTATCCAATAACTTTATCTTTTCTTTTATTATATACCTGAGTTCTGTATCTTTACCATATATTGTTCTATAGATAGCATTTTGGTAAAACATTTTGCTTGATTTTAAATAATGTATTTTATCTGTATTTAGTATATCATTTCTTATCCCAAGTTCATAGCAAGCATTTGCTAGTAAATAATAAGAGTATGGGTTTTGAGTATCTATATTTACAAGAGTTTCTGCTAGAGTTTTTGCTTGATTAGCATCTTTTTTTTCTTCGAGTAAAATTTTAATCATATGGACATATACATCAATATAATATTTTTTTTCATTTAATATGCTTGTATATATCTCAAATGCTTTTTCCCAATCATTTATTTTTTCATAGTATAAGCCAAGCTGTAATTGATATTTAATATTATTACGTATTGATATAGCAGTTTTGATAAGGTCAAAAGCAACCTCTGTGTTATTCTTTTTTAAATACAGCTGTGATGACAAATAATAACCATATGAATTTTTAGGGTATCGTATTGTTATATCCAATGCAAATTTTAAAGCATCATTTGTTTTCCCTAATTTATCAAGTGTATGGGTATACATGATAGCTGTATGTAAATTAAAGTCTTCATCCAATGATTTTTTGTAGAGATCCAAACAATAATCATACATCCCAAATCCATAATATATATCTGATAATATAGATAATTTTTGATGATTATATACGTCCATGTTGTTTATTTTTTTCATTATTTCAATGGATTGTATATTTCTTTCTAATGCCAATGCCCTTATTAACATCATTCTTATATTTATATTAGCAGGCAAGATACTTAAAAAATCGGTTGCCATAGAAATAGTTATTTTATAATCATCTTCATATAAATAATCTTCTATATCACCCCATTTATAATACATATCTAATAGATCTTGTATATATACAGCATCTATATTATCTTTGTTTTTTGATAAAGATATATTGACAGAATTTTGAGCATCTTTGATTTTTTTTTCATCATATAATTTACCGGCAAACTCTGCATATACTTGAGTTTCTAAGTTATTAATTGCAACATCACTATATTTTGATGTTCCTTTTATACTTTCTAGATAGTTTATAGCATCGTTATATTGACCAAACTCCAAAAATTCACTTATCTTTTTTTTGAGGTGAATTATATTTGAAAAAAGATGTTCTTGCCAATTCTTTATTTTTACAATAAATTCTTCAGTTATTTCCGTTGTATTTTTTTGTTTATTGATATTTATTAGATATAATAAAAAATATGTATTATTTAAGCTTAATGTGCTATCATCTATTTTTAGTGATAGTATTTCTATAGCTTGCCCTAAATCATTTAGATTATACAATGCATTTGCAAGCAAACGTATTCTTAAATCTTCTTCATTTCCATCGAATGTTTTGCCATATAAATCTTTTAATATCTCTTTATAATTTCCTTTTTTTCCATTTTCTTCAGATTTATGAAGCAATATAATATTATCTATTTTTTTATTTAATAAATCTATTTCTTTTGTTTTTTCTTTGATATTTAAAAGTATTTCCCTTGCTTTTTGATATTCTTGTTTTTCTAAATAATATTCTATTAGGAATATTGATTGTTTATAGTCGGGCTGTGAAATTTTAGATAGTTCTAGTAAAATATTATTATAATAGTATTTTGACCCTCCTATTTTTAATACACCAAGGAAAGAATTGTATAAAGTTGTTTTATCATAATTATATACAAAACCACCTTCTAATGTCTTTATGGCTCTATTAAGTTGCCCTTGATTAATTTCTATTTGTGCTTTTAATATATAAGACTCTTCCAGTGAACTGTCTTTTGCAATAGAATATTCTATAAGCGTTTGTGCTTGTTTATATTGTCCCATTTCAAAGTATGTTTTTGCGTTTAACAGGTAGAGCCTGTTTTCTACTTCTGTTGTTTTGCTTATATCTTTTAATATACTTAGAGCTGTTTGAAATTCACCATTTTCAAATTTTTGTTGCCAACCATCTATATGAACATCTAGTTTAGCGAGGTTCATTTTTTTTGTAACTCTATTTATATTATTTGTGTATAATTTTGTTTTTTTATATTTTGATTTTTTATATTCAATTAATGCCGCATTATATCCATTTAATGCTAGGCTATAATTTGAATTTTTTGA
>CAMRBQ010000108.1 GCA_947040495.1 uncultured Spirochaetia bacterium
ATGATGAGATGATAACTGAAATTGTAAATTATCTTTTTGATATACTTAATACAGATTTATACAGAGATATGTATGAGATAAATGATATTAAACTTTTATTTTCTAGTAAACAGAAATGGGATAAGAAGTTGGTATTAAATTTTTTGTCTAAATGTAGAGAATACATGAAATATATAAGTTAGGTTTATATATGGATGATGACAAGCATATTTTTGAATTTTATATAAAGTATAATAGATTTCCAGAAGATTCTAATAAAAATCAATATGAAAAATTTAAAGATTATTTACTTGAAGAAGATATAGAAAATAAGAAAGATAGTAAAAATAAAGTCAAACCTAAACTTGAAAATGAAATAGTTTATTCGACAATCAAAGATAGCATAGATGAAATGCATAGTTACAAAGTTTTTGCGGACTTTATAAATAATATGCCAAAAGATATATCTATAGAAAAAGATATACCACATAAAAAAAATATACATATTAAAAAGAAAATAAATAAATCCAAAATCGATTTAGATGATAGATTAGATTTACATGGGCTAACAGAGGTACAGGCATTAAGAAAACTCAATATTTTTATACATTCATCTATGAGTAGCGGTTATGCTCAAGTTTTAATTATTCATGGCAAAGGCTATCATAGTAATAATGGTAGGGCTGTCCTCAAAGATATGGTTGAATGTTATGTTAAAACAGATGGCAAAGAGTATATTCTGAAAATGATTGAAGCACCTCTTGCACTTGGTGGAAGTGGGGCTAAAATTTTATGGCTAAAATAATTATTTTTTATAAGTGAGTATTTCGTTCATAAAATATACCATCATAACCTTGAATAGATTTATTGCTCTGTGCAAGTTCTAATCTTTTCAAAGCCCATATAGAATATTCTTTATTCTCTTCGATACCAACATAATTACGATTTAATTTTTTTGCAACAACAGAGGTTGTACCGCTACCGAGAAATGGGTCGAATATTATATCGTCATCTTTTGAACTAGCGAGTATTAGTTTTGCTATAAGTTTTTCAGGCTTTTGTGTTGGGTGATTTGTATTTTCAGCCATAGACCAAAATGGAATAGAAATATCATCCCAAAAGTTAGATGGATATGTGAGGCGAAACTTGCCCTTATCGGTATCTTCCCAATCTTTGGGCTTGCCGTTTTCTTTGTACGGGGCTATAACTTTACGCTTCATCTTTACAGCATCAGTATCAAAATAATAATCATCGCTCATTGTGGCAAACCAAATATCTTCCATTGCATTTTTATAATTTTTTTTGGCACCACGCCCTTTTTCTCTTTGCCAAGTGATACGGTTTCTTATAATCGCATAATCTTTTAACACCATATATATAGCCGTTGATGTATGCCAATCGGAACAAATATATATCGAGGCACTTTCTTTAAGTAGAGGAATAATTTTGCTTAACCAAACTCTGGTATATTTAATATAGTCATCTTCACTCTGCTTCAAAAATTTATTGCCATGAAAGTTTTTTGTTAGATTATATGGCGGGTCAATGATAGCGAGGTCTACAAAGTTTTTTGGTAGTCTATCTATTATGTCAAAAAAATTAGCGTTTATCATTTTATTTTTTATATCATCTATATTTATACTATTTTTATTTTGATAGTATAATTTTTTTCCATAATATAAATATTCTTCATCTGTGATGGTTAATGTTTTATTTCTTTTTGACACTTCTTTTTTCATGATTTATTTTATTCTTTTCTCGAGTCTAAATTGTATGGGTATTCTAATCCATGCATCTATTGGCTCATTATTTAATATAGCGGGCTTAAATTCCCATTGTCTTATATATTTATATGCTTCTTTTTCAAAACCATGTTTTACTTCATATGGGATTTGAAATTCGATTATATCACCATTTTTATCAATATGTAAATCTATATATATTTTAGCTTCGATATTTAATCTCTTCGCCTCTATAGGATATTTGCATTCGCCATTTTTTTTTATTCTTATATCTCTAGAATAATTTTTTATTTTTTTCTTTTTACCAGTATTTTTTTTATTTTTTTTCGTTGCGAATAAAATATTATATAGCATGGAGAATCCAACAACTATAGTAGTTATTAATATTATAAAAATAGCTGCATTCATAATCAATTATAAATATAAAAAATATTACTTTATACTTAGGACTAATTTTTTAAAATATAGCCCTCTATCTACATAACTATTAAATCTATCAAAACTTGTTCCCCCGGGCGATAGTATAATTTTATCATTACTACTAGCTATAGAGACAGCATAATGAAGTGCTTCATCAAAATCTTCTATTATATGTTTATTATCAAAATCTATCATAGAAGAAAACTCTGTTCGAGCCTCTCCCGTAAATATTATAGCTTTACAATGGTTTTTAACATATTCAGATATTGGAGCAAAATCCATTGCTTTATTACGTCCGCCCATCATTAAAATAATGTTTTCATCAAATGATTGAATGGCTTTTATAACAGATTGTACAGTTGTTGCCTTAGAATCGTTATAATATTCGACACCATTAAACTCTCGAATAAACTCCATTCGATGTGCGACTGCTTCAAACTCTAATACCGATTTTTCTATAATATCAATTGGTATATTATGTTTTATTGTTATAAGAATAGCAGCCAGTATATTTTCTTTGTTATGACTACCTTTTAATTTTATATTTTTAATAGAAAAGATATTTTTATTTTCAAAATATACATTGTCATTGTCATCCAAATATATAGAAGCATTATTATTTTTGAGCGAAAATGTAAATACACTAACATTTGCTGTAGACTTATCGGCTATGAGTGAATTGGTATATGGATTGTCATGGTTTAATATGAGTATATCATTTTTATCTTGATTTTTGTATATATTTCTCTTCGCCTCAAAATATTTATCCATACCAGTATATCTATCAAGATGGTCGCAAGCGAGATTTAATATAGCACTTATATTAGGTTTTAAGCTATCAATGGTTTCGAGCTGAAAGCTAGAAAGCTCTAATACGATTGTGTCATTATTTTTTATGTTTGTTATATTCTCTGTAAATGTATCTCCAACATTACCCAATGCATGGCTACTTGTATATTTACTACATATAAAATCTACTAACATTGTGGTTGTAGTTTTCCCATCTGTTGCCGTTATCGCTATGTATTTATTATCTTTGAGGGTTCTATAAGCAAACTCTATTTCAGAAATAATTTTTATATTTTTGGATTTTGCTAATTGAAGAATATCTATACTCATAGGGACGCCGGGAGATAGTATAATAAGGTCAATATTTTCAAGTTGATTTTCTGTTTGCTTTCCATAAAAGAAAGTGCTATCTTTATTTATAAGTTTTGCCCTCGATGTTTCAAGCTCTTCATAGCTTTTAGAATCGCTTAGGGCATACTTTATATCAAGAGAGTATAATATATTAGCCACACTTACACCGCTTCTAACACTAGCCCCAACAATAAGCACATAGCTATCTTTTAATCTCTCAACATAAGATTTATTTATATTTTTATAGTCAAATCTAATCTTCATAGGCTATCGAGTATAATATAAAATGGTATAATTGCAATTTATTTGAAACTTATATACCATATCACAATATGAATAATACTTTTACATACATATATAAATGTGGTTATTATTATGTAGTTATTTGAAAATGACAAGAACAAAAATATTATATATAACTCATGAGGAGAAATAATAGATGATTAAAAACAAAAAATCTTTCTTTTTATTTATTAATTTGGGACTGATGTTTACATTGGTTGGAATGGTAATTTCGTTTTTTATATTTGGGCTAGAGCGAGCTGGCAATGATGGAACGAGTTATAATGCTCATGCTAATACATCAAGTAATAATGTAGATGCATCAGATAGTATTAAAGGTGCTATATTAGTACAAAATGCAATACGTGAAGTTACTAGTAAAAATATGGATGCTGTTGTGAATATATCAACAGAATCAACGGTGGCTGTACCGAATATGTATGAGGAATTTTTTGGCGAAGAATTTTTTCAACATTTTTTTGGAGGAGAGGCACCAAAAGAACAAAAAAGAAGCTCTTTGGGTAGTGGCTTTATTGTAGATGAAGAAGGTTATGTGCTTTCAAACTACCATGTTGTAAAAAATGCTACAAAGATAATGATAAAATTATATAACGAAGAGAAGGAGTATCCAGCTGAAATGGTTGGTTATGATGAGGCTTATGACCTTGCTTTGTTAAAAATTGATGCTAAAAGAAAATTTCCGAGTGTTATTTTGGGCGATAGTGATAATGTCCAAGCGGGCGATTTTGGTATTGCTATAGGCAATCCATTTGGGCTTAATAATACAGTAACATTTGGTATAATAAGTAGCGAGGCTCGTGGCGAACTTGGAATGGGGATACAAAACTTTATACAAGTTGATGTTGCTATAAATCCGGGCAATAGTGGTGGCCCATTATTTAATATATATGGCGAGGTTATTGGTGTTAATACAATGATATATTCAACAAGCGGTGGTAATATTGGTATTGGATTTGCCACTCCTATAAATATAGCCAAAAAAGCTATTCCAGAGCTTAGAGCAAAAGGTAAAATTACACGGGGCTATTTGGGGATATATCCTCAAGACGTCGATGAAAATCTTGCTGAAGGCTTAAGTGTAGAGCCTTATAGTGGGGTATATGTCAGTGAAGTAGTCCCAGATTCCCCTGCGAATAAGGCTGGTATACAAGATGGAGATATTATAATAGAGATAGATGATGAAAAAGTTACTAGAGCTAGTCAAGTATTTACAATTGTATCAATGACTGATGTTGGCAAAACACTTACAATAAAATATCTAAGGGATGGAAAATTAAAGACTGCTAGAGTAAAAATAGAAGAAAGAGAAGATGGTGGTACTAAAACAGATGGAAATAATACACAAAATGGCACAAGTATTAATCCATCAAATTGGCTTGGCATAAATGTTGGTCCTATGACAAAAGAAATTGCTAAAAAGATAAATGCTAGAGAAAATGAAAAAGGTGTTGTCGTTATGGCTGTATCTAGAAATAGTAAAGCATATTCGGCTGGTCTTAAACAGGGAGATATAATAAAAGGGATAAATGGTAAATCTATCAATAATATGAAAGATTTTGAAGAATTATTATCTAAATCTAAAAATACAGATTCATTCACTATAACATTAAAACGTTCAAAGATGACTTATGTTTTGACTATAGAATAATATAGAAGTATTTGAAAATATGTAAAAAATTAGGCTATATTGACAGTGTATTGTCCATATAGCCTAATTTCAAGTATGCATCCAAAATAATAAAAAAAAACAATCTTTCTCTTTCTACGAATAAGGTGCATATAATCCTATATCATCACCAGCACTATCACCATTTGTAAGAGGTGTTTGTGTGATTGTAATTATAGTATGGGCTTTTATATATTTCAAGATTGTAAGATATAAAAGTTTATACTCGAGTATAATTTACTATTCTAACAGGCAATTTATAAACGTATATTTTATATGTTTATATTATACCGCGGTATAATATAAACATATACACTTAAAACATAGTAATAAATTTGTATAAATTTATCGACATATACAATCTATATGTTATAATATTACTTATATATAAATAATATAATTTGAAAAATATATTAAAGGTAATTAAACTAATATGAATATAGATGGCATAATAGATTTTCATATGCATACTTATATGAGTGATGGGCAGCTTGGTTATGCAGAGCTTGTTGCCCGTGCTATAGATCAAGGATATACTGTCATGGGTATAACAGACCATACTGATAGTGGTAATTTTGATATTATTACCGATAGTGTTTTGTCATTTGTAGAAAAAACTAAAAAGCATTATGGTAATAGTATTTCTATAATACCCGGAGTTGAACTTACACATATTTGCCCGACTGAAATATCCTCGCTTACAGATAGGGCTAGAAAAAAAGGTATTAGTCTTGTTATAGTACATGGGCAAACAATATCTGAGCCTGTTATGGCTGGTACAAACCTTGCCGCAATAGAGGCATGTGTTGATATATTGGCACATCCTGGTTTTATTACATTAGAAGAGGCAGTTCTTGCCACTAAAAACAATGTGTATCTTGAGATTACAGCGAGTAAAAATCATTCTATTACAAATGGACATGTTGCTATGATGGCAAAAGAGGCTCATGCAAATTTGGTTATCAATAGCGATTTTCATGCTATAACAGGTTTTCTCTCGAAAAAAAAGATAGAAGATATTATCTATGGCTTAGGATTAAGTTCTTATGATTTTGATAAAATGCTCGAGAATAGAGAAGCACTTGCTATTAAATTATTAAATTAATAAATGGAATAATTAATAAATGGATAAAAATTTTATAATATCATTTAGCTCGGGCAAAGATAGTATTTTGTCATTATATAAAATGATAAAAAATGGCTATAAACCAGTGAGGCTATTGACTACTATAAGTGGTAAAGAAAAGCGTTCATTGTTTCATGGTGTAAATGTTAATTTGTTAGAGAATGTTTCAGAGGCGCTTGATATACCATTGGTTGTAGTTGATGCTAGTGGACCTCCTTATGGCAAGGCTTTTGAGACTGAGCTTAGAAAGGCAAAAAATGATGGTATAAATCTTTGTGCTTTTGGTGATATAGATATAATAGAGCATCAAAATTGGGGTAAAGATAGATGTAAGGCTGCGAATATAGATTGTATATGGCCATTATGGAATGAAAATAGAATATCACTTGTTCGAGAATTTGTTGCACTTGGGTTTAAAGCAAAAATAAAAATATTGAATACAAGGCATTTGTCGGAACAATATTTGGCTCAGGATATAACTAATAGCCTTATTGATGAATTTGTTGCTATAGGCTTAGACCCATCGGCAGAGAGTGGAGAATTTCATACCTTTGTTTATGATGGACCTATATTTAAACATAAAGTTGATTTTAAAATTTCAGATATTCATCGTATAGGCGATTATTCAATGCTTGATTTTTTAGTTTGATGAAATATTAAGGGTATGTTATGAGGATAGCTATTTTAATACAAGTACATAAAAATGAAAATCAGATTATTCGTTTAATAAACCATTTGAAAAGAGATTTTGATTTATATGTTCATATTGATAAAAAATCAAAATTAGAATTAGATTCCGAAGAAAATGTATTCGTATATAAAAA
>CAMRBQ010000109.1 GCA_947040495.1 uncultured Spirochaetia bacterium
CAGATTCATTAAAAAAAATCGTTGAAGAATGGAGAGGTAGAGAAGGTAATTTAATAATGGTTTTTCATGCGATTCAAAAAGAATATGGATATATACCTAGAAATGTAGCTATTCATGTATCAGAATCTCTTAATGTGCCTCTTGCTAGAATATATGAAATAATAACGTTTTACAATTACTTTAATCTAGAACCACCTGCTGCTAATACTGTATCTGTTTGTATGGGAACGGCATGTTATTTAAAAGGGGCAGAGGATATACTTGTTTCTTTCAAAAAAGAGATGGGTATTAAAGGTAATTCTAACTATAGTGAAGATCGAAAATATAAGATAGAAGAGATTAGATGTATTGGTTGTTGTGGATTAGCCCCTGTTATTACATTTAATGGCGAAATTATAGGTCGTGTTACACTAGAAGATGTGCCTTCTATAGTTGTAAATAAAACTAAATAAAATGTAATAAATGTTTTTAATTGATTTTAAGGAGAATAATATATTATGAGTAGGCTAACAATAAAGTCCTTGAAAAATTATCGTGATGATAAGGTTAAAGAAATAGAGCTACGAATTAAGGGGAAAGATAGCAATATAATTGATGGTTATAAATATCATGTGCTTGTTTGTGGTGGAACAGGGTGTGAATCTTGTAAGAGTAATGAAATTGTTGAAAATCTAAGAGAGCATGTAAATAAAAATAAAATAGATAAAGAGGTTCTCATTATAAAAACTGGTTGTTTTGGTTTTTGTGCCCAAGGGCCTGTTATAAAAATTATGCCCGACCATACTTTTTATATACATGTTAAACCTGAAGATGCACAAGAAATTGTAGAATCACATTTTGTAAAAAATAAAAGAGTAGAGAGAATATTATATACAGAGCAAAAAGAAACAAAAGATTTTACAAAAGATATTAAATTTTATGCTAAACAGCAGAGAATTGTACTGCGTAATTGTGGTATTATTGACCCAGAAAATATAGATGAATATATAGCCAATGATGGTTATCTTGCATTATTAAAAGTGCTTTCTTCGATGAAGCCAGATGATGTACTTGATGAATTAATTAAATCTGGTCTTAGAGGTCGTGGTGGTGCGGGTTTTATAACAGGGATGAAATGGAAGTTCACAAAAGAAGCCGAGAATGACCAAAAATATATCGTATGTAATGGTGATGAGGGTGACCCCGGTGCCTATATGGATAGAAGTATACTAGAGGGCGACCCACATTCTATTATCGAGGCTATGACTATTGCAGGCTTTACTGTAGGTGCTAGCAAGGGGTATTTTTATATCCGTGCGGAGTATGGACTTGCTATAGATAGGGTACAACTTGCATTAAATCAGGCTTATGAATATGGTATGCTTGGAAAGAATATATTAGATACAGATTTTTCATTTGATTTAGAGATAAGACTTGGTGCGGGTGCTTTTGTTTGTGGTGAAGAAACTGCTTTACTTGCATCTATTGAAGGGTATCGTGGGATGCCTACACCACGTCCTCCATTTCCTGCCGTGAAAGGTTTATTTGGTTGTCCTACTGTTATCAATAATGTTGAGACATTGGGTAATATTACGAGTATTATAAATAAGGGTGGCGATTGGTTTGCTACAATTGGTACTGAAAAATCGAAAGGTACAAAGGTTTTTGCTTTAACTGGAAGTATAAATGTATCTGGGCTTATAGAAGTGCCTATGGGAACAACAATAAGGGAGATTGTCTATGATATAGGTGGTGGTGTCCCTGGCGATAAGGCTCTCAAAGGCGTACAAACAGGTGGCCCATCTGGTGGCATAATTCCAGAAAGCAAATTTGATATCCCTATAGATTATGATAATCTTATATCACTAGGCTCGATGATGGGTAGTGGTGGTATGATAGTAATAGATGAAACTCAAGATATGGTTGCCTTTGCACGTTTTTATCTTGGCTTTTGCGTTGATGAGAGCTGTGGAAAATGTATGCCTTGTAGGATAGGTGGTATGCAGATGCTTAAAATTCTCGATAGATTTAATCGTAAACGTGCGAAGCCTGACGATATTCAAAAATTAAAAGATATTGCTTTGACTATGCAAAAAGCCTCTCTATGTGCATTGGGTGGGACAGCAGCAAATCCTGTGCTTTCAACATTAAAGCATTTTGCAGATGAATATCAGGCTTGCATGGCTTCTTCAAAAAAATAGAGAATATTAGGAGAATACAAATATTATGGAACAAGTAAAAATAAATTTAAAAATAAATGGTAAAGAAATAACTGTAGCAAAGGGTACTAAATTATTGGCTGCCGCAAGAAGAGTTGGCATAATTATACCGACACTCTGCTATCATCCTGATATTAAACCTACTGCTGCATGTGGTATATGTGTTGTGAAAATGAATAACTTGGGTGGTAAATATCTTAGAGCATGTGTAACAGAGGTTCAAGAGGGTATGGATGTAATTACCCATGATGCTGAAATAAATAAGGTTAGACGTGGTATATTAGACCTTATACTCTCTGCACATCCAAATGATTGTCTAAATTGTTTTAGAAATGGGGAATGTGAACTCCAAACACTTGCTGCCAATTTTGGTATTGATGAGGTGCGTTTTGATAAATTAAAGCAAACTGAGCCTATTGATGATAGTACTGGTGCTGTAGTGTTTAATCCTGAAAAATGTATTAAATGTGGTAGATGTTTATATGCTTGTCAGGAACTTCAAAATGTACATGCTATTACATGTATTAATCGTGGTTTTAATACTGTATATTTACCAAGTGCTGATGAACTTTCTCAATCGCCTTGTGTTGATTGTGGTCAATGTATAACTCATTGTCCTGTTGGTGCTATACATGAGCATGATGATACTCAAAAGCTTATTGATGCTTTGGGTGATAGCGATAAATATGTTACAGTACAAATGGCTCCATCTGTACGTGTTGCTGTTGGAGAAACATTGGGTTTTGAAATTGGTGAAAATATTACAGCCCAGATATATTCTGCTATGAAAATTATAGGCTTTGATGCTATATTTGATACTAATTTTGGTGCGGATATGACTATCATGGAAGAGGCTAGTGAGTTTTTGGATAGATTTGTAAATAAAAAAGGCGTATTGCCTATGACGACATCATGTTGCCCTGCTTGGGTCAAGTATATTCAAGAGTATTATCCTGATATGTTAGAGCATGTTTCTACAGCAAAGTCGCCACATATGATGCTTGCCCCTATGGCAAAAACATATTATGCTGAAAAAATGAAAATAGACCCTTCAAAAATATTTAATGTATCTATTATGCCTTGTACTGCTAAGAAAAATGAAATAACAAGAAATGACACGATGAATTCAAGTGGTTATCAAGATGTTGATGTTGTTATAACTACACGTGAGTTTGCAAGGCTCATAAAAAGGCTTGGTATTGATATGCTAAACATAAAAGCCGAAACTTGCGATAGTATACTCGGCGAATATTCTGGAGCGGGGACTATATTTGGTGTTACTGGTGGCGTTATGGAGGCAGCCCTTAGAACTGCTGTTAATAGTATTACGGGTGAAAATCCTGAAAAACTTGAGTTTACAGATGTACGTGGTCTTGATGGTGTTAAAGAATGTGCCTTAGATGTTGCTGGCAATGAGGTGAGGGTCGCTGTAGTTAATGGACTGAAAAATGCCGAACCAGTCCTTGAAAAGGTCAAAGAAGCAAAAGCAAATGGTAGTGAAGTGCCTTATCACTTTATAGAGGTTATGGCTTGTTTTGGTGGTTGTGTGGCTGGTGGTGGGCAACCCTATGGTACAACTAATGCGACTAGAGTAAAGCGTGCTAGAGGGCTTTATTCTGAAGATGATGCAATAGAATTACGATGTTCTCATGATAATCCAGAGATACAGAAACTTTATGAAGATTTTTTGGGTAAGCCACTCGGTGAAAAATCGCATCATTATTTACATACTCATTATGAAGCAACACCTAAATATAAAAAATAATATAAAAATGAGTTAGCAATAAAAAAAGCCTGTATCTTTTATGACTCTCATAGAAGGTATGGGTTTATTTATTTGTAGTATTATTTGTTTGTATAAACAATGCTTCATCTGCTAAATATTTAAGTTTTTTATTCAATGCTTTTATTACAACATATGTTTCCATGTCTATATTTCCATCAATTTTACTGGGTCTGAAATGACATTGAAATGCATATAGCACTTTTCGAGATGTTTTGTCCCATTCCCCATTTGTTGGCATGCTCGTATATCCATAATCATAAAACTCTTTTTTTATGTCAATGATATCCATATTTGAATAATTATTATTAGTCATAAAATATGCATAGTCATTTGTGTCATACCAAATGCCAATATTATGTTCATCATAAAGCCATTTCCATGGAAACTTTGGGCCTGGGTCTTGCTTGCGTGTTGGGGCTACATCACTGTGTGCTATTATATTTCTAGGATGTATATCATATCTTTCAGTTATATCTTTTAATAAAAATACTAATTTTTTTAATTGCTTTTCATCATATTCGACATATGTATCGTATGGAGGGAATGTTTTTTCTTCTTTGGTTAATGTTCTACCCCCATCTGCTTCACTATCTATTCTACCTTTATGTACTATTTCTATTCCAATAGAACTATCATTTAATGCAGTACGCCCATCAAAGGAAGATATACCTGCATGCCATGCTCTTTCATTTTCATCGACTAATCTATATATAGGCTCATTATAGTCTGTGGTTATTAAATAGTGTATTGATACTTTGTCTTTGGTTAATGTTTCTATAGAATCTACATCATTTAGATAGGTGTAATGAACGATAATATATCTTACTCTATGCCCTTTGTATGTAGAAGAATATGTTTCGTTATCTATTTCATAATCGGGCTTTTTTTCGGCTTCTTTGCAACTTGTCGCGAGCAATGTTAGTAGCAAAACAACATGTATTATTTTTTTATTTATACGAACAAACATTTTTGTATTATCCTAGTAAATTTATGCTTAAATAAAAGACACATTCAAAAAGAACATGTCTTATAAAAAATATAAAAAAGAGTTTATTTAGCTGCAAGATACAGTCTGTCAGTCATTTTTCTTACAACAGTGCTATTAAACACAACATCAGTTAAAGTTCCAGTATCTGTCCAAATACTAGATCCAGTTGTAGCAAAAGGACCAGTTATTGAATCAGCATTCTCATTGAGGTATTTGGCAAGCGGAGATACTAAAGTTAACTCCTCAGCATTTTCTGGTGGAGTAATACCAGCAGATATGTTTCCATAGGCATCCTTAACACCAATATCTTTTAAATAATAATTGACGCCTATTTTTATATCAGCTGCCGTACTATTAAAAGTTTTGGCAACCCCAATTATCTGTCCAATACGAGGGCCACTATTTATGTTATCATCGCCTTTACCATTAGGTCCAATTGTCCCTGCGTTAAAAGAACCTGTTATATTACCCATACTATGATCTGCAATAACACCACCATATGCTCTATTTGCTGCAATATCAATATCAATTGTTCCTTTATTAAAAACGTTGAATGTCGTTTGAATATCGCCACCAGTAAATTGAGCATCTTTGGTGCTGCTAGTATGAGGTCTTGAATGTGCTGTTACACCGCCCGTGCCTGAGCCACCATTGAATGTATTTTTTATATTGGCACTATTGTATGCATACTTTACAACACCACCATGTACACATGCTACAACACCTGCTGTATACACACCATCAGCACTATTAATTGTTATACCACTATTATATGCGAAAACAACCTCTCCAAAAACTATGAAGGCAGCCACACCACTAGCTCTAGAACTATTTTGTAGAGCTTTAATTTCTCCTGTTCCTTCAAGAGAAACATTTGCTAGCCTCACTAATTTTTTTGTATTTACAGGACCAGAATAAGGTGTACCTAAGCCTTCTCCAAGTATCCCCGCAACATGGCCTGTACCACTTACATTAACATTTTCTGCAAGCTTTACATTTTTAATTAATGCACCAGCTTCGGCACGTCCAAATAGGCCTATAGCTTTTCCTACAGGATTTGAAATTTTTAAATTTTTGATTATTTTGCCATTTCCATCAAATGTTCCTTTGAAAGGTGTGCTTATACCGAGTTCCCCGTCACCGCTTACGGCTTCTGCTCGACCTATCATTGGCCATTCATTGTCTTGCAAATCTATACCATCTGCTTCCATTTCAAGTTTAACTATTTTTCCCTCATAGTCCTCTCTACCAAGGTTCTTTTTTCGATCCTCCCAAGAGAGATCTTCGAAACTTGCCTGATAAACACCAGCCTGATCTAGAGTACCATTAACAGAATGAGCAAACCAAACAAACTGTGCTGGGGTCTTAATTGTAATAATTCCCTCTTCATCTGTTTCTGGTTTAGACTCAGCACCTACCTCTAAGTTACCATCCCACACCAATGTTGGGCTTGGCTCTTCACCTGGTTCCTCTGTAGCACATGATGCTAGCATTATTGACATAGCAACAAGTAAAAAAAGTATACTTTTTTTAAACATTTACGAACTCCTTTAATAAAAATTAAATTAATATATTATAAATAATCAATATATATGTTAATAATATATATTGATTATTCACATTAAGTCAAATCTTTTATATTATAATATCTCAAAATATTACTTTTTATATAAAAAAACTACTATGAGAAGGTTAGTAATTTGGATTTTTTATTAAATATTCTTTTTTTTACCAGATGGAGAGACTTGTTCGAGTAATCGTATATGGTCTTTTATATCTCCAACATTTGGTGCATGTTCAAATGCTCTAGTTAAAAATCTTCTTGCATTAAAAAAATCTTTTTTCTGCATATAAGCCCAGCCTAAGGAATCTAGATATGCAGGATTATCATTGTC
>CAMRBQ010000110.1 GCA_947040495.1 uncultured Spirochaetia bacterium
TAATAATAATAGATTTTATTTTTAATGCAACATTATCTGTCCCCTTAGCGATAACAGTGGGGGCTTGCATAGCTCCTTCTTGATATTTTAATGCAATAGCAAAGTGTGTCGGATTTGTAATAATAACATCTGCCTCGGGCACAGCCTTTAACATACTTCTATTTACAATACGCCTTGACATCTCTTGCAGTCGAGCTTTAACCAAAGGGTCTCCTTCAGTCTCTTTAAACTCTTGTTTCATTTCAAATTTTGTCATCTTTAATGTATTTGTATACTGTCTCTTTTGGAAAAAATAATCTATTGCAGCAACTATCACCATAAAAGCAATAACCTTAAAAAACATCTCAACAACTATTGATAAAAACAAAGAAGCGGCATTAGATAGCGAATAAGTCCCCATCAATAATATTTTGGGATAATAACTTTTTATAGTAAGCGCTGTAATCATCATTAGAATAATTATTTTAAATAAAACCTTAACCATATTCATTAGATTTTGTGGCGAAAACAAAACCCTATCTTTAAAATTTTTCCATGTTGGTGCTATTCTTTTCATATCAACTTTTATATTTTTGGTTGTGAAAAGGAATTGCGTTTGAGCTACATTTGAAGCAACACCAATAAATAATGCAGCCAAAAAAACAGGACCCGCTATTTTTAGAATTACAATGAGCGAATCAATTGATAACTGATATATATTTTCAACAACCCCAATATCTTCTGTATTACTAAGCATCGAAAACAATTGAACCATAAATCTTTTTAAAACATCTATATAAAAAAGCATGAAAAGTGAAATTACCGATATGGCTATAGCTAAAACTACAGTCTGATTAATTTCGCCCGAGTTTACAACACGCCCTTCTTCTTCCCTCGCACGCCTTTTCTTTCTCTCTGTTGGTAATTCAGTTTTACCCTCATCTTCTGCTGCAAACATATCGAGTATATAAAAACCGCCAGTAAGTTTCAGTTTAAGAGTAAACCATATTGTATAAAAATATTTAATTAAACCTATCATACGCTTAATACCCCCAGATACTCTATAAGTATAGAAATATCTTTAAACGTAGTCTGTACAATACTAACAAAACTTTTTGCGACAATAGGTATCAAAAATAAATAAGTAATCATACCAAGAGCTATCTGAAATGGCAAACCTAATAGTAAAATATTCATTTGAGGCGCTGCCTTTGCTAGAAGCCCTAAGCTTATACTTAAAAGAAATAACGTAACCATTATTGGCAAAGCAAGGGATAGTCCTATTGAAAATAGAGAACTAAAATAATATATTAAATGATTTATAACCGCTTCTAAATTTAATGTAAAAACAGATTTTGCAGCCTCACTCAATACAGGAATACGCTCAAAACTATAAACAAGCGTTCTTATAATCATATAATGCCCATTTATAGAAACAAAAATAAGCATGCCCATTAAATTTTGAAGTTGCCCTACTATGGGTATACTAATTTGAGATAATGGATCTATTGTATCTGTTATACTGAAACCTATTTGAACTTCAAAAAAACTTGTAGCGACCTGTAAAGTGGCATAGATAATTGAAAATAAAAAACCAATGAGAATACCTATCATAACCTCATTTATTATAGATAATATATAAGCCACCGTATTTGTCGATGCTGATACACTTACATTAGCTACAAGAGGGAACACTACAGCTGTTGATATGAAAGCTAGAGCTAACTTAATCCTGTTTTCTATAACAGGAGAAGATAGAATCGGCGCCACCATAAATATGGCATAAAAGCGTGCCATTATTAGTAGATATATCTGAAAGTTCTGTACAAACTGTTCCATAATATAGTTATAATCCAATAATATTTAAAATTAATCAAATATATTAAATAAAAGATAATACAATACTACCTTTAATTTAATTAGATTAACCTCCCTAATCTATAAAAAAATAATTCCCTAAAACAACTCTACCTTGCAAGTGACGCTAATGCCATAAAAATCCTTATCGAATAATCACTCATACTATTAAGCATCCATGACCCCAAAAAAAACAATATCGCAACCATAGCAATCATCTTCGGAACAAACGTAAGAGTTTGCTCTTGAATGCTTGTCGCTGCCTGTAAAACAGAAATCAAAAGCCCTACAACAACAGCACTAACTAAAATCGGAATAGAAAGCTTCACAAAAAGCCAAAGCGAACCTTGAATCAATGACACTATAGCAGCCTGAGACATCCTACTCCCCTCCCAGAAACATTAACTTAACGAAAACTCTCAACCAGTTGCATAATTAAAATCTTCCAACCATCTATAGCTACAAATAAAAGTATCTTTAGTGGTAAAGATATCATAACAGGTGGAAGCATTATCATCCCCATTGCCATAAGCACAGATGCAACAACCAAATCTATTACAATAAAAGGGATGAATATATATACACCCATTTTAAAAGCTATAGTCAATTCATTAATAATAAAAGCAGGCACAAGTACAACCGTGGGTATCATTTTTAAATCATCCACACTTTGTATATCGCGAAGACCAATACCTGTATCACTTATACTCAAAAAAAGATCGAGGCTACTCATACCCGTTTGCCCACGCAATGTATTAAACATAAACATCCGAATAGGCTCAATACCTCTCTCGTAAAATTCCACGGTAGTCATCTCACCATTAAGATATGGCTGCAGAGCGACTGTATTTAAATCTGTAATCGTCGGCGTCATAATAAAAAATGTTAGAAAAAGAGAAAGCCCCATAACAATAGCACGAGGCGGAGTATCTTGTAAAGAAAGTGCACGTTGAACAAAATTCAAAACAATTGACACCCGTATAAAACTGGTGGTCATCATTATTATGGACGGAGAAAGCGTCAATATTGCAAGTAAAAATATTATCTGTAGCCCAAGACTCACTTCTTGCTGATTTTGTGCCTCTCTAACCTCTAATCCAATAGTAGGTATCGGGAAATTTGGAGTCTGAGAAAAAGCATATGCGCCAGTAAAAAAAAGCAAAAAGCATGATATTAAAAGTACATGCAAAAATAATTTCTTAAAACATATAAATCGCATAATTCCGTCATGGTAACATAATATAAAAATTATGTCAACAAAAATAAGTTCAGATTTATACTTGAAAATACTATATTTACTATATATAAATGTATATATTTTTTCAAATATTTTATATAATTATATCTAACGACCTTTTGGCTTCACTTCTTAAAAGAGTATTGGAACTTGCTAAAAATTCTTTAAGAACACTCAGACTCTTTGGCAAAGCAAATGCTGATAAACATAAAATAGATTTCCATAAAATTATATCATTATTTTTATACTTTTTTATAATATCGAAAATAAACTCAGCATTTTCTTCATTAGATAACTCTTTATTATAAAAAACCATAAATCCGATAGCATCTAATATTTCACTAATTTTATTTATATCATCAGTTTCTAATACATTTACAAATTCTTCAAACACTGTTGTAGACATTCTCGCAAGGCAGCGTGCTATTATATCTCTCGGCAAGGGATATGATTTTTTTTTAGAAATTCTACCGGGCAATGTTTTATGCTGATTACTCCCTATCTTACCAAGATAATGAATCATTTGTTTTGCGGCTCTTCTATCACACTTTTCTAATGCTTCACAAATTTCTATTCTAACATAAAGACACTTTTCTTCACTGAGGAGTTTAAGAAGCAAAGAAGTGAAATCAGGTTTATTAATCTCTGTTCTTTGTAATACAGCAACTGCGGATGTCCGTATAGTCGGCTCATCTGAAAATAGCAAATATCCTATCTCTTCTTTTGATTTATCCTCTAATATTTTAATATCAGAAGCATCAATAAAACCTCTTTTTCTTAGATAAGACTTTTTACTCTTTAACAAAATTATTTACTTCCATATTAATGGTATTAGAAACATATATATCATTAGTTTAGCTAATAATATGTTTTTTACTAATTTCTATTAACCTATTCTTTGTATCCATTCTATTATGAAATCCATAATTATCACTGCGTTTATGAGCATCTGATTTCATATAAGGTTTATCTCTAAAAATAAGCTCCAAAATATGAATAGCATCTTTTCCACCATTTTCCATAGAGCCTCTACAAGAACCACAATAAGTTAGAATATTATCACTTTTAGCATCAGCTGTTCTTCTAGCATTAAATTGATTAAATAATTCAGTATCAACACAGGAAAGCATCCCACCAACACCACAACATCTTGTATTTGTTTTATTAAAATTCATCTCTTCATATTTATAGCCCAATTGCTTAAGTATCCAACGAATACTTTCATGATGAGTTGGCATATTTCTAGTTACACAAGGATCATGAATACTAAATACAACATCAGAACTCGCCCCTATATTTATCTGTGATTTTGGTATACCTATTGTTTGTTCCATGATCTCCCAATAAGTAATCATATTTTTTCCAGAGTATGTATTATATGTTTTAAAACAAGAAGGACAAATTGTAATAATAGTTTCCGCACCAATATCCTCAATTTCTTTTTGTACTCTACTATAGCGTTCATTAAATACATCGGTCTCACATATCATTTCAGTAGGTCGTCCACAGCATCTTAAAATTGTGCTAACTTCTTCACCTAATGCCTCTTCTAAATGATAGACAACTTTTTCGACTTCGCCAGGTAAAGAAGCGGGCACAGTACATCCCGGTATAAATACATATTTAGGATTTTTCTTACTGACAATATTAAAACAATATTTTTTACTACATTCAAGCTCTTGTCCATCATCTAAAGCAATATGAGATGCAAAATCTGAATATCCGCCAATCTTTGCCACATAGTCTTTTTTCATTTCAATAAAATTATCTTTTATATTTAATTCATGTGGACAGCGTAAAGTACATTGACTACAATCATTACATGAAAAAGCTATTTTAATATCTAATGCCTCATATCCTTTTTCTAAATATTCTGTAAATAATATCTTAGGTGAAGATGTATACTTATCAAGCATCAAGCATTCTTTAATACATAGTCTACACTCACATTGCAAACATCTATTGGATTCTTTCAGTGCCTCTTCTTTAGTATATACCCTTTCAACCTCATCAAAATTAGTAATTCTTTTTTTAATATCTTCAGTCATTGGATGAAATCGTTTAGTTTTTTCTATAGCGTCCCAATTTTCTGGCAAATACTCTTTAGGTAAAAGTAATTTTGTTTCATAAGAAATTTCATCATTATTCACCCTGTTTTCTGTAAGGCTAATCCCTCTAATATATCTATCTATAGATAAAGCTGCTTTTTGCCCCTCAGACATTGCACCAACGACAATAAGAGCAGAGGCACAATCTCCCGCTATAAATATTTTCTCATTTGATGTTTGTAAAGTAATAGGGTCGGCATCAAAAGTACCATTTGGTTTTTTGGCAATTGTGTTTTTAGCATCAAAAGAAAAATCGACACCCTGTCCTACAGCAAATATTATGGAATTTGTTGGAATATTTTTTGTTACACTCTCATCAAATTTAGGATTAAATCTATTATTCTCATCAAGAAGGCAATAGCATTTTTTAAGTTTTATACTAGTAACTTTATTATTATCATCTATAGAAATTTCACTAATCCCACAAGCGGGATGAAATTCTATATTTTCCTCTAATGCTTCTTTTATTTCAATAGCAGAGGCAGGCATAGAATCTGAATCTTCTAATGATATAATATTTACTTTTTCAACACCTTCAAGCCTTAAAGCAGAGCGAGCACAATCTATAGCAACATCTCCACCGCCAACTACTGTAACAATTTTACCTATATTTTCACAATTTCTATCTAGTGCAACTGATCTTAAAAAGCCTAAAGCAGAATGTATCCCTATAGCATCATGGTGTTTTAAAGATTTATCTATACGCCCAATTTGCCTACCAACTGCAATAAGTATAGCATCATAATCCTCAGATATCTTTTCAAAACTAATATCTTCACCAATATTTATACCCAACTTAATATCAACACCTAATTTTTTTAATATAGAAAGCTCATGGTCTATAATATTTCTAGGCAGTCTATACTCAGGAATACCCAAGCGTAAAGTCCCACCCAATGCTTTATCTTTTTCATAAATAGTTACAGAATGCCCTTTTCGAGCAAGTGTATAAGCAGCCTGAGTACCAGCAGGCCCGCCACCTATTATCGCAATTTTTTTGGATGTTGGATTTTCTTTACTTATATCCCAATTTTTTTCATCATCAAAATTATCAACTATATAACGCTTTAATTTAGCAATCGACAAAGGGTCGTCCTCACTACCTCTACGACAAGACGTCTCGCAAGGATGAGCACATATTCTACCCAAAACACCCGGAATAAAAAGCGTATCTCTTATAACATCAATAGCCTTATTTCCATTACCCTCGCCAAGAAATTTTATATACTCTTTAACATCGCAATGCATAGGACATTTTGTCATACATGCAGACTGCTCTTCACCCATACATTCAGAAACAATATCGTTCATATTTTCAATAATTTCTTTTGATAGCATATTAATAATCTCCTAAATCTCAAACACTTTCACTTTTAATGGTTTTTTTTTGAGAAGCCAAAGCAAAAATAAATACACCTATTATAATAATAGCACAACATATTGCTAAATATGGGGTAATAGGTCTTTTCAAAATAAAAAAACTAAATATTAATGCCCAAAATGATGCAGTACTATTTAAGGCAGTACCAAGACCAGCCCCTACATAGTCAACAGCTTTATACCATGATAAATAAG
>CAMRBQ010000111.1 GCA_947040495.1 uncultured Spirochaetia bacterium
GATGCGATACCAAATAATGATATAAATATTATAGTGGCAGCTATTTTTAATATACCAGAAAATGATTTATGTTTTGTGAATATAAAATCATCACTTTTTATATTGATACTTTCGCTATTAAGTAATGTTGAAAGGCTTGTAAATTCTTTTTTTATTTTTTGGCATTTACTACATTTTGTAATATGCTTATCTAATATTACTTTTTCTTCTTCGCTTAAATTATCATCCATCATTGCACTAATAAGGATTTCATAATATTGATGTTTCATAATTTTACTCCATGTTTTTTTAATATAGAAAGCATTTTTTTTCTTGCTCTAAATATACGTGTACGAACAGTATTTATCTCTATATTTAATTGTTGTGCTATTTCAGCATAACTCATATTCTCATATTCTGCTAAGATAAGAGGCATTCTAAAAGTCTCATCAAGTTGGCTCAATGCTTGGCTTACTATAATTTTTTCATGTATTTGATTGTCATGGCTATCAGATACAACTTCTTTTGTATGAGATATTTTTTTTATATATTTTCGCTCTCGTACCTTTTTTCTTATAAAATCAATCGACTTATTTGTAGCAATCCTATAAAGCCATGTATATATACTAGAACGCCCTTCAAACATATTTCCCTTTTCATAAAAAATTAAAAATGTATCTTGTACTATATCCTTTGATATATCAATATCATTTATTATTTTATTTACAACATTCAAAAGTTTAGCTTCATAACTATTTACTATATCGCTGAATAAACTTTCTTTGTCCCTAGAATTAAAAATATTTAATTCTTCTAAAGGTAGGGATTCATTATCTTCTTTATAATTTTCTATCATTTCTATGTAACTTGTTTTTTCCATAAATATTATAGTTATTAATCATTTTGGGATTTTTTACTTCTACCCATTCTTCTTCTATGTTTAGACCCACTACCATGATTGCCATTTTCTTCAAGACGCATATAGCGTTTTCTTACTGCGGACAATTGTTCTTCAGTTAATTCAGATAGTATTTCTATATCAAGTATAAGCATAACATATTCTAGTTCAGCTTCGATTTGTTTTTTTTCAAAAATAAGTTTTTTCAATAGGTCTTTATTTAATTTTTTATAATTAGCTTTTCTGATTTCTTGTACTATTAGCTTATTATATTCGTTTATTTTTTTTCTTAGTGGGTCAGCTTGATTATCATATCTACGCATACAACCATTGACTATATTTTTTTGTTTTTTATTTAGGTTTATTTGAGAATCATTTAGTATGTCTTCATATTTATTTTGGCTATATGCTAGTATAGGAAGTAATAAAAGCAATAGAGGGAGTACAAGTCTTTTCATAAGTAATAGTCCAATTTTATTTTTTAATTTTACTTGTTTCATAATAGTTAGACGAATAGTGTATGAAAAAAGTTCCCAAGAAATTAGTCTAATCTATGTATAATATAATAGTCATTGCTATATATTAATACTGCATTTGTATATTTATTGTCTAGTTTATTATTGCCTTTGTATTCTATATTGTATATAATGCCGATACCTTTTTTCTTTATATTCCAATAGCCTATATTATTGTAAGCCATGCCATCTTCCATAGATATACTATTACCATCAGTAAATGAAAATTCTCTACCATTGGCATCATTACCTAAAGAGGAGGCAGCATCCCTATGATTTTTCCAGAGATTAATTTTTTGATAGTTCTCATAATATATATAATTTGCAGCAAACATGGATATTGTACTTAATATAGCAAATATTAGGCATAAAAATACAACTTTTTCTCTTTTATTTTTTATCATATGGTATAGAAAGTATATCCATGGTATAAATGAAAGGGCGAATATCGAATAATGGTATCTGAATTGCCCACTAATACCACCTGCTAATATTGTGATTAATATTGTAGTTGGTACATAAAGTATATATAATGTCATCAGCTCTTTTAATACTGAAATATTATTATCAGCTTTATTATTGGCATTATACTTAAATTGTTTTTTCTTAAAGTATCTTATTAAAACAAAAATTAGTATCGAAAATGTAAGTATTATAGACACTATCATTGTAGGGAATGCAAAAAAACTAAAAGGATTATCATTTCTCCAAAAATTTAAAATAAGATCTAATCTATTGGCGCTATATTGAACAGACATTTCATTTGTTGGAAACATAAATAAAGAATGTATTTGTGGGAATGGTATCATTGTTGTTTTTAAACCAGATGTTTGAGAATATTTTATAGCTTTTTGAATATTTTCAAAATTGGTTTTTAGTTCATAGACGAGATATGGTAAATATGTAAGAAATGCTAAAAATACACTTATGCTAAGTGCAATAATATTTTTTTTTGTATGATTAAATCGTAAAATCATGTATATCAAAACTGTAGGTACAAGACCATAATATACAGCAAAATGTCCTTGTCCCATTAAGGCAAGTAAAGGGAATATCATTATAGCCGCATAAGGGGATTTTTGCTTGGCGACATATTCAGCAAATATTGGGACAAATAAGAAAGATAGAGCTAATGTTAGATTTGGATTAAAGAATATCATATTAGTATATGTATAATATCCATTCATTATCGTAAGGCTAGATAGTATCAGAAATATAATAATACCAAAACGTCTATATACCCAAAATAAGAATATACAGATAGGTATCATCATTGCAATTAGATTTATAAGACGAGAGGTTTCTATATCCTCTCCACCTAGTTTATAACAAAGCATGTAGTAAAGATAGAACAAGCTACCGGGAACTCTAGGTCTTGTATTATCTAATATAGATGACATCTCAAACTTTGAGCCCCTTGTTGGGGTGGTATTTGTCTCATAATGAAGCCTCATCTCATAAAAATGTTGAGAAAAATCTACCATATTTATACCAATTTTATCAAATACTATAACTCTTAGCCCAATTGTAGATACAAGTATCACTATAGCCAATATAATTAGAGAAAAAAATATTTTATTATTTGTTTTTATATTCATAGGATTTATTTATTTAACTCATCTTTTAAAATTTTATTGATCATGGCAGGGTTACCCTGTCCTTTTGTAGCTTTCATTGCCTGTCCAACCAAAAATCCAAATGATTTTTCTTTTCCAGACTTATATTCAGCTACAACACTAGCATTATTATTTAAAACGCCTTGAATTATAGAAATGAGTTCGCCTTCATCGCTTACTTGTTTCAATCCTTTTTCATCGATTATTTGGCTAGGGCTTTTCCCTTCCTCACACATATCAATAAAAATATCTTTGGCAATTTTTCCACTTATAACATTTTCATCGATTAATCTTATAAGTTCTGCTATATCAGTAGCCTTAGGTTTGAATTCTTTAATATCTATAACTTTGGTATTTAAATATGCATTTACTTCAACCATTATCCAATTGCTTATTTTTTTTGGATTTTTTGGATATTCTTTTACAGCATTTTCATAATATTGTGCGATGAATGGAGTTTCTGTCAATACAACAATATCTTGGTCTGGTAAATCATAGCTCTCTTTAAAACGTCTACGTTTTTCTGCTGGAAGTTCTGGCAGATGTTTTCTAGCATTTTCTATCTCTTGTTTTGTTACAATAACAAGCGGTAAATCAGGGTCTGGAAAATATCGATAGTCGGCAGCACCCTCTTTTGAACGCATGCTCTTTGTATTATTTTCTTTGGCATCATAGAGTCTTGTCTCTTGAATGATACGCTCGCCTTTTCCAAGGGCTTTAATTTGCCTTTTGATTTCATAGTCAATAGCAAGGCGTACATTACGGAAGCTATTCATATTTTTCACTTCTGTTTTTGTGCCAAGCTCTTGCTGTCCCTTTGGGCGTATAGAAACATTGGCATCACAACGTAGAGAACCTTCTTCCATATTACAATCTGAAACATCTATGTATTGAAGTATTTTTTTGAGTTCAGTTAAATATTGATAAGCCTCTTCGCCCGTTGCAATATCAGGCTCGGTAACACATTCGATAAGGCAGCTGCCTGCTCTATTGAGATCAACATAACTTAATGGACGTCCACTATCATCATGTACAAGCTTGCCCGCATCCTCTTCCATATGTATTCTATTAAGTTTTATATCTTTACTATAAGAACTGCCGTCCTCATTTATTATATTTACATTTACAAAACCATTAGTACATAAAGGCTCATCAAGCTGTGTTATCTGATAATAGCCCGGTAGGTCGGGATAAAAATAATGTTTGCGATTAAATCTACTCACATGTTGTATAGTACAATTTGTAGCAAGCCCCGCTGAAATTGTTTTTAATACCATCTCATTATTTAAGACTGGCAAAGTTCCAGGATGTGCTTGACAACGAGGACATGTTTGAGTATTCGCTGGTGCACCAAATATATTTGGGCATGAACAAAATGCCTTTGTTTTTGTATTTAATTGGACATGTACTTCAAGACCAATGACGGCTTCATATTCCATTACTTTTCTCCTCAAAGATTAACTTATAACTTTTAAGTAGTATAAAATAAATTATACTTTTCGTCAATTATGTTGATTAATTTTAAAAAATGTATAATACTTAATTATAGCCATATACTATGGTGTAAGTATTTATTAAGGAGGGACAGTTTATGTATCCAAATGTTAAAAAAATAGAGTATGGGGAGAATTATTATAACCTTTTGAGGCAACAGAGAGACGAGATAAAAAAAGAAATATGTATCGACACAAAGTTTGATTTTGTGGAATATACAAAGTCGGATCAAAAAGAACAGCATTATAATATAAATGTCGCTGAAAATAAAATAGAGATTTCTTCATCATCAGATATAGGATTTTTTTATGGCAATCAAACATTAAAACAATTGTTGAAAAGTGATGGTATTTTATGTTGTAAAATAGAAGACTATCCCGATTTATATTCTCGTATAGCTATGATAGAGGTGAGTCGCACACGTATCCCAACGATGAAAGAACTTAAAAAACTTATCAGTTTGCTTGCTGCATTAAAATTTAATCAAATACAATTATATTTTGAATGTGCATTTGCTTATAAAAATTATGAAAAGGCTTGGGGAAAACTAAGCCCATTTACTTCGGATGAAATTATTGATGTTAAAAAATATTGCGGTGATAGAGGAGTAGAACTAGTGCCCAATCAAAATTCGCTAGGGCATTTAGAGCGTTTTTTAATGCATGATGAATATAAACATCTAGCAGAATGTCCAGAGGGCGGGGCTATGCGTTATTATGATATGAGCATACCAACAGATAAAGTGCCTTCAAATACGATTTCAGTAATAAGTGAAGAGGCTTTTGATTTTGTCAAAGAGATGTGGGAAGAGCTATTCCCATTGTTTGATTCGCAATATGTTAATGTTGGTTGCGATGAGCCTTGGGAGCTTGGCAAGGGTGTTAGTAAATCTATATGCGATGAGAAGGGCAAGGATAATGTATATCTAGACTACTTGTATAAGCTAAATGATTATATCAAAAGTAAGGGTAAGACAATGATGTTTTGGGGAGATATTATTCAAGAGTATCCCGATAGAATCAAAGATGTACCAGATGATGCCATTGCTATGATATGGGGATATGAAGTAGGGCAACCAAAGGAAAGTATATTAGAAAATTTTAAAAATAATAATGTGAAGTTTTATAATTGTTTAGGCACTTCTACTTGGCTTAGTATTTCAGGTCGATATAAAACAGCATATAAAAATATTAGAGATGGTGCCAAAAATGCTTTAAAATATAATGCTATGGGGGCGATGATAACAGATTGGGGAGATAGGGGACATCATCAACAGCCTATAATATGTATACCTCAATATATATTAGCAGGGAATGCATTTTGGGATGTAAACAAAGAGATAGACATAGTCGATGCATTATCATGTCTTTATTTCAAAGATGAAGATAAATCGGCAAGTGGTCTACTTATGGATATAGAAAATATTTCTCAAGATTATAATCTCGGAAGTTGTTGGAATGCTTGGGGGCTTGCTTTTCATACGGGGATATTAAAAGTATTTAATGAGGGTATTAAAGGCCTTGGCGATGGCGATTATGAGGGATGTAGAAAGAGGGTGCAAGAGCTATTAGAAAGGGCAGATAATATAAAAGGCGATTGTGAAAATTTTGATATATTAAAAGCACAGATGATATTCACTATAAAATTTATAGATTTATTTTTAGATTATGCGAAGAGTTTATTTAGAAGTGATGATATAAGCCATGATAGTGTAGATAAAGATATCAAACAAAAGACTCATGATGGGCTTGATAAACTATCTCAAGAATATAAAAGGCTATGGCTACTTACTTGTAGAGAGGGTGGGCTTTCTGAGAGTATGGAATATTTTAAGCAGTTTTAAAGTACTGCGTGCGCTTAAGTTGCATATATTAAATGCATTATTATATTTGATTTGCTGTCGCTTAAGTTACTCATTATAAAGCTACTGATTATTTAAATTTTTCTATTTCTTTTTTTGGTAGCTTTGTAATTTTTATTATTTCTTCTATATCATAATTCATAGATAACATTTCTTTTGCTATTTCAATATTCCTCTTTTTAATCATATCATCACCATAGTCTTTCTTTTCATTTTCTAAATTATCTTTAACATCGTCTACTAATTTATAACTTAAATCTTGCTTGAAAAAATCCATATATCCTGCTACCAAAAAACTATAGTAAATTGATTTTTTACTTTCCAAAGATAAAGTTGAAAGTATTATATGGTCGAGTACATTAATATTTAAATATTGCGAAACATGAGAA
>CAMRBQ010000112.1 GCA_947040495.1 uncultured Spirochaetia bacterium
TACTCCATATAGCAGGGCTTGAAGCTAAATTATTTCCACCAGGCCACTCATCATTCGAAAATATCATGGGACAATTTTCAATAGCAATATTAACATTGTGATCTTTAGCATACTTAACAATGCTTGGCCACACTAACTTAAATAATTTAATATTTTCTTCTATATTGATATTTTTATTTTTACCAATAAATGTTGTAACAGTATTAACTTCCAAAATACTCGCAGCCTCAATAACTTTTTTCAAATGTTTAGTGGTAGCACGACTTACCTCCACATCAGGATCAAGTATATTAGGATAATAGGCAAGTGCTGACACATCAATATCATAATGTTTAAGCATATCTTTTGTTTCTTTAGCACTCTCTTTTGTTAAAGTAGCCATATCAATATGTGTTACACCAGCATATTTTCTAGTAGCTTTTTCTTTTGGCCACATTGCAATTTCTAAAGCATTAAATCCATTCTCTTTCGACCAAGCTGCTATACTCTCTAATTCAAGTTCAGCAAAAGCCACTGTAAGTAAACCTAGTTTCATAGTGTATCTCCTTCTAAAGAATCTTCTACTTCTTTAATACTTACCCATCTTTCTTCTGTTGCCGATTTAAGTATCGCATCACATATCAAGAGAGATTTATGCCCATCTTCAAATGTCGGAAATGACTTTTTAGCATTATAGTCGTTTTCTGATATATAACTATAAACAGCCTTAAAAAAATGCTTGAATGTATCAGGATATCCTTCCGCATGACCTCCTGGATATGATGTTATATTATTTGCTTCATTACTCATAATACTTGGATCTCTTGTTATAATCTTGTTTGGCTCATTTCTTTTTCCAATTAACATATTATTGGGATCTTCAGATGTCCATGAGAAAGATTCCTCTTCTGTATCAATTTCAAAATTAAGCCTACACTTCCTGCCTGCTGACACTTGTGATACTATACAAACACCTTTTGCCCCATTTTTAAACCTTATAAGTACAGACCCAAAATCCTCTGTTTTAATATTAACCTCTTCATATTCTTTATTAGCATCATCAGTCTTAGAAAAAGTTTTAATAATACCCTTAGGTTTATGCCGAGTTTTATGATGTATAAGTAAATCAGCAAATACATATTCGACTTCAAGTCCAGTCATAAAACTAACCATATCAAACCAATGACTTCCAATATCAGGAATTGCTCTAAGTCCGCTTCCAGAATTCTGCTCAATTCTCCATGACCAATCATTTTTATATAAAAGCCAGTCTTGTAAAAATCCACCATGCAGAGCAATAATATTACTTTTTATTTCCGATTTCACATGATGCACAAGTGGATAATATCGTAAATTATAACAAACTACACAAACTTTATTAACCTCTTTAGAAATAGAAACTAACTCTTTTGACTGTTTACTATTAACTGCTAACGGTTTTTCACACACAACATGCTTGCCTGCTATAAGTGATAATTTCACATATTCATAATGATACTCATCAGGTACACATATATGCATAACATCAATATCTTCTTGTTTTAGGGCTTCATTAATATTTGTAAACGAATACTTGGCATTAATACTTCTTGCAAACTCAGAAACCTTATTTTCATTTCTAGAAACAACTGCTATAACATTAATACCAATACGCCTTAAAGCTTCAATATGTATAGGCCCTATAAGACCAATCCCAACAACACAAGCTTGTAAATTATTTGTTTTCATAAAAATCCTTCAACTTTACTATTTTTAAGTATATCTTTAATATTTTTATTAGAAAAAAGTTCATTAATAGCGAGAAAAGCTGCTCCTATAATTGCATTATTCCCACTCAGTTTAGATTTTTTTATTTCTAATTTTGATGTAGAAAGCGGAGTAGATCGTTTGTAAATCGATTCTTTTATTATAGCAATAAATCTCTCTCCCGACATAACAAGTTCTCCATCTAAAATAATAAGTTTTGGATTAAACGCATTTACTAGTTTTGAAAGAACCTCCCCTATATCTCTTGCTGCTTCATATATTATCTTTTGGCATTCATTATTGCCTTCTAGTGAACCTCTTATTATAGTTTCTATATCAATACTTCCTTTATTGTTCAAATTATTTAGAAGAAATTCTGAAGCATTATTTTCTAATAAATTGTATGCTTTTTTTACTAATCCCCTAGAACTTGCTGAAGCTTCAAGACATCCTATATTTCCACACCAACAAACAGTATCACTTCCATCAACAGCAATATGACCTATATCACCTGCCGATCCTGCATCTCCTCTATAAATATTATTAGAAACTATAATCCCCATACCAATACCTGTTTCTACTTTTATCATAAGAAAATTAGCGACACTCTGTCCAATACCTTTTTTCTTTTCACCCAAAGCCATTATATTAACATCATTATCAATATAAACAGGACATGAAAAAACTCGGGTAATATTATCTGTAAAAAAGTAATTATCCCATTTTGGCATAACAGGGGGAGATATAAGAACTTTATATTTATAGTCAATAACAGCAGGAACCCCAACCCCTATAGCTAAAAAGTGATCTAATTCGATATTATTTTTATCAATTAAGTATTTTAAGTTATCTATAATTTTATTTATAACATCAGAAGGTTCTTTATCTATTAGAATAATTTTTTCTCTAATGGAATCAATCAAGTCCCCATCCAAATTAAATATACCAATATATAAGTGAGTTTGTCCAAGGTCAACTCCTCCAACAAAACCCGCCTTCTCGTTTATCTTAAACTTTGATCTTTTTGAACCTACTATTTTCTTTTTACGTATTATACCATATGTAAGAAGTGATTTTAGACCCATAGAAACGGTTGATTTTGGAATTGAAAGTAATTCAGAAATTTCAAAAGGAGCAAGACTACCTTTATGCCTAATTAAATTAAGTATCTTAAGAGTTTTATTCAAGCTCTCACCCCTTTATATATATTAATAATATTTATATGCTAAAATACTGAGTCTGGGTAGTAGTAATCTTTTGCATTTTCTTTTGTTATAAGCTCAGAATTTAATATTATACGTATAGGTAACTTCTTCTGATAGAACCCTTCAAGTCTAGTACCTCTAAGACCTAATACAGCTAGAGAAACAGATGTAGCATGACAATCAGGAGGATATGTAGCATTTGCTCTAACAAGCTCATCTCCATCTATAATACGTTTAACCATAGTTTTAGACCCTGCTCCACCAAAGAATGTTTTTATATCACTACGTCCAGATTCTTTATAAGCCTGTAAAACACCTTCAAGCATGTCATCATCCAATGTTACAACAGCATCTATAGTATCATATTTTTGCAAATAATTCTCCATAACAGATAATGCTTTTTCTTTATTCCAATTACCAGGTTGTGAATCTACTATACGTAGATTAGGATATTTAGCGACAACATCTCTTGCTGCTTTCATTCTTATGTCATTAACATTTGACGGAATACCTTCTATCATAACTATATCGCCTTCATAACCTAAGTCCTTAGCGACCCATTCTAATGCATTTCGTCCATAAGCCTCATCATCATTAGATATCCAAACATCATAAGCCTGTACTGATATACCTCTATCAACAACAACAACATATACACCCTGCTCATAAGCTTTGACAACAACAGGAGTTAATGTTATGTCTACTGGATAAACAACAAGTCCATCAATACCTTGAACCAATAAATCTTCAATATCAGCTGCTTGTTTAGCAACTGTATCAGCACTTCTGTAAAGAAACTTAACATTAGGATCTTTTTTCTCCCAATCATCCATAGCTTTTTTTGTCCACCATATAACCCCAGCATTATAGCCATGAGTTGCAGGTGGTTGTGATACACCAATAACAATGGGTTTAGTGCTTGCTACTCTATCCTCTGACACAACTACTTTATCAGCCCCCGTTGTAGATGAATTATCAGCACATCCAATACTTACCAAAAGCATGATAGCCAAAATGAACAACATAACTTTGATTCGTTTCATAATAATTCTCCCTTATTTTTTTTATTACCAAAGGATCAGATTTTTATTAATTGTTAGAGTTTTGCCTCTGTATAAAAACTGCTCCTATAATAACCAATCCTTTAACTGTTCCTTGCAAATAAGGGGATACCCCCACCATATTAAGCATATTATTAATAATCCCTAAAATAATTGCCCCAATAACTGTACCCCATACACTTCCTTTTCCTCCACTCATAGCCGTTCCTCCAATTATTACAGCAGCTATTGCATCCATTTCATAATTTATACCAAATGTAGAAGTACCAACTGAATTGAAACGCATAGATATTAAAATTGCTGAAACTCCTACTAAAAATCCATTTATTATATATGTAATAAGTTTAATTGAAGGGACATTTATAGCAGAATAATGTGCTACTTTAGAATTACATCCAACAGCCCTCACATATCTACCATAACGTGTTTGTTTCAATACAAAACTTAGGGCAAAGCTTGTAATGAAAAAAACCCAAACAGGTATAGGTATATAAAGAAAACTACTGCCACCTATATTTCCATATAATACATTTGAAGAACGAAACTCGCCTGCATCTGCCATAAATAGAGAAAGAGACCTAAATATACCCATAGTTCCAAGCGTTACTATAAAAGGTGCTATATTTCCTTTAGCAATGAAAAATCCATTTATAAAACCACAAATAGTTCCTACAGATAAAGCAGCAATTATAGCAAAAGCAACACCTATGTATACTGATACCCCTATCGAGTTTAATACATTAATTGTGATTATTGCTATTGCACCAGCAAAAGCTGTTATTGAACCTACAGATAAATCAATTCCACCCGCTATTATTACAAATGTCATACCAAGACCTATAATACCTGTATATGAGATTTGTCTTAATATATTTAGTAAGTTTTGAGTTTTCAAAAAATTAGGATACCCTAAAAAAATAGATATTATAAATAACACTATTAATGCAAAAATATTGCCATATACTCGTAAATTATTATTTTTTAGTATATTAGAATTACTAATATTTAATAAATTCTGCACAATTAAACTCCTTTTGAAACACCTGTAGCCAAATACATTATACTTTCTTCGCTCATTTCACTTTCTTCTAATATCCCCATACTAATTCCTTCTTTTAATACAAGAGTCCTATTACACATTCCAAGTATTTCCTCTAATTCAGACGATATAAGTATTATACTAATACCAGAAATTGAGAGCTCATTAAGAAACTTATAAATATCTTGCTTAGCAGATATATCTACTCCTCGTGTCGGTTCATCCACTATTAAAATACTAGGGCTACTATCTAAAGACTTAGCAAGCAAAACTTTTTGTTGATTACCACCAGACAAATTATCTAAAGTTTGATAAACTGATGCTGCTTTAATTGAAAACTTGTATTTATAACTTTCACTAACACTTTGTTCTGTTTCAGTATTTATTTTTTGTATTATATTATCTGAATATTTTTTTAAAGAAGACAGCGTTGCGTTTTCACATAGATTAAAAGCGGTTATTATTCCCGATGCTTGTCTGTCTTCAGATAAATATGACAAACCTTCTTGCAAACTATCTGCAGGTTTTTTAATACTAAGTTTTTTACCATCAATAAATATGTCCCCTCGAAATTTCCTTATTCCCATAATAGCTTCCGCAATCTCAGTACGACCTGATCCCACAAGTCCTGCTATTCCAAATATCTCGCCCTTAAAAACATTAAAGCTAATATTAGTAAATTTGTTATTGTTAGATGATATATTTCTTACTTCAAAAAAATGTTTAGTGCTAACTTTATTTTTTTGTGGAAATACTTTATTAAACTCACGACCAACCATTTTAGATGCCATATCTTTAATTGTTATATCTGAAACTGGGCTATCGAATACAAGTGAGCCATCCCTTAAAATAATCACACGATTACATATATTTTTAATCTCATCTAATTTATGAGAAATATAGATAATTGACATCCCATCATTTTTAAGTTTATTTATGAGAAAAAAAAGATTTTCTATTTCTTTAGTTGTGAGCATTGTGGTTGGCTCATCCATAACAAGAATTTTTGAATCAAAAACTATTGACTTTGCTATTTCTACAAATTGCTTTTCTGCTGCAGACAGGTCTTCTATTTGAGAGTTAACACTAAAATTAATTGATAAAGCAGAAAGTATATCCTTAGATATTTTTCTCATTTTACTTTCTTCTAATACTTTATTTTTTATAATTTCAGAACCTAAAAATATATTTTCAACAACAGAAAGTTTATTGCATAAATTAAATTCTTGAGGAACTAGACTTATTCCATATTTTCTAGCAGATCTAGGATTTTTTATTTTTATTAAATTATCGTTTATAGAAATATTACCACTATCTGCCTGATATATACCTGACAATATTTTCATAAGTGTAGATTTTCCAGCACCATTCTCACCAATAAGACCCAGTACTTCACCTTTCATTAAGGTTAAGTCAACATTGTGCAAAACCTCTACACCTGAGAAACTTTTAGTAATATTACTTAACTCGACAACATTAATAGACATAAATGACCTCTACAATTATAGTATACGCATAAAAATAACAAAGTCAATATATAAATGAATTAATTGTTCATTTTATGTACTTTTAATACATAAATACTATTTTTGCTATTTAATAAAAAAATTTGAGCTCTACACCTATTCTCTTAGAATAATAACAACGAATGAAAAAACAACGCTCATACCTTGTTTTTAACTAAAAATAATGTACACTTTAGTCATAAAATAAATAAC
>CAMRBQ010000113.1 GCA_947040495.1 uncultured Spirochaetia bacterium
ATGAATATATCAAAAATAAAAATAGTGGAAGTTTCATCCGTGAATATTTTGACTACGATGATAATCTTATTCAGTCAAGCATAAATCCAAATGACTTAAAATATCCACCGCTATTTTGCACTATTGCTTCAGACATTCAAAAAAATTATATTGAGGCGAGCGTTGTACTTTGGGCACTGGGCATGCGTTGTTATACGATTGGCTATCATCGTTTTATGGGCGACACTTCAGACATAAATAATAAATGTTGGCTCATGCTTGAGACTCTAATAAAATCGAAGCACTGCGACATGTACGCCTCTATTACATTTGTAGATTATGGGTATAACTCTGGTGTCGTTTCTAATTTTTGCGAAAAGTTGTCATCGCAAATTATCAATGGCTCGGTCGTGTTTCCAGTCAAGGGCTCTATCACTGGCAATTTATTTCGAATTAGTAATAGCAATATCAAGCGTACGCCCTTAATAAATATAAATGTCAACGAGAGCAAAAGTCAAGTTTACGCCCGGCTCTCTTTACAAAAAACAGAGGATGAAAACCCGCCTCTTTGGTGTGAGTATGCATCTGACTTACCACTTGATTATTTTCAGATGCTAACGGCTGAAGAAAAAAAAGTTCGTCATCTTTCTAATGGCAGGCAATCGTATGAATGGATATTAAGGCAAGGGCAAAAGCGTAATGAGGCTCTTGACATTATGGGTTATAACATTGTTGCGGCTTATTTTCTTTGCGATAATCTCAATATTAAAAACGCTGATAATTCTGTCAACTGGGATGCTCTTTATACCTATTTTCAAAGTGTCGACTGGCTAGAGTATCGTGAGATTTATCAATTCAAATTATTTTGTTCGAAGTGTGGCGGCTCTATGGTTTATTCAAATGAGGCTGGGCTTGAATGTAGTTGCGATATTTGTACTGACGGCTATTTTTATTATTAGTGTTTATTTTACTTTGAGCACCTAATTTAGATTTCACTTATTTTATTAAATAAATTATAACTTATATTTACATTGTTAAGATTATTTATTATACTACATACAAGTAATTATTAGATAATATTGATTACTCATATCTATATGTATGAGGAGAGATAATGCAAATATCAAAAATAGACATTACAAATTTTAGATTGCTTAAAGATGTTTCAATAGAAATAGAAAAAGAACAAACTTTAATTGTAGGTAAAAACAATACAGCCAAAACATCTTTAATATCTTTAATAGAAAAATTTATAAATGGTAATGATTTTGAAGCAGAAGATTTTAATATAGAATATTTAATTAAAAAAAACGAAGAAATAGAAAATAATATAGAAAATAATATAGAAAATTTTAATATGAATATTTCAATGAAATTTGAAATTACATATGATAAAAATGATAAACTAAATGTAATATCTAATTTCATTACTAATTTAGAAGCATCTGAAAACAAGCAAATATTATCTTTTATCTATAGTTTGAAAAATGATATAGATAATAAACAATCTTTCTTAAAGGCAATAAAAGAACATAAAGATGAAAACAAAGACTTTAATTTATTAAGTTTTTTAAAAGAAGATAATATTCTAAAAACATACTTTGAAAAAGAATATTTCACAATAGATCCAAATGATGAAAATAATTTTAATAAAATTATAATAGATGAAATTAAAAAATTAATAAAAATAGAAACAATCCATGCAACTAGAGATTTAAGCAGCTCAAATGAATCAAAAAAACCTAAATATAGTTTATCAAAACAAATATCATCCTTATTTGAAAAAGATGATGATGATGAGTTGCATGAAGAAAAAGAAAAAATAAAAAAAGAAATTAAAATTATAGTAGAAAATTTAAAAAATAATTTGAAAGAAGCCTATTATACACCGTTTTTTAATAAAAACATAAAAGAAATATTGAGTTTTACAGGTGAAGATTATTCTGTTGATTCATCTCATACACTAAAGAATATAATTGCTGATGACAAACTAATACTAAAGCATGGTAAAAATGAAGAAACTAATTATACATTACCTGAGCATTTTCATGGATTAGGATACTTAAATCTTATAAATATTATTATGTATATAATAGGAGCCGCCGAAGAACTAAAGAAATCAGAAAATAATATAAAACTTTTAATTATTGAAGAACCAGAAGCACATACGCATCCACAAATGCAATATCTTTTTATAAGAAGTATAAACAATATAATAAAAAAATGTTGTGGGGATTATATACAAACAATTATAACTACACATTCACCTCATATTGTTTCTCAAGCCAAGTTTGAAAATATTAGATACTTTCAAAAAATAGAAAATGATATTTTCGTAAAAAAGATAGAAAATGTTGGATTTAAAAAAAATGAAGAAGATTTTGCTTTCTTAAAAAAATACTTAACTGTTCATAATTCTGAATTATTCTTTGCTGATAAAGCTATTATATTTGAAGGTAGTACAGAGCGAATACTTTTACCAATTATGATGAAAAAATTAGATATAATAAATAAAAAATGGGATAAGCCTCTTTTATCTCAATATATATCGTTAATAGAAGCAGGAGGGGCTCATATTCATATATTTAGTAATTTCTTAAGATTATTAAATATAAAAACACTTATTATTACTGATATAGATTCTGTCAATACAAATACAAATACAAATACAAATACAAATACAAATGGTAAAGCTAAAGCATGTCCTGTACAAGAAGGGTCTAAAACGAGCAATGGTACTCTTCAATCTTTTTTTGAGACAATAAAACTAGATGAATTAAAAAACAGAAAACAATTGGAAAGGATTTTTCAGTATGATGAAGCAAACAATAAATGGAATATAAATGTAAATGGTAATTTGTTCATAGCATATCAACAAGAAGAAATACACAAAAATCAGAAATATTATCCTAGAAGTTTTGAAGATGCTTTTATATATATAAATCAAGAATTTATTAAAAACAATAAAGAAAGTAATTTTGAATACTTTGAAAAAAATAAAGATGAAGATTTTAGCAATGAAAATATATATGAAATTGTAGGGCGTAAACTTAAAGATAAAAAAACTGACTTTGCAATAGATGTTTTATATGCTTCAGATGAGGACTATAAAAATTGGGAAATACCTGAATATATAAAAGAGGGTTTAGAATGGCTTCAAAAATAAATAAAGATAAAGAAGATGATAAAGTATTTGAAAATATAAAAGAATGTATAAATAATAATAAAAGTTTTGTTTTGAATGGTGGTGCTGGTAGTGGAAAAACCTACACCCTTACGAAAACATTAGAATATATTTTTACAGAAAATATTAAATATAAAGTAGCATGTATAACTTATACAAATGCTGCTAAAAATGAAATAAATGAAAGATTTAATAGATATGGAGAAATAGCATCTACTATCCATGCATTTTTATGGGATCAAATAAAAGGATTTCAATATAATATTAAAGAAAGTTTAATATACTTACTTAATACTGAAGACAAAGATAAAAATAAAAAGATAATATCATTTAAACTAGATGAAGGAGAAACTATAGAACAATTATGTGAAGAAATAAAAAATAAAAAGATTGAATATAAAGAATATAAAAGTATAAGAGATGGAATTATATCACATGATGAGGTTATAAAAATAGCATATTATATGTTTGAAAAATATGACCTTTTATCAAAAATAGTGTCTGATAAATTTGACTTTATACTTATAGATGAATATCAAGATACTTTTGAAAAAGTTATAGATATATGTTTAGATTTCATACCAAATAAAAATACTGGAAATAAAAAAATTGTAGTAGGTTTATTTGGAGATTCTATGCAATCTATTTATAGTAATGGAATTGGAGATGTAGAGAAGTATACAAAAGATAATACGATTGTAAATATTCAAAAAGAAGATAATTATCGTTGTTCAAAATCTGTTATAAAACTTATAAATAAATTACGTTTAGATGATTTAAAACAAAAACCAGCTAATAATAATTTAGAAGGAAAAATAACATTTTTATATGCTAAAAGTGATGCTCAAGTTCCATTAGATAAGTTAAAACAACATAAAGTTTTTGAAAATTGGGATTTTAATAATAAAGATAAAACAAAAATATTATTTTTAACACATAAATTGATAGCCAATAATTTTGGGTTCATAAATTTATTTAATGCCTATAATAAAGTATATAAAGACAATTCATTAGGAAATAATAAAGATTTTATAGCGAAGTATATAATAAGACTTCAAAATATTATTTCACTATACAACGAAAAAAAGTACAACGACTTTATTAGAGAAACATCATACAAAATATCAAATATTGATGACAAAAAAACATTAAAATGCACTATTGATGATCTTAATAAATTAAATACTATTGCAGAATTAATAGATTACTCTAAAAAAAACAACATTATACAAAAAGATGATAATTTTGAAGAATATATAAAAAAAGATGAAAAAAGAATAAATCTTTATAATGAAATTTCTAAAATAGATAAAAAAGAATTAGAGCGGTTTTATGAATATGACAAAAAAGAATCTGTATTTGCGACACAACATAGCATAAAGGGAGCTGAATTTGACAATGTATTTATTATTTTAGATGCTGGAAAATTCCCCGGCTATAATTTTAATAGTTTATTTGAAAACACAGGAAAGGATACTACTATAGCAAGAACTACAAAAATATTTTATGTCACTTGTTCAAGGTCAAAAGATAATTTAGTGGTTTATTTTGAAAACCCTAGTGATGCTACAATAGAAATGGCTAAAAATTTATTTGGTGAAAACAATGTAATTAAATTTGGAGAATAAAAATAAAATCATATTGAAAATATTGAAATACCAAATTACCTTTTTGAAGATAGTCTTATCATTAGAATGTAATTTAATATTTTACTCGATAAAAAAATCATTTTATAATACTAAATAGTGGCATAAAAATCTATTTGGAATAGTAAATCAATTGAAATTAAATAATAAAGATTCTTTTGACCGATTGTAAGATAGTATTAATATTACGAGTTTGAATACTTAATAGATTGCTGAGATTCAAATAGAATATTAGAGTGGTAAGTAGTTTTTACTGTAGATGTTAATTTATTTTTCAAAATTTTATTAATTATAATTATATTCTTTATCTTTCTTGAAAATATTATCTCTATGGTATTTTAAGTATTTTAATCGTTCCGGGGTAAAGTATTTCTTATCAATATTTTTATTTATAAGAATGTTTTTAATATTATTATCTAGTTTATCCGCACAGCATACTATTCCTTGATCAGTAAAAGTAATCCATCCTTTATCAAATAAAGCATCCATATTTTTAGATAATAATAATCCATTATTTACATCAAACTGTTCCTCATCAGAACAATGAGAATATGGCTTTATATGAGATGCTATTAATACAGGGTATTGATACTGTTCATAACAACACATAATTTTACTATTTAACACTTTAGATTCTTCATACAAATCAAATTTATACAGTCTTTGTTTATAGGGATCTCTATTTTTATTAGCTAATTCATAATCTGTATAATCAGGCTCATCAAGTGTTAAGTTTCCATGTTTATTAAAGTACACCCCCGCTAACACATTTTTACAGATACTAAACAAATATTGCTTTTGATTATACTTCCTTTCGCCAACTGTTAATTTATCTATATAAAGTGTTTTAGACTCCTCCAATTCATCCAACGTTAAAAAACCTTGTGGATATTTGGATATATCTGTAAACATTAGTGCGAGTAACTCATTCTGACTAATTGATCCACAGTGCTCTAATGTTTTAATTAAAAAGTGGATTTCATTAATATTACCCTCCTCATCAAATGCTCTACTAAAGCTTGCATTATCATATAAAATTTCTGAATATATTCTTTTTTTTCTACTGATATCTTGTTCTGCTAAAAAAGCTTTTGTTTTTTTATGATAACCTTTAAATTTGTTATTTATGAACCCTAATTTCAAAAATTGATTAATAGATTTTCTAATTGAGATTTCGTTTAATTCGGGTCGAAAGCGTTGTATACAGCTCTGTAATTCGTGATATTGATCAGATGGTATGCCAATTTGAGCACAGCCAATCTCATCTATATAATCCACAATATGTTGTAAGCATCCGTTAAAATAATCTCCACTAAACTTAGTATATGCCATTGTTATTCTCCAATATTTCTCATATTGTTGATTTTTTGTTGATTTTTCAGTTTTAAACATCTTTTTTAACCACTCTTTCATTTATTTTTCCCTATACTGTAATAATCATCAATATTTCATAGTTAGTGTTTTTATTTTCTTTCCCTGTGATTTTATACACATGTTCTTTTTCTAATAACTGAATATTTGATACTAAAGGGGTTAACACATCTTTGATTTCTTGAGATGAAGGATTGCATTTATTGTTTAAGCTCATAATAATATATTTTGTTTTATTTTTCGCTAAAATTATTAATTGTACTATATTCTCTAAAAATGTTCCTTTATAGGTGAAATCTGTTTTATTATCTAATTCCATATTAAGCATTTTATCAAAGCTGCCATAAAAATCAATATATTTATTCATTGTTGATGGATATGGTGGGTCTATATAGATCATATCTACCGAAAAACCTATGTTTTTTATAAATTCCATAGCATCACTATGAAAAGCTTTATTATCATTACTGTTATCAAAAACAGCTAAATTATATTCACTTAAATGTGCTAAGATATGATGTGTAAAACTTTGATTATGATAAGCTCGTTTTCTCTTATATTT
>CAMRBQ010000114.1 GCA_947040495.1 uncultured Spirochaetia bacterium
CCAGTCACATTACTCGATCTCGTATGCCGTCTTCTGCTTGAAAAAAAAAAATATTTTTTATTTAAAATCGTATAAGAGTGCTTTTTTTATATTTAAAATTTACAAATAATATTTTGCTAAATTTTTGCTTAAACTATGACAAATAAAATGCATTATTTCAAATAATAGCAAATCAACAAATTGAATAAAAAAGTAATTTAATATATAATAATAAACACTTAAAAAATATTTAGGAATACCAATGTCACTAGAATTATCCAAAAGAATACAGAGATTAAAAACTTCACCTATTAGAAAACTTACCCCATATAGCGAACAAGCATTGGCCAAAGGGAAAAAAATATATTATTTAAATATAGGACAGCCCGATATAGAAACGTCTAATTTATTTTTTGAAGGTGTTGCAGCATATAAAGGCAAAATATTAAAATATGAGCATTCGGCAGGCCTAAAAGAACTTAGAGAAAAAATAAAAAAATACTATGAAAAATATAATATGAATTATAATATAGATGAAATATTGATAACAAGTGGTGGCAGTGAAGGTTTGCAATTTACTCTTAATTCTATATTTGATGAAAATGATGAAATTCTAATAGGCGAACCCTATTATGCAAACTACAATAGCTATTTTGATGTACTTAATATAAAATGTAATGCTGTTCGTACATATGCTGAAAATGGTTATCATTTTAGTTCATTAGAGGAACTAGAAAAAAATATCACAAAAAAAACAAAGGGTTTCATTTTTTCAAATCCAAGCAACCCTACTGGTGTTATTCATACAAAAGAAGAACTTGATAATATTGCATATTTAGCAAAAAAATATGACCTATATATTATAAGCGATGAAGTTTACAGAGAATTTGTTTATGGCGATAACAAATGCATAAGCTTTGGAACATATAAGGAAATTGAAGATAGAGTTATAATAATCGACTCTATATCCAAAAGATTTTCCGCATGTGGTGCGAGGGTTGGTTGCGTTATTAGTAAAAATAAAGCATTTATAGAATCGGTATATAGACAATGCCAAGCAAGATTAGCTGTCCCTACCCTAGAAATGATTGGGGCTATAGCATTATATGATGTAGCAGATAATCAGCTAGAAAAATATAGAACTATGTATGAAAAAAGACGAAACTTTATCTTTAACGAATTTAAAACAATAGATGATATAATAGTGAAAGAACCTGAAGGAGCATTTTATTCATTTGTAAAACTGCCAGTAGAAAATGCGGAGGCTTTTTGTATTTGGCTTTTAAGTGAATTTGATGTAGATAATGAAACGATAATGCTTGCTCCGGGCGAAGGTTTTTATGCGACAGAAGGGCTTGGTCGAGATGAAGTTAGAATATGCTATGCATCCGATGAAAATCAAATAAAAAAAGCGATGAACATCCTAAGGCAAGGATTAAAAGAATATAGAAAAATAAAACAGATATAAAATTATTTATATAAAAATCTTTTTATTTTCTTTGTGGGATTTTTTTCAAATTCATCATGCATTATTTCATAGCCACTTACTCTCGAGAACAAAGGTAATCTTTTATTAATAGACTTACGATTTTTTTGTAATATATCTTTTAATTTTTCTTCATCAACATTATCTGCATTCATTTTATCAAAATCTGGAAATATTAAAGCATATAAATTATTTTCTCTCTGAACAATAAGTGATTCCATAATATATGGATATGCATTATAAATACTTTCTATTTCTTCAGGATATATATTTTCACCACTTGAGCCCAAAAGCATGTTTTTCGAGCGTCCCCTTATAAATATTGTCCCCGTTTCATCAATGACACCCAAATCCCCTGTCTTAAACCATCCATCACTAGTAAAAACCTCTTTCGTAGTTTCATCATTTTTATAATAGCCTAGAAATACATTTTCTCCAGCCACCATGATTTCACCAACTTCATTTAAAGGGTCACTCGAATCAATTTTAATTTTAAGGCAATCTATAATACGACCGCAGCTTCTAAATATATGATTTTGAGATGGCGTATATGATATAAGTGGGCCACATTCGGTCATCCCATAACCCACAGATAATTTAAAATTAATATCTTTAAAAAACTTTTCAACATTTTTATTCAAAGCACTGCCACCAACAATAAACTGATGAAATCTTCCACCAAAAGAATCTGATATTTTTTTATTAAGTTTTTTCTTAATAAGAATTGATAAAATTGGAGTACGCCATATTATTTTCATAATAGGCTTATCTAGAACAGGCTTCACCTGCTTATAATATATCTTTTCAAGTATTAGAGGTACTGATAATATCAGATGTGGACGTATTTCACCCAATGCTTTAATAAGTATTTGAGGCGTCGGCAATTGTGATAAAAATGTTATATGCACTCCTCTCGAAAATGGATATAAAAAATCAAACATACAAGCAAACACATGTGCTAATGGCAGAAAGGATAATTGTTTATCGCCATTTTTTATTTCAATATTTTCCATAGCAAATTTAATATTAGCTGCCAAACTATTATGAGCAAGCATAACACCCTTACTAAAACCTGTTGTCCCCGATGTATATATAATTATAGCTGTTTCTGAATTTGCAATATCTTTTATTTTGAAATCTTCTTTTTTTATTTTTGCACTAGAAAAAATTATATCTTTTGAACCCTTCATATTTTTAAAATCTGAAAGAGAAAACACCATATCTAAATTTGGTAAATTAGACTTTGATATTTCTTCATAAATATTTGAATCAGCAAATAAAAATTTACTATCACTATGATTTATAATATTAGCTATATTATCATATGAAAAATTAGAAAGTATAGGTACAATAACAGCACCATAACTTATAGTAGCAAGATGTACTATAACCCAATTGGTTGAATTTTTTCCAACGAGGGCAATTTTAGAACCCTTCTCTATCATATTGATTTTAAAAAAATTATGTAAATCACTTATCTTCGAGGCTACATCTGCAAATGTTAAAGTATTATCTGCCAAATAATCTCCAAAGGCTTCTAATTCCCAATTGTCAATTATTGAATTGTAGATATACGAAGTTAATAATTTTTTAATCATAATGTTACTCCATTTATTTATTAATTTTTTTATTAAAAATATATTTATGTTAGATATAAAAACATAAATACAATATGACAAATTTGTGCAAATATAAATATTATATTAAATGTAAATCTATATATCATAGCCTGCGACCTTTTCACATGTGTTGATATACGGAAAAACACCATGCTTATCATTATAAGTAATGTAGCTATTGTATATAAAATTATAGCATTTTCACCAAATATAATAAACATATGTGGTAAAGCTATCAACCAAAACCATATAAAAACCATATAGTATGTCGTTTCAAACCAAGTATACCATGGCTTGGGTTTAATCGCATAAAATATAGTACCGATAACAGATAAAAAAACTAAGATGCCAAACAATACCCAACCGAGTGAACCTTCGATGGCAATAAAAAATACTGGTAGATATATACCAAACATAACAAGTATATAAAAACAACGTGTTATACGAGACATTACCATTTTACCCGTTTTTAATTTTGGCAAAAAATAATATATGCTACTGAGTATATAAAATAATATAGTAAATGAACCAAAAAGAGAGAAAGCAACAATAGGCTTTGCCCCATCTGATACTATAATAAGTATAACCATAATAGCGATAAATGAACCCGCCCAAAATGTGGATAATATAGCAGAGGCATATCGCCACCTCTTAGCAGTTTTAACATCATTAATCATAACTCTATTTTAACAATAAATTCAAATATTTTCAAATATTTTTTATATAAATAATGATAAATTCTTACTATTTTTATTATAATCCATATAAGATATACTAATTTAAAATAGAATATTTTATATTAATTTGATATTTCTATAAAATTAATATAAAGTGTTGACTAATCTTAAGTAGGTTTAATATATCTACAAAAAATATTTTATATGCGCCTGTAGCTCAATTGGATAGAGCAACGGATTTCGGTTCCGTAGGCTGGAGGTTCAAATCCTCTCAGGCGTGTTTTTATTTAAAAATTTTATTCGTATATAAAGCAATTTTACAATGAAAGAAGAAAAAGAATATAGTATAAAACAAAGACTTGTAAAAGGCGAATTAGACATAACAGAATTATTGAGTATGTCTTTTCTAATATTTAAAAGTAAATTTGCTGTATTTTTTATAATAATACTTCTATTTAGTGTCCCATTAAATATAGTTATGTTTATATACCCCATGCCACTATTAAAATTGGATATGACAGCTCAATTTGCATTTAATGAAAATTTTTTTAAACCATTTTTTATAAACCTATTTTTTAATTCTGTACTTACATCTCTACAAATATGCTCTATAGTATTTATTGTTAAAAAAATACTATTAAATAAACATATCGATGCAAATCAGGCTGTGATATATTCAATAAAAAAATTACCACAAGTTTTTATGACTGTTACTTTATTTACAATATCAATATCAATTGGAACATTATTTTTGATAATACCGGGTATATTAGCTGGTATCTTCTTTTGTTTTTCCGTATACATATCTGCCATAAGAGAAGAATATGGAATTGCAGCATTTAAATATAGTGCAAGCCTTGTAAAGAAAAATGTAGGAAAAGTGATATTTGTTGTTTCATTTATAATTTTATTTGAAGTATTATTTCCTATGGTATTAAGTTCAAATATTTTGCCAGCAAATGCTTCAGATATATATTCTATTATATACAGTGTTTTGTCATATACAATATTTTATCTACTAACAGGATATTTCAATATTGTTATGACAGTACTATTTTTTAATTTTGATTATAATTATGGTCAAAAAGTAAATAAACTAGTTTAATAAAATAATAAATAACTAATCTTGATTTTGCATGTTTTTTAATTCACTGCTCATTAGTTCATGCCAATGGGTAAGCTTTGCATTTTCATCACCCTGTATATCTTTAAGTTTAAATGATGGTAAAAATTTAACATTTATATTTTCACCAAATGATATTTTATATGCTCCCGTTTTCATAACATTTTTTGAGCCATCTATAATCACAGGCAAAATTTCTATATCTTCACATTGCTCTGCTACTTTTATAAGCCCCTTTTTTGGGAAACGTATATCGCCATCAATACTTCTAGTTCCCTCAGGATACAAGACAACACTCCTACCATTATTAAGACAATTTACAGTATCTTCAATCATCTTTACAGCCGCTATCGTGCCTCTTTTGACAACAATATATCCCGCCTCTCTCATCGCATAGCCTATTCCAGGAAATTTAAAATAAGCCTCTTTTGATATAAAACAAAAATGCCCTTTAAATAAATAAAAACCAAAAAATATATCAAATGAACTTTGATGATTAGGTGTTATAATATATGTTTTTTTTATATCATAATTTTCAATGCCTGTTATATGAAATTTTGGAAATGATGATAATGCTAATAAAGCACCCCAAAGCTTTGATATTTGATGAGCATATTTTAATTTTAATCGTTTACTAAATAACCCAACAGTAACAACAATTAAAGCAGTAAGCATCACACAAAATGCCGTTATAGCAACACCTGTTATAGTAAAAATAACAGTGGCTATATTTAACTTAGTCAATATTTTCATAATAAAATCCTAATTTTACGGTATCGTTATATAACGAGTATTTGTCAAAACAAACATTAAAAGCAAAAGCAAAAGCCCAATAAATAGAAATATATGATAATATTCTTTATATTCAAAAAGTCTATCATCTTTTATTTCATTTTTTTCGAGATTATCTATTGTTTCATAAATATCTTTAAGCATACGAGTATTTTTGGCATTAAAATATCTTGCCGATGTCGTACCTGCTATATCAATTAATAAATCTTCATTTAATGTATAATTCATCAAATGCCTATGCCCATCCCATGTAACCCAAACATCATTATTTTTTGGATCACCTATTCCTATAGTATATATTTTTATATCAAAAGATGCGGCTATAAGTGCTGCTATACTCGGGTCTATCTCCCCAGAATTGCTATCCCCATCGGTCAGTAAAATAATTATTTTTGTACTACCCTCGGGCATAGTTCTAAGTGTATCAACAGCCGTTGCGATACCTATACCAATAGCGGTTGCTCCATCTTCATCATATGTTGTTTCAGAAATAATTCTACTCAAATTTTTATAATCTAATGTAGTAGGACATTTCACATTAGCTTTTGTTGCAAATGTAACAAAACTTATTTTATCCATCTGCCTATTATTTACAAATTCGGCAATTGTTTTTTTAGCCGCTTCAAGCCTTGTAGGTCTCAAATCTTCACCAAGCATTGAGGGCGACACATCTAAAACAAGCGATATATAATACCCTTTACCAATATCATTTGATTTTGTGTCAATAATTACAGGTCTTGCCAATGTTATTACAAAAAATACAAGAGCAAATATTTTTAATATAAAATGTAAATCCTTTGCCACAAATATAGAAGATTTAAAATATAATTTTATATTATGTGTTGTCGGATAATATAGTGAAACATTATTTTTTCTAGTTTTA
>CAMRBQ010000115.1 GCA_947040495.1 uncultured Spirochaetia bacterium
CTGATTATACAGCTTTGCTACGATATAAAAAATGTAATGATATGAGTGGTGGCGGGCATTTTTCAGGGCGTCTTACAGCACCTTTGGTATTTGCTGGCTCTATTGTAAAGCTTGCCTTAAAGCAAAGGTATGATGTTCTTGTAGCCTCTCATATAAAATGTATACATGGGGTAGAAGATAAAACTGAAAAACCTATTTATAATTTAATGTACGAAGATTTTATCAAAAATTATACTAAGATTATGCCTGTATTTAATGATAAATCACTAGAAAAAATGATAAATATAATTAAAACTGCCAAAAAAAATAATGATAGTGTTGGTGGCGTTGTTTCTGCTATAGCTTTTAATATGCCCGCAGGCTTTGGTGACCCGCATTTCGATTCTATTGAAAGTAAAGTTTCTTCTGCATTATTTGCTGTGCCCGCAGTCAAAGGGGTTGAATTTGGGCTTGGATTTGAGTTTGCTAATGCCTATGGTAGTGAATGTAATGATGTTTTTAATTTTGACGCAAAGAAAAAAAAGATAAAGACAATTACAAATTATAATGGTGGTATCAATGGCGGTATAAGTAATGGTATGCCTATTACTGTGAATATTGTTATAAAGCCTACACCATCTATAGCAAAAGAGCAAATTACTCTTAATACAAAAACAAAAAAAATGGAAAGCCTAGTTATACATGGTCGTCATGACCCTTGTATTCTTAGTAGGGCACCTGTTGTTATCGAATCTATGTTTGCAGCATCTTTACTTGATACCTGTATTGCTATGAAAGGTGTGTTTTAATTATTATGAATGATGATAAGTATAATGAAGAATTATATAAAATAAGAAATGAGATAGATGAACTAGATACACTGCTTATTTCATTATTAGAAAAAAGAATGGGTATAAGTGCTCAAGTAGCCGCTGTTAAGAAAAAGTATAATATGAAAATATTTGATGCTTCAAGAGAAAATGCTATTATTGATAGTCTATCTTTAAAACTTGAAAACAAAAATTTAGATAAGTATATTAAAAATATATTTGCAGAAATTTTTTCTAATTCAAGGGCTTTGCAGCAAGAAAATATTATAAAAGACAATCTAAATACATATTCTACAGATATAGCTAATGAAAACAAAAATGATGGGCATATCGCTTATCAGGGTATAAAGGGTGGATATGGTTATGAGGCTTCATGTAAGATGTTTGGCGAGAGCAGTAATCTTATAAGTAAAAAATATTTTGATGATGTTCTTTCAAGTGTATATGAAGGGGAAGTTGCTTTTGGTGTATTGCCAGTAGAAAATACATTTACAGGGACTATCAATGATGTACTTGATATACTTGTAAAATATAATGCCTCTATTGTGGCTGAACTATATCTCGATATTAATCATGCCTTATTAGGTACAAAGTCTTCTAATATAGAAACTATAAAAAAAGTAGTATCACATAATCAAGCATTAAAGCAGTGTTCTAATTATATAAGGCAATATGATTTTTATGAAGAGGTTACAAGTAATACCGCATATGCTGCTTTAAAAATATCTGAAGAAAATGATGAAACAATAGCTGCAATAGGCAGTAAACATAATGCTTCTATATATGGTTTGAAAATATTAGATGAAAATATTGAAAATATGAAAGGCAATCAAACTCGTTTTATTGTTGTGAAAAATGTTTTGAATATCGAAAATAGTAAGGGTAATAAAATTACAATACGCTTTACTTTGCCACATGAAAAATATTCTCTTGTTCGTGCTTTGAATAATTTTGATAATAGTGGTATAAATATGAGCTCTATTATAAGCCGTCCAAATAGAGATAATGCTTGGCAATATTATTTTTATGTAGATATGATAGCCGATTGGGATGATGAGAGTGTTATCAAGAGTTTTAATAACTTTAAAAGCCAGATAGATAATTTTAATATATTAGGTCGTTATCAACAAGCATGATATGATTAGAGTATAAAATTAATAAAAAATATTTAAAAATAAGAAAATAAATGAGTATATTAAAAAACGATAATAGATATCTAATATATGATAAGCCTTGGAAGGGGATTGTAAAATTTACTATACCACTTTTTTTAGGAACAATCGTACAACAGGTATATAGTATTTCGGACGCTGCAATAGCAGGTCATTTTATAGGTCCAAATGCACTTGCTGCTGTTGGAGCAAATAGTCCTTTTATTCAACTAGGTATCTCTTTATTTTTTGGTTTATCTATTGGGGCAAATATTTTAATATCACAAAATTATGGTGCTGAAAATAAAAAGGCAGTCTCTGATACTATAGATACATTTATGATAATGATTTATATATCTTCTTTTGTATTTACTATATTTATTTTTTTATTGTCTAAATATATTCATCAGTCTTTATTAAAAACGCCAGATGAAATATTGTCTTCATCTCTCACATATATGAATACGCTCTTAATTGGGACTTTGGGTATATTTGGTTATAATGGAATATCTGCCTCTCTACGTGCTGTGGGTGATAGTCGAACACCATTAATGCTACTTATAATATCAAATATTATTAATATTATATTAAATATTTTATTTGTTGCAGTTTTTAATTGGGGGGTTATGGGGCTTGCCCTTGCAACATCGATTGCACAAATTTTATCTTTTATATTTGGAATAATATTTATAAATACTAAAAATAAAACTATTAAAATACATTTTTTAAATTCTAAGTTTAATCTACATATATTAAAAGATTTTGTATGTATTGGATTGCCTGTTGGTATACAAGGGACATTTATTTCTATTGGTATGTTTGCTATACAATCTCTTATTAATCGCTTTGGTGTTGTAACTATTGCGGGGTATAATTCTGCTGTACGAATAGAATTGTTTGTTTCTTCTATCGCTATGAATTTTGGTCAGGCATTGTCTATTTTTATTGCACAAAATATTGGTGCTGGTAAATGGGATAGAATAAAAGTTGGTGTGCATTCAACACTCATTATGTCTGTTAGCATATCAGGTATAATTGGTCTTATAATTTTTATTTTTTGCGAATATATACTGCTGCTTTTTACAAAAGACCTATTTGTCATTGCAGAAGGTGCTAGATATTTAAGGATACTATCTCCTTTTTATACAGTGGCTGCTTTTTTGTTTGTGCTTGTAGGTGGTATCAGAGGCTCTGGTGCAACACTTATGCCTATGGTAATAAGTGCTATAGGGCAACTTGTTTTACGTATACCTCTTGCTTATATATTTGTTTATATACTTAAATCATCTGATGGTATATGGATTGCTATGCCGATATCTTGGCTTAATGGTTGTATACTTGCATGGATATATTATAAAAGTAACAGATGGAAAAAACATGCACGTGTAAGTAAATCAATTATTGAAGCAGAAATATAACTTTTATTTTTTAGTAAATGGGCAATTATTTATCCACTCTTATAACTTTTGCATTGAAGTTTGCTACTTTTTATAGTATAATAGTAATTAATATTGTTGCTTACATGTTGGCGAAATAGTGATGAGCTTAAATAACTTTATGTGGCTAGTTTATATTTTATTTAGGAGGAGTATAGTTCATGGCACTGGAACATATTTTTGATTATTTTAGTAAGTATAAACCTGATAAGAGTGATTATCAAGTAGTGTCCTGTATGGGCAATGAACCTTCCGAATCTGATATTTCCGATTTTGAAAAAAAAATTAATATTACATTACCACAAGAGTTTAGAGACTTTACCATGTCCCCACTTGGCGGGCTTTATATGAATGCAAAAGAAGAAATTTGGCCGCAAGCAAATGTTTATGATGTTGGACCTTTTTGGTCTTTTTGTCGTGGGATTATTGTATATGGTATTGCAAAAGAGATACCTGATTATTTAGATATCTATGTTAAAACAGAAGAGATGCATGAACTCGGATTTAAAGATTATATACCATTTTTGAAAATTATTGGAAATGGTGATGATATATTTTGTTTTGATAAGGACAATAAAGTTGTTTTGCTAAATTATTATAATACAGGAGAAGCCTATGTAGTTGACGGTAGTTTCTCTGATTGTTTGACGAAGCAAATTGAAGAATTAGAAGAGCGTAAAAACAAAATATTATCTGGCGAAGATAAATAAAAATTGCTATAAATTTATTTTATTATGATAAATAAAAAACATATAGAAATGTTAAGTGCTCCTTTGTATGAGATATTAATGAATGAGTTAGACCTAGGCAATAAAATATATGAAACTTCTGTTGGCCCATTATTTGTAAAACATGGTCTATTTATATTATTAGAAAAGCCTTTTTTAACAGCAATTAAAACTGATATTTGTGGCATTAAATTTAGAGAAGTCAATGACCCGCATTACTGGAAATCTGAATATCATGATGAAAAACTCCATCATGTACTTGCTTGTTGCTTTGAAAAAGTATAATCAAAATAAGTTAAAGTGTTCTGGTTAAGCAAAATTGTAATGTCTGCCACGAAAAAATTATATACTATACCACAACAAGTGTAAGATTTTTCTATACGTTGATAAAGTTCTCGTTTTTAAGTAATGTGAACATAAATTGCATATATAGTAGTAATCTAAGATTAATTTTTTAAATCACTTGATTTTTATTTTTAAAAATGTATAATTTTAAATTGTTTTTTTAAAATAAAATATAACTTAATATAGGGGGCTTTTATGGATATAAGATATAGTGCAAACCAAAAAGACTTTAAACGCTATACAACTGACGAGGTGCGTAAAGAATTTTTGATAACAAACTTGTATAAAGAAAATGAAGTAGTGGCTGTTTATTCTCATGTAGATAGAATGGTTACACTTGGTTGTATGCCTACAACAAAAACTATAAATATAGAAGATACAATAGAGTCTAGTAAAAATTTTGGTACTTCTTACTTTCTAGAAAGACGAGAAATTGGAATTTTTAATATTGCTGCTACAGGCTTTATAACAGTAGATGGCAAAGAATATAAGATTGAAAATAAGGATTGTTTGTATATTACAAGAGGTGCTAAAGAAATTTTATTCAAAAGTGAAGATAGTAGTAAGCCTGCAAAATTTTATATGGTGTCATCACCCGCACATTGTAGCTATGAAACAAAATTATTGACAATAGAGGATGCAGCTAAAAAACCAATTGGTAGTGCCGAAACATCTAATAAAAGAATAATAAATCAATTTATTCATCCTGATGTTTTAGCAACTTGTCAACTTACAATGGGGCTTACAGAATTAGACAGCGGTAGTGTTTGGAATACAATGCCAACGCATACTCATGAACGTAGAATGGAAATATATACCTATTTTAATATAGCAGAAAATAATGTTGTTTTTCATCTAATGGGACAACCAGAAGAAACTAGGCATGTTGTGATGAAAAATGAAGATGCTATTATAAGTCCTTCATGGAGTATTCATAGTGGATGTGGTACTTCAAATTATAGTTTTATATGGGCTATGGGTGGCGAAAATCAAACTTTTGATGATATGAACCATTGTTCAAATTTGGATATAAAATAATACAAACATAAGGAGTAGATTTTATGGATATATCTAATTTATTTTCTCTAAAGGGAAAAGTAGCGTTAGTTACAGGTGCAACTCATGGCATAGGTTTTTTTATAGCTTCTTCTTACGCTAATGCGGGAGCAACTATTGTTTTTAATGATTTAAATAAAGAAAGTGTAGATAAAGGGCTTGCTGCCTATAAAGAGATTGGTATTACAGCTAAAGGTTATGTGTTTGATGTTACAGATGAAGAACAAGTGAATAAGGCTATAGAACAAATAAATCAAGAGGTTGGTGTTATAGATATATTAGTAAATAATGCGGGTATTATAAAAAGAATACCTATGTGTGAAATGTCAGCAAGTGATTTTAGACAAGTTATAGATGTTGATTTAAATGGTCCTTTTATTGTGTCAAAAGCTGTTTTGCCTGAAATGATAAAAAAACGTAGTGGAAAAATAATCAATTTATGTTCTATGATGAGCGAGCTTGGACGAGAAACCGTATCTGCTTATGCTGCAGCAAAAGGTGGGTTAAAAATGCTCACAAAGAACATAGCATCCGAGTATGGAGAATATAACATTCAATGTAATGGCATCGGACCTGGGTATATAGCTACATCACAGACAGCACCACTGCGAGAAAGACAAGCCGATGGCTCAAGACATCCATTTGATAGTTTTATAATATCGAAAACGCCAACAGCTCGTTGGGGTGAAGCTGATGATTTAACAGGACCAGCTATATTTTTAGCTTCAGAGGCCTCAAACTTTGTCAATGGACATATACTTTATGTCGATGGTGGCCTACTTGCCTATATTGGCAGACAACCATAGAAGTTTTCTAGATTTTATAATAATTATAATTGCTATAAAATTTAATATTTTAATTAGGGTATTGACAAACCCTTTAAAATTACTACACTTAATGAATATAAC
>CAMRBQ010000116.1 GCA_947040495.1 uncultured Spirochaetia bacterium
TCCCATTTTCTATACATTGTTGTATCCCTCTCAAATCTCCATTTGTTGCATATTCAATTAATTTTTCACTCATTTTATTTCTCCTTTATTTATAAGTATTTTATTTTTCAAATGTATTATTTTGCCACTCTATTTTTTAAATATTCTATCACATCCTCACGGCTATACTCTAAAGCCCATGTCAATGCAGTTTTGCCGTTATTATCAGCGGTATTAATATCAGCGCCATTGTCTAGAAGATATTTTACCGTATCTAAATGTCCTTGCCATGAGGCCGATATTAATGCGGTTCTACCTTTATCATTTTTAATATTAATATCAGCACCATTTGCAACAAGATATTTTACGACTTCCATATGACCATTGCCTGAAGCCAGTATTAATGCGGTCATACCAAAATTATCGCAAATATTAATATCATAACCCTCTGCTAGAAAATATTTCACCAATTCTATATGTCCATTCTGTGAAGCATTATGAAATGAAGTCTTCCCATTATTGGCTCTAATATTAATATCAGCACCATTAGCCACAAGGTATTTTACAATTTCTATATCCCCAATACTTGAAGCTCTCATCAATGCAGTTTCGCCATCATCATTTTTAAAATTGACATCATAGCCTTCTGCCAATAAATATTTTATAACTTCTATACTCTTGCTAGTTGAAGCCCACATCAACATACTACTATTATTCATCTCTATCCTTTGTGCTAAGAGATAGAGATATTTCACTATCTCGAGATGTCCATTAGACACAGCAAATTGCAATGCTGTTTCACCATATATATTAGCGGCATTAATAAGAGCACCACTTGCTATAAGATATTTCACTGCTTCTAAATCCCCTATCTTTGAAGCAAGCATCAATACTGTCTGCTGCCAATCATTAGCCTGACTATTAATATCAGCACCACTTCCTATAAGAAACTTTACTATATCTATATGCCCATTCATTAAAGCAAGTTCTAATGATGACCTATTATATCCATCTTGAAAATCAATATTAGCACCACTTACTACAAGAATCTTCACAATTTCTACATGCCCATTTGCTGAAGCAAGTATTAATGCCGTGCTATGAAAATTATCATCAGTAAAATTAACATCCGCATTTTTTTCTATGAGAAGCTTTACAATCTCTATATGGCCATTTGCTGAAGCAAGCATTAATGCAGACCATTCAATAACAGAATTAACATCAGCCCCTTTTTCTATAAGAAGCTTTACTATTTCTATATGTCCATTCTCTAAAGCCCCCATCATAGCGAAACTACCATCATAGCAGGTAATATCTATACCTTGTTCTATACATTTTCGCACAGCTGCTAAATCCCCATCTCTTGCATAATCAATTATACCTTGACCATAGGCGGCATTAGCAAATAGTAATAAAATTAATAATACGAAATATCTCATATGTTTCATTATTTCTATCCTTTCCATAAAAGTGGAAAATTTATTAACATGGTATATTCTTAAATTAATTTTTCAAACATTTTTTATTTTTATAGCCAAAGATACCATATAAAAAGATACCGCCAAAATTACAATGGCAAATGTTATGATTGTGCTCATGCTTAATGCTTCCTTGAACACAAAAATACCCACCAAAGATGAAAGTATCGGTGTTATAAATTGAAAGAAACCTATTGTTGTTACCCTTAACCGCTTAGTTGCTTTTGAAAAAGTATATAGCGGTGTTAATGTTACAACCGCTACCAAAGATAATAAAAACCAACTAAAACCCGAAATATCAGTCAATTGTGGGCTCATATTTACTATAACTATAGCTGCAGGTATCGAAATAAGGCTCATCTCAAGTAGCAAACCCTCTAACGAATTGTAATGCGTAATTTTTTTTATAAATCCATATAGTGAAAAACTAAGCGACATTATTACAGGTAGAAATGGAAATATTCCTAACGATAATGTTTTATACATCACAGCAACTATAGCCAAAACGATAGCAATATATTCTAGCTTTGTCTTTTTTTCATGCAAAAATATTATTCCAATTGCAGTGGTCAAAAGTGGTGTCATATATGAAGCAAGAGAGGCGTCCAAAATTTTATTATGAGTAACAGCATAAATATATAAATACCAATTGCTGCTCAAAAATATCCCACCAAGCAATATAAAAAATATCTGCTTTTTATTTATATAAAAATTTAGTTTATGAAGTTTGAAAAATCTAACTATTAAAACAATAATCAAAACAAGAATAAAAGAAAATAATATCCGACATGCCAACACATATGTAGATGGAAAAATAGCAACCAAATTAAAATATAGCGGTAGCAAGCCCCACATAATATATGTAAGCACTGCAAAAAGCATGCCAAGTAGTGAATCTTCTTTTTTTATCATAATATTTTTAATCTAATAAATTTCATATATCTTCTAATCAATTGCAATAGTCTTTCTAAGGCATTCTGCTCTTTCAATAAAAGCAGCATTCTCTTCAATAAATTTTTTCTTACTAATTTCATCCACCAAAATCAAACGCATTTTATCACGTGCATATTCCATTATCTTTATATCTTTATATAAACTTCCAATTTTGAAATCAGCCAAACCACTTTGCTTTCTACCCAAGAATTGACCGCTACCACGCATCTCTAAATCACGCTCTGCAATAACAAAGCCATCAGTAGTCGAAATAATTATATCGATTCGCTCTTGTATAACTTCGTTCATTTCAGCATGTAGCATGAGATAGCAATATCCCTCTTTATCGCCACGACCAACACGACCACGCATCTGATGAATCTGCGAAAGCCCAAAGCGTTCTGCCCCTTCAATAAGCATGGTTGTTGCATTCTGATTATCTATACCAACTTCAATAACTGATGTAGAAAAAAGTATATCAATTTCGCCATCTATAAATCTAGACATAATAAAACTTTTTTCATCATCTTTCATTTTGCCATGAAGCATTTCAATATTTATATCTTGAAAATATGTTTCCTTGGCATAGGCAAATGTATCTTTAAGATTTATATAACTATTCTCTTTATGGTCATCGATGAAAGGAAATATCACATAACCCTGCTCGCCTTTTTTTACTCTACTTTGTAAAAAGCGATAACAATGGTCTCTTTCATTTTTTTCTACACATTTGGTATGAATGCTCTTTCTATTCTTTGGCATTGTTTTTATAATCGATGTATCGAGCTCACCAAATATCGCAAATGCAAGCGATTGTGGAATCGGCGTTGCTGTCATGAGTAGATAATCTACATTTTGCCCTTTATGTAAAAGTTTATCCCTTTGTTCTGTACCAAAACGATGCTGCTCATCAACGATAGCCATACCAATATTTTTAAATACAACTTCATCACTCAATATAGAATGAGTTGAAACGAGAAGACTAGTACGCCCTTCTCTAAGCCTTTTTATTGTATAGCCCCTCTCTGCATCTGTATTTGAGCTGCTTAGAATATCAATAAATATTTTATCATCAAGACCTGCATTTTTTATTATAGCCTTTATAGTTTTATAATGCTGCTTCACTAAAATTTCTGTTGGTGCGAGTATAGCAACCTGATAACCGCTATCGATAACTATGAGTGATGCCAATAAAGCCACAATAGTTTTTCCACTTCCAACATCGCCTTGCAAGAGTCGGAACATCTGCCTTTTACTAAGTAAGTCATTTGATATTTCGCCTAGCGATTGCCTTTGGTCATCTGTGAGGCTAAATGGCAATATGCTATTAACTTTTTCGATATAGCTAGTTTCTTTATATACCCTTGTTTTTATAAGTATATTAGGTCTACGTTCAATAAGATGTACATATTGAAATGCAAGGAACTCTTCAAGCACTAATGCATTTCTAGAATTGTCTAATCTTTCAAATGATGAAGGGAAATGCCTCTCTGTAATGGCATCTATAAAACTCATGCGACATTTTTTAATAAACTCTTTTGGTATAGAATAGCTTGGATTTTTTTGAAAATTAATAAGTTCTTGTTGTATTAGAGAGCGTAGTTTTTTTTGTGAAAGCCCTTCTGTCAATGGATATATTGGTACAATTTTGCCATAAGATACGGGCTCTGCCGAAGGCTCTTCTATCTCAATCATTTGGCATTGCACTCGCCCACGATAATTTCTTTTAAACTTCCCCGTTACATATATCTTTTTGCCCTTTTCTATAAACTTAGCCAATCTGCCGCCATAGATAGGAATTTCAGCAATAGATATGCCGTCAGTTATAATTATAAGTGGTTTGTTTCTATATTGAAATGAGAATGTCGTAATATCAACGACTTCTACTAGTACAACCGAAGTTTTATCATTACTATCTAATGCTTCTCCTAAGGGAACGACTCTTGTTCTATCTTCATATTCGCGAGGAAAAAAAGTTAATAAATCATATAATGTATATATATTTTTCTTTTGAAGTATTTCACTATATCTAGCACCTATGCCTTTACAGTATTTTACCTCTTTTGTGAATAATGTATTTTCCATAAAATTATATTATAGGTGAGAATTGTTAAATTAATAAAAAGCTAAGCATCAAATAAAAGATAAAGCGAAATCCATCCAATCTCTGTATCATATGATATAGTAAGCATTTGATTTGCACCATAGTCTATCAAAGACATTTTATTACTCATCATTATTGAAGGTGGGGTCATATCTAAATCGATATGCTTTGTAGAAAGTTCATTGATAGCACCGCCTGCTACCATATTGGTAAACTCTTTTATAGTTGCAACAAATATATCATCAACTTCTGTAAGCTCTTCATTATTTAAAACAGATGCCAATTTTAATGATGTATCTTTATCCATATTAAATAATAATTTGCCACTCAAATCCCCTGTAATGCCAACAAATACAGACATCCCATTCATATTACTTGAGGTATGTTGTATACGTACTTCACCTTTTCTTACTTTGGAATTGCAATAGTTTTTTAATACTACAACAGTAGCTGCACTAAAAGCATTAACGACATCTAAATCAAACATAATATTACCCTGATAAATATTAATACATTCAAATTGCTATAAAATGAACATAGTAACTTTTTTTAAAAATATACTACCTACCCTCTCTATTCTCGGATGATTTTTTAAAAAACTTATCTAGCCCCATTGATTTTTTTATTTTAAGCTCTAATTAGTATATGTGTATTATAATTTATTTCAATCTTTTTAAAAGAGGTGTATTTATAAAATAAAATATTAAAAAGACCCTAGATTAATTCCCTGTACAAGCCCATTCGTTTTCATTATTTTTTTAATAGATTCTAGCATCGTAGTTTTATTTTTTTGCCAAATAGGAGATATAAGAAAATCGCCTATGCTATCACCAATGAGGCGTGATATTACAAAACTTTCATTTGTACATGATAAAACATCTACTATAAAATTAATATATTCATCATCTGTAAATGTTTTAAATTTATTTTTAATATATATTTCCTCGAGTACCGTCCCCTTTACAACCTGTAGATGATGAAACTTCACCGAAGCTACTTGCAAACTCGATATATCTTTGACTGTATTTATCATGTCATCATAGCTTTCTATTTCACTTTCATTCTTAGGCAGCCCAAAAACAATATGAGAACATACATATATATTTTTATAATGCTTATCTATTTTACTAACCATTTCGACAAAGTTTTTATAATCATGCCCACGGTTTATAAACTTGAGCGTCTCATCATTTGATGACTGTAGCCCCATCTCAAGCCATATCTCTTTGCCGCTAGATAATGCAAGGTCATTGAGATAAGAGAGCGAATAATCACTTAGCATATCACTTCTTGCCCCAAACTGTAGCCCAACACAATTTTCATTTTCTATCAAATTATTTGCAAATGACAATGTTTTACTTTCATTAAAAATTGAAAGCGGCGTACCTAGTTGAAAATAAATATAATGTTTATCATATCTACTTTTACTTTCAACTTCTTTTATCTGTCTATCAATATCATCATAATTTGTATTTGAAGGTCTATAACTTTCCATATTGCAAAATATACATCCGCCATGTTTACTATTATGGGCACAACCAAAGTTTGTATCAATAGATATTTTGCCAACCTTGGTGTTAAACTTCATTTTAAGATATTGTGAAAGAGCGAAGTAAGGATTACTATTAAAATTTGGTTTTTCATTTACATACATTTTTCAACTTGCCTTCATCCAACTAAAAAAAATAATGACTTGAATAAACAGTGGCTTTGCCCGTACCCCCACAATTTTTTTAATAAAAAATTGAGTAAAAACTAAAGTTACTTTAAATACACTGCACCCATAATACCTATTTTAAACTTTTAATTTCACTTTCAGTTAATCCAGTTGCTTTAATAATAGTTTCTATATCTAAATTAAGATTTAATAATTTTTTTG
>CAMRBQ010000117.1 GCA_947040495.1 uncultured Spirochaetia bacterium
CAAATGATGACTGGCTTACAGTAGAGAATATGAAGGAACTTATTGATTTAGTATAGTAAAATCTAGGAAATTAAAATATAATACTCAGTAGTCAATAAATAATTTTTTGGGGGGGTAATTATTATGAAAAAATATGACAAGAAAAAACACGAATTAGGTTTTTATCAAGCAAACCCTATTCCAACTTCTGAAGACTTGGAAGAGTTTTATAAAAATACGTATTACCAAGAAGAAAAAAGTAGCTATTATAATAAATACCAAAGTCTAGAATTAGAATACACAATAATTAGAGCAAAATTATCTCATTATATATATACACTTTTTTCTGGAAAGAATAATGGAAATATGCTAGATATTGGTTGTGGTGAAGGGTTTGTAGCAAATTATTTTTTTAATAAAGGATTTAATATTCTAGCAACAGATTTTTCTTCATTTGGTGTTAGTAATCACAATAAAGATATATTGCCTTACTTTATTGAAGGTGATATTTTTAATACTATATCAAAACTAATTAAAGAAAATAAAAAATATGACTTTATAAATCTATCTAATGTATTAGAACATGTTAATAATCCTATTCTATTATTAGAACAAATAAAAAAACTCATGGGAGGGGCTAAACCTCTGCTAAAGATAGAAGTTCCTAATGATTTTTCAAATTTTCAGAATATGCTAATTGAAAATGGTTTTGTAGATGAAGAATATTTCTTTTCTCCACCCGAACATATAAGTTATTTTACATATTCTAGCCTAGAGAACACAGTAAAATCAGTGGGTTTTGATATATACTTAAAGCAAGCAGCTTTTCAGACGGAATCTTTTATAACAAATGAGCATACAAATTATGCTAAAGATAACTCTGTTGGAAAAAGTGTGCATATATCTAGATGCTTAATAGAAAAGTATTTATTAAGTGAAGGCATTGATAAATATATAAAATATATGGAGGCACAAGCGGAGCTTAATTACTCAAGAAATATTATAATGTATGTTACACTTAATTAAAGTTATAAAGGAGTTAAATATGGAAAAAGAATTTAGTAATAAGGAAATACATAGTATCCTTGAGGATATGAAAAATATTTTATCAGAATTTAAGGATCAGTTTCCACGTAGAAATTATAATTTATATAATATGATTATGAAAGACGCAGCAGAATCATCGCTAAAATATTATAAAGAAAACATTAAAAATGCTGTACTATTTGATGGAACTGACGCAAGATTTAAGGTGTTAGAGTACGCTTTAAATAAAATTAAAGCTACCCCCACAAATCTCTTCTTAGAATTTGGAGTATATAAAGGGAAAAGTATAAACTATTGTGCTGACATATTAAAGGATACAAAGTTTTATGGGTTTGATTCTTTTGAGGGATTACCAGAGGATTGGTCAGGTTTTAATTTAGCAAAGGGAGAGTTTAATATAAAAGAAGGGATGCAGTCATTAGATATTAGACAAAATATTGAGCTTATCAAGGGATGGTATAATGAAAGCCTACCTAAATTCTTAAAAGAAGTACAAGGAGACATAAGTTTTTTGCATATTGATTGTGATTTATATTCTTCTACTAAAACAGTATTTGATAATTTATATGATAGAATAAAATCAGGTACTATAATAGTATTTGATGAATATTTTAATTATCCAAACTGGCAAAATCATGAGTATAAAGCATTTCAGGAATTTGTAAAAAAATATAATGTTGAATATGAATATTTAGCTGTTGGTGTTTTAGATGTATGTATTGAAGTAAAAAATATAAATAATAGTTAGAAACTATTAATAGGATTAATATATTATGAAAGAAAAATTATTGAGTATTCTAAGTAGTTTTTTTGCTAAACCCGTAGATAAAAATATATCTATGGACAATGAAGACATTTGGGATTCCATGAAGCATATTGAATTAGTTATGATATTAGAAGAAGAATTTGATATTTCTATTAATCCTATGGATATTCCAAACATTAGAGATTTTAATTCTATACTAAAAAAAATTGAAGAATTATCTAAGTAGTATGTATTAAAACAACTATGATTATTAATGATTTAAAGTTTCACCATATAGGTGTTGCTACAAAGAATATAGAAAAAGAATTTACATTTTATGAAAAACTCGGATATAAAAAAGAATCTAGAAATTTTATAGATGAAACTCAAAACATAAAAGGTATATTTATTACTGCTCATAACTCACCTAGACTTGAACTTTTGGAAACCTTTAATTCTCACGTGGGGGGTATAGACTACTTCGTGAAAAATAATATAAAAATGTATCATTTTGCTTATGAAACTCAAAATATAGAAAATGATATACTTAAGTATGAAAAAGAATTTAATGCGAAAATTATAGTTCCTATTACAAATGCTACCTACTTTAATAGAATATGTTTTTTTATGTTAAAAAACTTATTTTTAATTGAGCTTGTAGAATTAAAAGAAAAAAATGAATACCTTATTTAATAATACTCTAAATAGATTAAATCTTCTATCTATAGATGACTCAATAAATATAAATGAAGTAAATATTTATGTACATAGGAATCACTCTTTTGAAATAGTTGCATCTGTTATAAATAAATTTCTTGATTTCTCTAACTATAAGGCTAATTTTATTTATAGTGATTATGATGATAGCTTTACTTTTGATAATTCATACGACAATGTAAGTTTACACATTATTTGGATTGATGTATCTAGATATAAGAATATAGATTTACATAGCTGGCTTAAAGATAGAATTGAATACTTAAAAAGTGTCACTACTGGAGAAATTATAGTCTATCATACGGGAGATATTGATTTATCCAAAATATCTATAGAAAATATTCTTATAGTTAATTCTAATGATATAAAAAATATATTGAGTGATGCCACATTTGATTTGAAAAAACAGAGTTTTTCAGGAACAAGATATTCAAGTAAAGCATGCCTTTATATAGCACGAGAACTTGGGCTTAAATATTTACCTTCTCTACTCAGTAAAACTTACTTAAAATGTATAATACTTGATTTAGATAATACTTTATACGAAGGAGTATTAGGAGAAGATGGATACAATAACATAAAGCTATTTTACAATTTACAAAAACGAGTAAAAGAATTAAAAGAATCTGGATTTTTTATTGCTATATCTTCTAAAAACGAATTATCTGATGTTAAAGAAATGTTTGAAAAACGAAAAGATTTTATATTGAAATGGGACGATATTAGTGCTTATTCTATAGGTTGGCATTCAAAAAGTGACGGCATAAAAGATATTATAAAAAAACTTAATATAGGTTTTGACAGTGTTTTATTTATAGATGACAATATTGGAGAAATAGAATGGGTAAAGATGAATATTTCAAAAATACATTGCATGCAAACAATTAGCGAAGATTATAGTATAAATATATTAAATTATTATCCAAGATTATATAAGAGAATTATATTAGAAGAAGACAAAATAAGAACAAATGATATAAAAGCAAATAATGAAAGAGAAATACTACACAAAGAAATGTCGCAAGATGAGTATTTCATACGTCTTAAAATGAAGTTATCTTATGAAATTAACAATCACAACGATATTGATCGTATATCTGAACTTTTAAATAAAACCAATCAATTTATATTTAATTATAAAAGATACAGTGTAGATGATATAAAAAAAATTATGCTTGATAAAAATTATGCTATTTTGTCTATTTGTTTATCTGATAAATTATCTGATAGTGGAATTATATCTATAGTTGTAGCAAGTAAAAGCGATGATAATACCCTCATTATAGAAGACTTATGTATAAGTTGCCGTGCTCTAGGTCGCCATATAGAAGATATTATAATACTAAATGCATTTTCTATTATAAAAAAATATTTGAATACAAATGAGGTATTGAATATTTTATTTAAATCTGGAGAAAGAAATAATCCCGCTAAAAAATGGCTTGAAGTATTTAGCAATAGTGATAGTATTTGCACGAATAAAAATACTCAAATAACTATTAATAATATAGATTATAGAAATATAAATACTGATAGTGTAATGATAGAAATAAAAGATATAAATTATGAAAAATAAAAATATGTATTATGAACTTTTTGATTCTTTTGATATAGAAATGTCTGACACTATTTTTGTTTCATCTGATATTTCTATGTTAGTATATTATTTTTATAAAAAAAGTATAAAATTTAATCCTAATATATTAATTGATGTTCTAATAGAAAAAGTTGGCACTAATGGGACATTGATTTTTCCAACCTACAATTGGGATTTTTGCCAAGGTATTGCATTTGACTATAATAATACAATATCAAAAGTAGGGTCATTAACTAATGTAGCTTTAAAAAGAGATGATTTCAAACGAACAAAACATCCTATATATTCATTTGCTGTTTATGGTAAAGATAAAGATTATCTATGTTCTTTAGAAAATAAATCATCTTTTGGTATGGACTCTCCATTTAATTATTTTTATAAGAATAATGCTAAAAATCTATTTATAAATGTAGATTATCAGAGTTCAGCAACTTTTATTCATAATGTAGAAGAAAAAATAGGTGTAGAATATAGATACTTAAAAGACTTTACAGCAGATTATATTGATGAAAGTAATAATAAATCTGAAAGAACATATTCGATGTATGTCAGATATTTAGATAAAGATGTAATAACAACTATAAACCCAATGCATGATATTTTTATTAAAAATGAATGTATATATGAAATTTGGTATAAAAAAAATATTTATTTAAGATTACTAGATATGAAAAAAGCTTATGATTTAGTAGAACTTGATATATTAAAAAACAATGCTAGAAATATAGTAAAATATGATGGACAAAAATAATGATTTATGAATTAGCAAAAAAACTGTTCCCAATATGTCGCTCTATTACAGGTAATGGGGTTAGAGAAAGCCTTGAAATATTAAAAGAAGTATGCCCTACCCTAAAAACTTATGAAGTAAAAACTGGAACACAGGTGTTTGATTGGACTGTGCCTAAAGAGTGGAATATAAAAGATGCTTGGATTAAAGACAGTAATGGTAAAAAAATTATAGATTTCAAAGAGAATAATTTACATGTTATGGGATACTCTATACCTGTGCATAAAAAAATAAATCTTGACGAACTTCTAACTTATGTCTACACACTCCCTGAAACTCCTGGCTTAATTCCATATATAACTTCTTATTATAGCGAGCGATTTGGTTTTTGTATGACAGAAAACTTAAAGAACTCACTTCAAAAAGGCGAGTATGAAATATTTATAGACAGCGAATTAAAAGACGGACACCTTACTTATGGGGAGATAATAATACCCGGAAAAATTGAAAAAGAGATTTTCTTATCAACATATATTTGTCATCCATCTATGGGCAATAATGAATTATCTGGTCCTTGTGTAGCTATTTATTTAGCTAAGTGGCTTTTGGATAATGCTTCCAAAAATAGATACACATATAGAATAATATTTATTCCTGAAACAATTGGAAGCATTACATATCTTAGTAGAAACTTAGATATAATGAAAAAGAATATTATAGCAGGTTTTGTATTAACATGTTGTGGTGATGAGGGTCAATTTTCTTATTTAGAATCCCCTTATGCTAATACCCTAGCTGATAAAGTAACTAAAAATGTACTTAAATATAATGCCCCAAATTATAAAACATACTCATTCTTAAAGCGTGGCTCTGATGAAAGACAATACTGCTTCCCTGGTATAGACTTACCTGTATGTAGTGTTATGAAAACTAGATACGGCGATTATCCTGAATATCATACTTCGGGTGATGATTTGAATTTTATTTCAGAAAAAGGACTTACTGATTCTTATGAAATGTATAAAAAAATAATTACAGCATTAGAAAATAATTATAAATATAAAGTTAACACTTTATGTGAACCACAGCTTGGAAAAAGAGGACTCTATTATTCTATTTGTACAAAAGAAAATATGGACTCTGTTGAAAATATGATGAATTTTATGACTTACACTGATGGAAATAATGATATGATAGACATTAGTAACAAAATAAATGTTAACTTAGAAGAAATTTATGAATATGCGGATAAATTCCTAAAAGCCAACTTAATTGATATAATAGATTAGATTTAAAACGAGTAAATCTATTGAAAAAATAAAAAAAAGATGTACACTACTCTATC
>CAMRBQ010000118.1 GCA_947040495.1 uncultured Spirochaetia bacterium
AGCAGAGAAAGTACAATTACAATCTGATATTGATAATAAAAAAATTGAGATAAAGCAAAAGTGTCCAAAGGCAGAATAACAGGATTAAAAAATGTTTGCTAAGATAAAATTATATATTGCCATAGGTATCGCCTCAATAATTATAGGCTTATTAGTTTTTATAGGTATTCAATATATTCGCATTGAGTCTCTTAAAAATAATGTTGAAAAAATTAAAATTAAAAATGCTGTTTTAAATAAAGATAATTTGTTTTCTGAAAAGAAGGTGGAAATACGTTCGGATTTTACAAATAGCGATGCTGCCATTGATGCTATAACTAACATTATTATTTTTGATGGGCAAAAGCAAATAGCGGTAGATAAAATTATTGAGGATTTTTATAAATAAATATATAGGAGTTAATAAAATGAAATGTGTAAAATGTGAAGCAAATTTTGATATTAAAGACATCGCTGAAGATGTAACAGAAGGTGGGAACGATGATTTATATTTTGAATGTCCCAAATGTGATACACCGCTTGAGATGACATTCTCATTAAAAGAAGATTAAAATATTGTTATGAAGCAATTGTTAATATTACTATTATTAATTATAAGTATTGGTTGTGCCACGCCACAAATTATATCAACGCCTCCCGATGCATTTCATCCACAGAGAGCAACAACTGACAAGGAACTAATAAGTCAATGGAAAATGTCTCTTATCAGAATAAAAGAATGGCAGGCTTGGTATGATATTCAAGTTGGCAGTAATTATTTTTATAGGCTTTCGCCTACGCAAACTATACAAAATGAAAATAGTAATCAGTAGAGATAAATAAAATGAAAGTATTAGTAAAAGAAAATGGCAAAAGTTTTTTAGTTCCTGTTGAAAATGAAATGACAGGGTATTTCGATTTTGGTACAGAAGTAGAAAAAGAAACTGTAATAAAAGCAAAAATAAATGATGAAGTAAAAATAGAGGTCGCCTCTGAAATAGAAATTGCAAAAGAGATAACAGCATCTTTCACTATAAAAGTGGCAGGAAATAATAATCAATATTGTAGTAAATCTTGTCAATATCATGGCTTTGCATCGGCAGGGGAAGTTTGTTATTTCTTTTTTAATTATGTTTGTGATATAGAAAAAAAAACAGGCAAAAGGCTTAGATGTATTCCTTGTAAGAGTGAAAGTTTTTTTAAAAATGGAAGTTTATAAGTATGCTAAAAATTATTATTATTGGAATTATTTTATTATTTGCCATTTCTGTACTTTATATATTTTGTTACATGATTGGAGTAGACAAAAATATAGAAAAATATATTGATAAAAAATATCAAAGAGAGAAACAATACAATGATAAAGAATAAAAAAATAATTTGCGTCAATTGTCAAAGTGATAAACTTGATAGAAAATATATTACATGGGCAACTAATGGTGCTACAGTAGAAAAAATAAAGTGTAAAGAATGTGGTGAGAATATGTGGCGAACTAATTTGAGCCAAGAAGAAATTAAGCAGGGGAATGCAAAAGAAAAAATATTATATAAAAATGAAAAGCAACTTGAGTTTGATTTCTAAGAATATTAAAATTATAAAAAATATTGGAGTATAAAAATGGAACTATTATTTTTCACAAGTAAAACATGTATGGCATGTAAACAACTTTTGCCAAGACTACAAGCAATGACAAAAATAAAAATAACTATTATTGATGTAGAGCAGAGCCCAGAAATTGTAACTAATTATTCTGTGAGTAGTTTACCAACAGTTTTATATATTGTAGACAATAAGCCTCAGAAGCAGCTTACGGGTTCTGTAAGTGAAAAAGTATTAAGAGAGTGGCTTGATGAAATCGAATAAAAAACAAAGGATTATAATAAATACTGCTAGTGTTATGATTGGATTTACTTCTTGGTTCTTTTTTAAGATAAGTCTTTTATTTAAAAAATTAGCATTTATATTTGAAGTCTTAGAATGGAAGTTTTATTTATTGAGTGGAGATATGAGTTCTATAGGCACTAGATTAATTATGAAGTTATTAAAAAAATTATAAATCTAGGCTTTTCAAATATACTTCTGTAATAGCAATACTACTATGATTAAGCAGATTTTTTAATGCATATATATCTTTAGTCTTTTTATAAAAACTCACAGCAAATAGATGGCGAATATCATGCACGCTATAAGCACTGGCGATGAGCCCACTAGTATAAAGCCTCTTACAAGTATTAGCAAAAGTAACACGTATAACCTCGCTACTTTTATTTTTGAAAGGCTCTGTAATATCAAGCCCGGTATTTTTTATTTTTGTTAGTAGAGTTTTATTAACTATCCCTGTTATATCTTTGCCCTTGCTATATGCATAATATTTACCATCTTTTATTTTGAGTGTATCAATAGCACCGACACGGATGCCTGTATGTTGTATGAAAATTATAGCCATAGCAACTATAGGATTTGATATATTAGAAATGATTAATTTTAATTCTTTTTCGGTTGGTATTAAAACTTGCTTCTTAGCACGTATAGGTGGTCTTGTTCGGGTCCCTCGAAAAGGATTTCTTATAACCATATGCCTGCGTTCTAGAAATGAAAAAAAAGTAGAGCATGAAGATATTATTGTACGTATAGTTGCATTTGATAAATCAGTGTCTTTTAATGATATACAAAAATCGTCTGCTTGTCTTGGGTTTAATTTTAAGATATTAATATCATTTTCTTCTATATACATTTCAAGTTTGTTTAGCCCATTTCTATATTGCCTTGCTGTATGTTTACTATCATTTTTGCTACATTGTTTGAAAAAAGCCTCTACTTCTTTTGTATAATCAATTGTGTTTATTTGATTATCTATTTTCATATCATCAATCATTGATGAGAACATTGTTGCTTTTAATAGTTGTTCGCTCTCTTCTTTTGACAAGACTATATTATTATTATTTTCTACTGTTTTTAATTCGCCCATATATATAGGGCTTTTTTATAAAATATTATGAATGGGTATAATAATAGTTATTATCGTAAGTATAGCAAAATAGCTATTACATAAGTTTGCTTGAAAGGATTTTATATTAATTAAAAGCTTGACATGGTATTTATTTACAGTATATTTATATATCATTAAAATATTTATTTCTTAAATCATAAGAATTCATACAATACTTTATTCATTGCAACAAGATATTCTCTCTAACCATTAATAAAGTCATATCAATTATATATTTAATAATTTTAGTATTTTTTATTATTGAAAAACTACTTATAGGATAATTACATATGCATAATAATATTTTTTCACTGAAAAAATTAATAAATATTCAAAAAAATATATCACCAAAACAATACGGGATGTATTTACAAAATAGTAAAAAAAGAAAAAAAAGAAAAAAAATGTATACTAAATAGTTTTAATCTTATGCTCATTTTTTAAAAATGTATTATTTCCTTTTTTAAAAGATAAAATATCCAATATTTGATCCTTTTCTTTTTTGTCTACTTCGTATAAGTATAGATATTCAAATATAATCCACTTCATAATATCTTTAACAAAGATAGGGTAATTATCATCATTTATAAATATTTTTAATGCATTAATATCAATAGATTGTTTATAAAGCATTTTCATTTGTTGTTTTATCAGATATAATAGGTTATTATCACTATTTTTATCAAACAACTCATCAATACAAAATATTAAATGCTCGGAACCAAGCATAGAAGATGTATTTTTTATTGTCGCCAAACATACCATTACATTTAAATTGTATATAAAAATCTTTACATTAGATAGAAGATTATTAGTATCCTTATTTATATATTTTCTTTTTAACTCTTCTTGTTCTTTATCATGTATTTGCTTCATTAAATCCTTATCATTTAATTGTGATAATAAAAAATTATTAATTCTCAATAATAAATTTACAGAGTATTCAAAGTATTCTTTTAAATTATCTTTACTTATAGAACCAATTCTATTTTTTAGAATACAACCACTTACTTCTACGTACTTTAAAGATTTTCTTACATTTTTGAACATCTCATCCATTTCTTCAAAGTTGCTTTCCACCTGGTCTTTATCATCCTCTGTTTCTATTTCATCCTCTGTTTCTATTTCATCCTCTGTTTCTATTTCATCCTTTTCAGCTAGCATAGATTGTCTATTTTTATCTGGGTTATTGTTGACATCAAGAACAATCTTGTCTACTATAGAGTATTGGGCATCTATTATATTGGAACATTCATTTTTATCAATTTTAGATTCACTATAATCATTAAAAGTACAGATAATACTTGCTTCTAAATAATCAAGAATATCTATATTTTTAGTATGATGTATTAAAAATATTAAGATATAAGAATTTTCTGCATGTTCTAAATTATCAATTAATTTATATATATCATTTTTATATGTTTCTATATTTTCAGAAAAATATCTTCCTAAGAAAAAAAAGTATATGTATGGGTATTTAAATTCACAATTTCCTATTGAAGATATATAAAGCATATTGGATCTAGTTAGTATACTTAATATATCTTCAATATTTTTAGTAAGTACATATTTATTACTATAATCAGTAATGAAATTTTCTATAACTTCTTTATTTAATCCAGTTTTATACTTTGTAATGCCATTATTATAATAAAAAAATGCTAACTCTGATAATAAGTTAAAAAAGCTGTCTATTTCTGAAGAAGATTTTACACCAACGTTTGCTAGACTGATAATTATTAGAGCATGATAACAATGACCTTGAGATGTTATATCTGATTTAAGTAATTTAGTTTGTTCTGTTGTTGCAAGTATAGTATATAAAAACATTGGGTGAGATGGTACAACATGCTTAAGTATAATATTATTAAATAAGTTGGTATATTCCACTCTTTTTTTAGTTGTCTCATACTCAGGAATTTTTTTTAAGCACATCCATTTTGTTATTAATTCATCTTTCTTTTTATATCCAAATTCTTTTATATTATAACCAATAAACTTACTTTTTAAATCCAGTTTAACGCTACTTAATTCAAATATATCATCTGTAGTTATGATTACTCTAATTTTTTTTATTTTTTTTAATTCTGATATAATCCTATTTTGTTTTTCTAAATCTAATAAGTGAAAATTATCTAGTAGTAAAAGTAAAATTTTATCCGAGTTTAATTTATTATCAATTCTAATTTTTTTATTATCTTTAATTTCGTAATATTTATGTATATTAGTATTTATATAATTTTGTAATGGCAATTGTATTTTTTTAGAAAAATCGACATAAAAACAAAAATAATCTTCAAGATAAATACTTATAATATGTTTAAGCAATGCTGTTTTTCCTATACACTCTTTTCCTTTAAATAGGATGTTATTTTTATTTTCTAAAGCATATTTCAAACTTGTATTATTCATTTTTTTATTTTCTAAATTATCAAGACATTCTAAATCAGGTGGTATGTAAATATCAGAGAGCAAAACATTATCATCTTTTTCCATTATGTTTGATAATTCTGTATCATCTAAAAAATCTAAAAATTCTTTCTTTATATTATAATTTATTTTTTCTTTATTATTGATAACAATTGTGAATATTTTATCTACAGTATATTTTACAGCATATCCTAGAGTTGCTGCTATAATTTTATCAAACATAATACCCCCTAATATTTTTTATATTTTAGTAGTCTGAAAATTACTCAGTACGCATGATTTCTACTAATAGTTTTACAATCTCTGTATAACCTTTAATAAAAGTAGTCATTAAAACTTTTACTTCTATTAAAGTATAGTTAATAATTTTTTTAAAGTAAAGCTATAATTTAGTGACTATCACAAGAACTAAACAACAGAAGGGATATACAATCTCTAAAAGTATATTTTGATAGTTTAATTTATAAAGAATTACGATAAGATTTATTATCGTAAGAACTGCGTACGCTATATGACTTTCCAAAAATATAATAGTCTTTCTAATATGTATAGTAAGGTGCAAATAAAACACCCCAGCACTATGAGGCACTGAGGCATTTATACTGGAAAAATATTTTGTCAGTTATAAAAAATAT
>CAMRBQ010000119.1 GCA_947040495.1 uncultured Spirochaetia bacterium
GTGCTCTTCCGATCTGTATTATTATAAAGTGGATTTACAACACTGTGAAATATTGTATTGATAAACATAATGAGAACAAGGCTACCAAAGTATTAAATCAATATGATGAGCCAAGGACATTTGAAGCGAAAATCAATACAATAAATTATAATGCATACGAGGCTACAGAAGGCAAAATTGAAAAGATAGAGATAATAGAAGTAGAGAAAGTATATACAAAACCAAGTATAGACATATTTAATTAAGGGAAGGCAAAACATGGATACAACATTAAAAATCATCAAGGATACATTCAATCAATATAATATAAATATTGCTGATGTGGAAATTGAAAATAATTATTTTGAAACGGTGTATATATTAAAAACTTACATTGAAAGCAAGACGACAATAAATAAAATTACTAATCAAATAAAGTTTTATTTAAACAAAAGTGTAGAAATAATTTTGCCGTACAAAGCGGGTAGAGTAGGTGTAAAAATAAAAAATCCCGATGAAAGAACCCCCATCTATTTTAAGGATATTATCGAGACAGATTCGGGATTATACCTGCCGCTATTTTTGGGCTTGAATAACAGAAATGAAAAAGTGATTGTCGACATGGTAAATCTGCCGCATCTCTTGGTAGCAGGTGCAACAGGAAGTGGCAAGAGTGTTGGCTTAAGAACAATTATTGCAAGTTTAATATTTAACAAGACACCCGATGAAATGAAACTAATTCTTATTGATAAAAAGCAAGTCGAGTTGACTACATTTGAAAATATGCCGCATTTAATAGCACCCGTGATAACAGACAATGTTGCCGCTATAAATGTTTTGTATTATCTCTATGAAGAAATGAAAAATAGATTCAGAAAGTTAAAAAGAGCTAACACTAGAAATATAGAAAATTATAATGATGAAATTAACAGCAATGAAAAGCTGCCATATATAGTCGTTGTTATAGATGAGTTATATAATTTGCTTTCAACTTCACGTAAGGACTGCGAATTTTATCTATCTCAAATAGCGAGTATGAGCCGAGCCGTTGGCATTCATTTAATACTTTCTACTCAACGTCCTTCGGCAGATGTTTTAGCAGGCACAATTAGAGCAAATATACCAAGCCGACTAGCATTCAAGGTTGCAAGCCGCATTAACTCTAATATTATCTTAGACCAAGCAGGTGCTGAAAAACTGTATGGTAAAGGCGATGCCTTGTTTATAACTCCCGACCATAATGAAATAGAGAGACTGCAGGTTGCTTATACTACAGATGAGAACATCAAGGCTATTTGTAATTTTATTGAAGGGCAAGGGATAAAACCAAAGTATGATGATAAACTTATGAATTATTTAGAAGAAGGTTTTGAATAAAATAAATAAAGGAGAAATTACATGGAAGTATTAAAGGGAAAAATCACAGTAACAACGAGAGGCAAGCAAGTCTATAAGGGCTATTGTAATGGCAAAGAATATGGCGGATGCATTTATGTTGATACAAACAAAGTTTACATTGATGAGATATACAAGATCGCCTACATACAACAGCAGTACATTAAAGGCAATAGTATCTCTATTTCGCCAGCCAATCCACGCAGAATCACAGTGAACGGGCATTTGATTAGAGATGCAGTTATTATTAAACTAGAGAATACAACCTATATAACCTCTACAAGGGAAGAAGAAATAGAGCCCAATTGGGATGATGTCGAGTATTATAAAGGCGATTTATTCAGAGAAAACTTAGTTAATTAAGGATAATCTTATGATAAAAGATAAAATAAATAATTTGCATATAAGTCCAGAGGCGGCTTATGTCATAGAATATTATGTAAACTATATGAACTGGGCTACTAAGAATATGGCAGTTAAGGCTATAATTGATGAAAAAGTGAAAGAATTACTTAAAATAATGAAAGACAAGGGGGCTAGTCATGAGTAGAATGAATATCAGCAAGTTTTATATAACAAAGAAGATACAGGCGGTTATTGATGATTATATAAAAAGAAATGGATATACATCAGAGCAAAAGATAATACAGATTTTATTTGACGAAAAAACGAAGGTATTGTATCAAGAGATAATCGAAAAACAAAGAATAACAAGGCTTATGTTAGAAGATAATAATCTAGTGTTTATAGACGAGTAAATTTGTATAATTAGTAACTATTACAGGTTACAGTTATAGTTACTAAAAAAATATGATTTTGAGAGATAAAAGTTTAAAAAAATTGTTGATGAGTGTTGACAAGTTTTGAATTTATAATTAGACTAATAAACATCAGATTAAATTAATATTAAATTGACAGACAAAAAACAACATGTTTGCAGCAGGAGATAAATAAGATATTACTGAATAATTATAACGGGGAATAGACAGGGGCAATACGCCTCATTTTTTTATAATATGCAAGTTAACATAATATACATTATCGGAAGTTGCGGATTTTCACAAATCTTATGTTTACATGCTTAAATATAAGAAATTAGACAAATATGCCTGTACGTCTATATACTAAACAAATAAACATTAGTTCTACCGATAATCAAATCTAATAAAACGACTTTATATAATAAAGTTTCTAATCAAGTAACCTAATATAATAAAATTTCTAATTAAATAATCTTTAATCAAATAACCTTATACAACAAAGTTCCCAATAAAATGTCTTATATAATAAAGTACCCAAATATTTTTATTTTGAATGTTCTCTGACACTCAATAAAATTCATTATATTAATAATTTAACCTTTGTCAACAGCTTTTCATATTAAATAATAAAAAAATGTTATGTTACTTAAATTATTTTATGATTTTTATGCACTTTTCTACTTTCAGTGCACTTTTGCCTTTTTCTCTACTTGACTGTACGCCTCTACAATGTACTTGCTGATAAATCTAGGTATGCATATTCTTAGCGGAATATGAAGTTCAAAGACCCAATAATAATGCTCTTTATTTACATCAACCTTGTTGGTCCTAGACATATCTTTTTCCATTCTCTTTATGATTTGCTTATTACCTTGTAAATCACTGTCCCTAAATACATTGCCGTCCGTTTTGATACAGTCCATGGTCCTTGATAGTACATCTTGATGATAGCCATCTACTTCTCTAATCACTAAAGTTTCATTGGTGCGTTTACATACATAATCGTTATTAGCGTCTTTCCTTAGATACAAACATTTTAATGAGCAAGCATTGGCAAAATCGAGATTAAAAATTGGCATTGGCATATATGATTCTCCTTAATTTTATTCAAAACCTTCTTCTAAATAATTCATAAGTTTATCATCATACTTGGGTTTTATGCCTTGACCCTCTATGAAATCGCAAATAGATTTGATGTTCTCATCTGTGGTATATGCAACTTGTAGCCTTTCTATTTCATTATGGTCGGGTGTAATAAACAAAGCATCGCCTTTACCGTACAGTTTTTCAGCCCCGGCTTGGTCTAGTATAATATTAGAGTTAATACGGCTTGCAACCTTGAATGCTAATCGGCTTGGAATATTTGCTCTAATTGTACCTGCCAAAACATCCGCCGAAGGTCTTTGAGTAGAAAGTATTAAATGAATACCAACCGCCCTACTCATGCTTGCTATTTGTGAGAGATAGAAATCGCATTCTTTTTTTGATGTCGCCATGAGATTATGAAGTTCATCTATTACAACAACTATATACGGCAGCTTTTTCTTGCTATCTATTTGACTGTTATAATCTTCAATATTTCTATTGTTAGCTTTGCTTAACTTGTTAAATCTAGCCTTCATCTCTTCATACAGATAACATAAAACATTCATAGCATTTCTATCATCTGTTATCACTGGTGCTAAGAGATGCGGCAGATTTTCAAATGCAGTTAATTCCACTTTCTTTTTATCTATCAATATCAGTTTCAGTTCATCGGGGGTCTTGTTAAATATTAGATTTGCGATGATTGTTCTCAAGCCTACACTCTTGCCACTTCCTGTTGCACCCGCTACCAAGAGATGCGGCAAATTTATCATGTCGACAATGACTTTTTCATTTCTGCTGTTCAATCCCAAAAATAGCGGCAGGTATAATCCCGAATCTGTCTCGATAATATCCTTAAAATAGATGGGGGTTCTTTCATAAGCATTTTTTATTTTGACCCCTATACTATCCTCTTTATATGGCAAAATTATTTCTACATTTCTATTGAGCCGAAAATTGATAAAGTTTTTTATTTTGTTTATAGTAGCCTTAGTTTCAATATACGTTTTTAATATATATATAGTTTCAAAATAATTTTTCTCAATTTCTATCTCGCAGCCGATATCTACATTGTATTTGTTAAACGTATCTTTGATAATTTCTAATGTTGTATCCATAATCCACCGCCTTAATTTAATATGTCTATACTTGGTTTTGTGTATTCTTCAATCGCTTCAATCTCTATCTCTTCATCATCAATTTCATCATCTATCGTTTCAATGCTCTCTGCTTTTAATATATTTATAATATCTTGCTCTTCGCTATTTCTATTTTTATACGCCTCTACAAAATAATCTATTATATTAAAAACGCATTCAATCAATTTCAAAATAATATCAAAGACTAATGTCAAAGCCATGAAGCATATTTCTATACAAGCTAACATTTATTTATCCTCTATGATTTTGTATCTTTTGTATCCCAAATCGATGGGCTCTTGTGAGGGCTTTCGCCTTGTATCCGCTATGTCGTTATTAAACAAATATTCAAAGCAAGGGATATTGTCTTTGATATTCCATATATCTAAATTGCTTGCGATCATAGTATCAAATAATTTATATATTTTCTTATTGCGTATAGCCTCTTTTAATTCCCTATGAAAATCTTGTATCTCATCAGTATTAGAAATGCCCTTTATTCTTATGTTATACTGGTTACCTTTATGATTAAATATTAGTATCATTGTGTTTGCCCCTTTTACTTATATCTTAAAACTGAATTATCTTTTATACATATAAGATTTTCATCTGTTCTTAAATCCACAGCATAATTATTAACAATGTCATCATAATGATGTTCTATGAGATAACTTGATAGTGGGTATTCTTCATACGCATTACATATTGCATCAATGTCTATTTCTTTTATACTAGATTCTGCTATGTCTAGACATTCATAAATAGACTGTCTAAGTACATCCGAAAAACTATTATTAAATTGTGTACTCTCACTAACGATATTTGAAAATTCTGTGAAGTTCATTTTTATAATCCTTTAATTTAATTTATTTACGCCGCTATTTTTGTATGAAGAACATCTATACCATAGAGCCTTATAATATTTGCCCTTATAGTATTAGCCTTCTTAACATTATTATTTTCTATCAATTGTTTAATACTATGTTTGGCTAGCATGCGTCTTTGATACTTAGCTTTCTTTCTTTGCTTTCTAGTTAGCCTATTAGTAGCAAATACATTGTTATCAGTAGCTAACTTAGTATATATAGCCCCTGCTCTATCCGTACTTTCTATTGCGGTATATATAGGCTTTTTTATCTCTAGCCTTGCAATTGCGGCAGGTATAGTCTTTGCAGTTGCGGCATGTATAGGCTCTTCTATTTCTCGGCTTGCAATTGCGGCATGTAGCGGCTCTATAATTTCTGTATCTACAGTATCAATAATTGCGGCATGTATATTCTTTGCTTTCGATTTTTCAATAGATGCATAGACATCTTGATACTCGGGTTTCATAATTTCTGTATAATATTCGCCATCATCTGTTGCAC
>CAMRBQ010000120.1 GCA_947040495.1 uncultured Spirochaetia bacterium
TATAATAAGGAATAGTCCCTGTTTGCTTAATCATTTTCACAGCCTCAAGTGCAGCAATCACTCCAACTGTACCATCATATTTTCCACCTTGATATACTGTGTCATAGTGTGAGCCAAGTAATATCGTATCATCAACTTCCCCTTGAATGCGTCCAATTACAGCACCTGAACTGTGAAGTGTAACTTGCATTCCAGCCTCTTCCATTTGTACTTTTAAATACTCACAACACTTTTGTGCTTCTTTTGTAAAAGGAAATCGTGTTACCCCACAAGATTCAGTGGCTGTGATGAGGCTTAGAGTATTAAGGTGGGCTTCTATTTCCTTTTCTAGCTTTACACTATCCATAATTTTCCTCCTAAATAATTTTTTATTGCAGTTTTATTTTACTGTGTTACTTTTAAATTGCTGTAACCATCTACTGCATAAACATGTGATTTTGAACTGTCTCCATGAATGCATACTACTTTGGCAATATAGATGGTATGATCACCTACAATAATAGAAGTATTTACAGTGCATTCAAATGCCAAAGGGCTATCTTTAATAATACTAGGTGATATTTTTTTAGCTTTTGAAAGCTCTATTAGAAACTCGCTTTCTTTATCCACTGTTCTTCCAGAAACTTTTCCACATTGTAAGGCTACATCTGCTAATGAAGGTGGAACTAAGCATAGAGAAAATTCTTTATTTTCTTTTAATAATTGTCCAGTATAGCAAGCATTACTTAAGCATATCCCAAGAGATGCAGGCTTGTTTGAAATATATGTCCACCATGAGAGTGCCATAATATTTGATTTTTTATTTTGGTCACAACTTACTACAAGAGCAAATGGATTTGGAGAGCTCATTACCTGTGCTTGTGATATTGTCATCATTTAATTTACTCCTATTGCTTATTAATCATAATCCATGCTTGAAAAATAGCTTCCTGCATGTTTTCTGCATCAGCTATACCTTTACCTGCAATATTGAAAGCTGTTCCATGATCAACACTTGTGCGTATGAAAGGTAATCCTACAGTAATGTTTACACTTTTCTCAATACCTAATATTTTTAGAGGAGCTAAACCTTGATCGTGGTTCATTGCTACAACTATATCAAAATCTTTACGCTTGGCGAGATAAAATGCAGTATCTGCAGGAAGTGGGCCTACTACATCTACATCTTCTGCTTGTGCTTTTTTAATTCCTGGAATAATTTTTTCCTCTTCTTCTCCATAACCAAATAATCCATTTTCACCTGCATGAGGATTAATGCCACATACTGCTATTCGTGGTTTAACCCCATTGTTTTTAAGCAACATAGCTTCGTGAGCAAATATAATAGTTTTATATACATTTTCTGGATTGATTAACCTTATGGAGTCTAGCAAGCCACAGTGAATTGTTACAAGGATGACATTTAATTGATCTGAAGTGAACATCATTGCAAAGTCTTTTGTATTTGTTAGGTCAGCAAATATTTCAGTATGTCCAGGATATTTATGACCTCCCTTCTGTAGTGCCTCTTTGTTAATAGGTGCGGTACAGACAGCATTTACAAGACCTAACTCTGCTAGTCTAATTGCTTTTTCTATGTAGCAGAATCCTGCGTTTCCTGATATATGACTTACTTTACCAAAAGGTAAATCAATTGGAACCATATCCATATCAAGACAATCTATTGTTCCAAATATATATTGTCCTTCTGTTGGTGTTTCTACTCGATTAAACTTAGCTCCACTTTTTAATATTTTTTCTGCTCTCTCAAGTATTTTAATATCTCCAATTACAAGTGGTTTGCAATTTATATATATATCATGTGTAGCAAGAGCTTTAACAATTATTTCAGGGCCTATACCTGCGGCATCTCCCATTGTTAAAGCAATAATAGGGCGTTTTATATCTTTCATAATTAATACCATCCTTTTCTTTCATAATTTGAACGTAATTTACTTTATCTACTTCTCCTTTATAGAATAAAGTGCATGAGTTAAAGCTTCTGTTGATCCGAATGCTCCAGACTTTGTTATTATATAGATTGATTTACCACTTACCGTTTTTCCTATTGGTATACCAGTCTCTACTTCACCGAATAATGAGATACTTATTATATTAAGTTTTTCACAAACTGCCTTTGCCGTATCTCCACCTGTTAATATAAGTCCTCCAACTTTTTCTTTTGCAGTAACAGTTTCTATAATTTTTCCTAACGCGTCAACTATTTTAGATGCCATATCTGAAGCACTCCAGCCATTATCTTTAGCCATTTTATTAGATTTTTTTCTAGCCTCATCACTATAGTCAAGATATAGTATAATATCTTCATTTTGATTGATAATGTCATTAATTGTTTTTATGTAATCTTTTATTTTAGCTGTTAACAATGTGGTCTGGCATAGACAAATACCAGTTACATTTGTATCTATTAATATTTTTTTAATTTGTTTTTCTGTTACAGGAGAAATACTACCTGATACTATAATAACTGGCTTTTTTGTTCCAAAGTTTAGCTCTTTATATTTATCGACTGATGACTTTATTTGCCATGCTTCTGCAAGGTATTGTGAAAGTCCTGTAGATCCTACAACAAGGTATTCAGGTATAAAGTAACTATGATTTGCTATTATTTCAAGATTATTTTCAGTTTCTGCATCCATCGAAATAAGTTGATACCCTTCATTAACGAGTTTTTCTACAGTTGCAATAAAGCAATCATTTTTCTGTCTTACTTGTTCAATAGATAAGTGGGCTACCTTACGTTTTGATTGTAATTGTAAAATTTCAGGAATACTTGATATTTTAGATGGGCAAATATGGTCTTTAGCAACAGAACTTTCAGATATCCTAACTCCATTAAGATAATGCACTCCATTTTCTGTTGTTCTCCCATAATGAGGAAATGCTGGTGCAATCAGAGCTGCCTTAAATGGTATGGTGTCCAAAAGCCCATCTATCTCTGCACCAAGATTTCCTCTTAAAAGAGAGTCTATTGATTTATATATTCTTTTACATCCGAGCTCACTTACATATTTTGCAACTTTTACTATTGACTGATATGCTTTTTCACTACTTAAAGCTCGACTATCAGTATCAATTGAGATAATATCGTATTCATTTATTATTTTTTCTTTGGGTATTTCACTAAATGCTATTGTTTTAAGATTTTTATTAGAAAATTGAACACCACAATCTGTAACACTTGAGAAATCATCCGCAATAATTGCAACTTTATACATAATATACTCCTTTAATTAAAAATAATAATAAGTTTAAGAGGGGATTATTTTTGTAAGATAGTTGTATACTGACTGAAGATTTTCATGAACATTAGCTCCCTGAACAAATTTCTGATTAAAAAGTGCACTACCCATTGTAAATCCCCAAGGATTTATACTTTTAATGTAATCTATTTTTTCAAAGGTATCAATACTACCTGTAATAATTGTAGGGATACTGACTTCTTTAAAGTATTTAGATAATAGTAATTTTACATCACCAGTAAATCTGTATGCAAGAATATCTATTCCATCAACATCTTTTTCTTGGAGTAACTTCGCACTTGCTACAATATCTTCAACAGTATCTCCAAGAACAGATGGGCTTCCCCAAACTTTACCACAAAATGGCAAATATTTTGTATTCGATTTTTTTAGTATTTCTGCCACTGAAGCAAAATATGTTGTCCCCATTAAATAATCAAAATCGCAATCAACAGCAAGTTTTGCTCCATCTATGCACTCAGCCTCTGTGTAAGTAACTACCTCAAGATATGTATTTTTACCAGAATTTTTAATTGTTTTAACTAGGTCTTTCATTTGATCAGTAGGTAGTCCTACATCTTTAAATCCCCAGTGATTAACAGGGATGTCAGTACAGGATAAAAATACTTCTTTTGCATTTGAAACTGTAACATCATTTTTTGTAAGCATAACAATCAAGTTCATAATTCGATCCTTTTTCGCTCAAATATTGATTAAATATTAACTTGTTCGCTCAATAATGTCAATAGTTTTTAGCAAATAAGTTGCAAGAATGATTGATATCGCTCATTTTTTGTAGTAATAATTAAGATAATTGAAAAAAAATGCTCAAATTACGTAAATATTTTTAGTAATTGACAATGTTTAACTTTAATTATATTATTATAATCGAAAATAATTAATAAGGCTTTACAATTATGTATACTAGCAGATTAAAGGAGTTATTGGAATATATTAATAAAAATACAACTGTTTCTTTATCTGAATTAAGCACTGTATTTTCTGTATCTGGTGCTACAATTCGTAGAGATGTAGCAAGATTAGATGAAATGGGTATGGTTGAACGTTTTCATGGTATAGTTAAATCAAAAATTTATGCTCAAAGAGATGAACCTCCATATGATGTGCGTGTGAATATGTATCTTGAAGAAAAAATACGTATATCAGAAAATGCTTTTCAATCAATCAATGATGGAGATAGTATTTTTCTTGATTCTTCTACAACAGTACTAGAGCTTGCAAAACTACTTTCAAATTCAAACAAAAATATTACTGTAATTACAAACGATATTCAAATTGCATATATTTTATCTCCACATCCTGTTATTGATCTTGTGGTAGTTGGTGGTACAATTCGTAAAGGATATTATACTTCTATTGGTTTTTTGGCTGAGAATCTTTGGAAAGATCTTTATGCGGATAAGTTATTTTTGGGTGTTGATGCTATTAGTCCTCAGTTGGGTATGATGAATTACAGAGTTGAAGAACTCCCATGTAAAAAACTAATGCTTTCCAATTCAAAGTATCATACTGTTTTATGTGACCACACAAAATTCTCTACATCTGCCGTTTTAAAAATTTGTGATTTTGCCGATATCGATTTAGTTATCACAGGAACAGAGTTAGATGCTAGCATTATAAGTAATATTCCTAAAAATATTATGAATATTGTTATGGTATAACAATATATAAATTGTTAGAGTAAAAAAATAATCATTACAGCATATTTTCCACTTTCATTGCTTCAATAAGTTTTTCTATACCTTGAACAAATGCTTTGTCTTCATCTTCACTTTTATTTTTTTTAATAGATGATACAACCGAACAACTTGAAATGGTTTTTGTTCTAGCAAAATTTTCTATATCATCTAAAATTTGTTAAACTTCTAACATGAATTATAGCAAAAAACCCCGCCTCAATTAAGAGATGGGGTTTTATTTTATCAATTTAATGTTGTTAGTTATTTTATTTTAGTTCAGGATAATTAGCACCCATTTTCCATGTGTTGTTAAAATCCCAATTAGTAAAATTAGATTTGACTTTAAACTCAGCAACAGTTAGTGGAGCACCACCAGAAGTACCACCAGCCAAATAATAACTATTATTTATCGTAGTAGCAGAACCTCTAACAACTAATTTCAGAGCTTGGTAACTATGAGATGTATCAATAGCGCCTATACTTTCAGCAATGCCTATCAGCCCACCAGTACCAGTTACGGAAGCTTTATTGGTGAGTCCTTTAAGCTTT
>CAMRBQ010000121.1 GCA_947040495.1 uncultured Spirochaetia bacterium
TCTACACCAGGACGTACACTCTTTCCCTACACGACGCTCTTCCGATCTAATCCAACTAAAATACCAAAACATAATCCTTTTTGCGAATTTGTCATAATACCTCCAAAATCTATACATCACATAAACACTCTATACAAAATATCATAAAAAGCAATTTTAGAATAATTAAAATATGGCATTTCTACCACACTTTAATTAAATTTTCATCATTAATCTTGTTTTGAATTGTAGACTGAGTATGAATTCCTATTTTATAGAAAGTAATTAAATCTTTAAGCATAAAATAATTTGGGAAAGGAATCGCTGGGTGCCCACCATGACCACTTGAAACCTCAGGGACCATCTCAACCACATTGACTTTTTTGCCAAGTTCAGCTAACTATAAAGCAGTTTCACAAGCAACCAATCCGCCACCAACTACTAATACATGTTTTTTTACCTGCACCTGTTTTATTTTATTGCATAAATTTCTTCCCTACCAAAGCAGGATTTAAAGCACATGGTAATATAGGTCAGACTGAGGCTCTACCAACACAAGATTCATGACAACTAAGACAATGACGAACTTCATCTTCTCTATTATATCTTATTTTTGTAACATATTCAGGATCAGCAAGCAAAGGTCTACCATAACTTACTATATCACAACATTTGCCGATAACATCATTAGCCATTTTGGCATCATCCATTCTACCTGCTAGTACAATTGGAACATCGACATGTTTTTTTAATATTTCACCGAAGCTATTATAAACACCACCTTCAAAGTACATTGGCGGATGATTCCAATACCATGCATCATAGGTTCCAGCATCAACATTAAGCAAGTCATAACCTACTGCAACTAGCATTTTGGCAGCCTCTATACCCTCTTCTATATCTCGACCAGCTTTAAACATAATCTTCACCAAACGCTTTTTTAATACCTTTTACAATATCAGTTGCAACTCTTAATCTATTCTCTAAGTAACCACCATATTCATCAGTCCTTTTGTTGTAAATAGCAATAGCAAACTGGTCAAGCAAATACCCTTCATATACAGCATTAATTCCAACGACATCAAATCCAGACTTTTTAGCAATTACCGCTGACATCACAAACTTTTGAAGCAGGTTTTGAATCTCCTCTACTGCCATTTCTCTATGTGTTATACTAGGGTCAAACCTATTAGTCTGCTCAGTCAGATGGTGCAATTGAGTTGGAAACAAATCCTGGCAATACACTACACCCCCTCCCTGTCAGTTGTATAAATACTTTGCCCCCATATGAGTGAATTCTTTCATTCATACTATATGTGCTATGAATAAATTAGATAGTATAATGCCAAATTTTATTTATCTTCTATATTGTATAAAAAAAGCCCCTCATAGACTAGCTACAAGGGGCTCATTAATTTTATATACAAATATTATTTTTTTATTAAAAACTACGCTTATTCAAATAATGAAGCATAACCATAACTTGCTAGAAGTTTTTGTTTTTCCTCATAAGTATAACTTGTACCAAAAAATTCAAGCAGTTCATAATCTGCTGCAATAATAGCACTAACATTTTCGGCTACATTTTCATAGCTTAGATAATCAGCTTCTGGCACAGTAGGATTAAACACTAAATCTAAATGAGAAAGATTCATTTTTATCTTTGGTATATTTATAGCTTCGGCAGCTATTTGTGCATCTTCTGCTGTACCATATAGAGTTTTTGAAACTAATAAAATAACCATGCCCTCTTTGAATATAGGAACAGGCTCTAAAGTGATAAGTACAAACTTACCAATATTGCCGGGTATAGTATCATCATCTATAATTTCATAAATTTCTGCACTGTTAACAAATTTATTTTTAGGCTCATATTTTACATTATTTTTTGTTATATATTGCTTCTCGCTATATAAACTTGTAACATAAAGGGGCTCAGAAGGTTTATACCAATTAGGTTTTTTTAGACTACTTTCATATTCTCTTATATTACTTTGCATATAATAATCTTCTCTAAGTTGATAAACTTCATCGACAAAATTAAGTGTATCACTTTCTCCATCATTATCATAATCTCTTATAACATTATTACATGATAACAACAAAGTGCTAATTGCTATAAAAAATAATATTTTTAATATTTTAAATGTTTTCATTATTTGCTCCTAATTGTACTAAATGCATAACCTACATATATGTAAGTAGTAAATGCTGCAAGTGGAAAATCAATACTGCTGTTATCTAAGCCAGAATAGTCAAAAACATTATCTGGACTAGAATAGTCAAGCATTTGAAATGAATTTCTTAACCCAACAGTAAATCCACTTTTATCAAAATAATGTATTCCTGGTACTATATATTCCATTTTAGCAGTAGATACTCGATGCTCTTTTAATGTTTTGCTAGATTTACTACTGTCAGTATATGTAAGAGTGCGTTCTGCTTTTTCACTTGCCATAGAAAATCCAAATCCTAAAAGATCAAACACCAGCCTGCTCCCACTTACTTTATCACCAAAAACAACACCAATTCCATAAACGGCTTGAATACCGCCACCAATTGAGTTTATTTTTTGTTCTATTTTGCCAGCAGTAGTGTCTAATACAGTACCCCTAGCAAAAGAGGCTGTAAAGTTGGCTCGTAAATCAAGTGCATGTACAAATGCATGCTTATGCGGAGCCCAATGAAGAGGCAAGCCCAAATCCACTCGAACAACAGGGGCATTTAATTCATAACTTGGCATATCTACGTAAAAATCTGAACTTGAAGAAAGGTCGTCTAAACCTCCATAAATTTCAGATGTCTTATAGCCACCACCAACACCTATTAAAAAGTTGTAGTTACCAATAGCAGCATAAGAGAATGCTGTAGAGATAAACAACGATAGCATGAAAACTAATATTTTATTCATATAATAAAACCTCACAAAAATTAATAAATCCGTAATGCTATATAAATATATATAAAACATTGTATTTACAACAAAAATATAGTCTAAAATATGTATTAGTCAAGCTAAATTATAATAGCCTAATACTCTCAAAATCTATTTTTTCCACTTGCTACCAAAAGCATATCTATAAGTAATAGAAACATTTAAATCACTTGGAACATTTACATCTCGTGAAGGTAGAAATAGAAATGGAGCACGAGTGTCAGGATATTTTACAACATTCAAATCATAGGCAATTCTTATTCCTAAATAATTAGCTTTACCAAGTCTAAACTCCTGTCCAACAGCAAAACTAGCATCCATAGTAAAATCTGTATAAGCATTTAAAAGAGCAAATTTTACTCCAGCAGAGGCATAAGTTACGCCAAGGTTATATTCATATTGCCCACGCAACATCAAAGGTACTGACCATTTAGAAACACTACTATCACTACTTTCTATAAATTTAATTTCTAATCCTGTTTCTAAAGCCAGGTATGGTATAAACTCAAACATGACATCGATGCTATTTCTAAGACCCCATAATTCTTTATTTTCGACATTCTCTTCTTTTTCAAAAAATGAAAGCCCACCACCAATTGAATATCCAAGTGAAAACTCAACAGCATACGAGGCAGTCGAAATAGCAAATAATGCTATCAACACAAACAGTAATTTTTTTGTTCTTTTCATAATTTTTATCCTTTTTTTATAGCACTCCATAGCCTATCTACAGAGTGCTTACATTATTTTATAGCAAAAATTTATTTTTTCCATTTACTACCAAAAGCATATCTATAAGTAAGAACAAGTCCTGTACTATCGTAACTAAAATCTCTACGTTGCTTTATAACATTTAAATCATAGTTTGCTCTTAGACCTAAATAATTTGCATCACCTAGCCTCCATTCATAACCTAAAGCAAATGCAACGTCCATTGAGAATCTGTCGTCTTTTGAATAATCATTATCAGGGAAACCTATTATATCTGTACCTTTAGTTGTTATAGTACTAAAAAAATAACCTGCTTTTATTCCAACAGAAGCATATACTACTCCCATTTCATTTTCATATTGTCCACGAAACATTATAGGAACAGATATTGCGAAGATAGACACATCGGGAGTTATTATACCAAAAGCGTTTTCTCCTTCAGAAAGATTATACAATGTTAAAATAGCCCCAGTTTCTAATGAAAAATAGGGCATAAACTCAACCATAACATCCAACTCTAAAGTACCCGGGTTATCTATAGCATATTGGCCTCCATTATTATTCCATAAGCCAACACCTAAACCAATAATTTTAGTTCCAATTGAAGTTTCAACAGCGTATGAAGCAGTTGAAATAGCAAATAATGCTATCAACATCATTGCTAGTTTTTTTATTTTATTCATAATTTTTTATTCTCCTACTATTTCAATTTATAAAGCGAGGCACTCTATAGACAAGCTACAGAATGCCTCGCTTTATTTTACACATAAAATTATACTTTATTTGTTCTTAAAATGATAGTGGTAAAATTATTCAGTTCTACCAAAAACATATCTATAAGTGAACTGTACAGTAAAGTCATCATGAGCCCAATCATGTCCTTTAGGAAATTTACCTGCGCCTTGTTCTGTACTACCATCTTCTAACACAGCATAAGGAGCAACTACATTCAAGTCATAATTAAATCTTAGACCAAGAAAATGAGATTTTTTAACCTTAAACTCTTGTCCTAAAGAAAATGCTACATCCAAAGATACAGGTGAAGTTTTTATTGTGCCTTGCCAGGCATCACTAACTCCAATAACACTAACACTTATTGTTTGAGTATTATAAACATCACTTAAGCCAAAACCGAGCTTAACTCCAACAGAAGCATATGTTACACCAATTTTATATTCATACTGTCCACGTAGCATAACAGGTATATATATTTCCCGTCTACTAGAAATAGAATCTATAGTGGTCTCAACTAAGCCTACTGAACCTGCACCAAAAACGCCATAAAGAGAATTCTTAAAACCAAGACCAGTTTCTAAAGCTAAGTATGGCAAAAATCCAACCATAACATCAATAGATGAATCAAATGCCAATGTCATCTTGGTTGTATTACCACCAAGATCAGATATGACATCATCTATATTTTTAGTATAATCCGCAAAATCTTTACCACGCATTATTGGCAAACCACCACCCGTAGAAAAACCTAGCGAAACTTCTACTGCATAAGCTGAAGCATTTATAGCAAGCAAAGCAATCATCACACATAATAATTTATTTAACTTCATAATGTTAAATCTCCTTTATAAATATTTTTTGTATATTAAAAGAGGCATGCATATAAAAACACATAACATACCTACAGTTATAACCATTTTTAAAAGTAAAAAACCACTCTAATATATAATCAAAAATCTCAATCTTTTGTGAAAAATTATGAGGATAGAATCTCGCTAATTTTTCGGGGGGGGGGGGGGGGGGGGGGGGAGAATAGA
>CAMRBQ010000122.1 GCA_947040495.1 uncultured Spirochaetia bacterium
CAGAACCATTGGAAATAACATTTTCATTTCCTTTTGTATTCGATGAACGCTCAGATGTGTTTAAGACGCCTTTTGATACTAAAATATCTAAGTCTAATGCTTCACAATAGAAGTACTCTTTCCATTGGTCTGCCAAAACACCACCTACAGCCCCTTTTATAGCTTTAATTAATCCCATAATATAGCCCCTTATTAAATATAAATAAAATTTATAATTGTCATAAATTTTATTTATATTATCTATATATAGAGATTCTAGCATATTTTTTATATAATAACAAACAGAAATTATTGAATATATTATATTTTAAAAGTTTACATCTTGTGGTATAGTAAAATCATAACACCTTGTACGGAAAATAATATAAATTATTTAGACTATTACTCTATACAATTTTTTAATAAAATGATAGTATTTAGACAAAGATGTTATAAAATCAATCGCCTATTTTATCCCCCCGTCCATTTGTATTTTGAGTATTTGTTTTTGAAATATTAGGAAGAATATAACAACTGGCAATGTCGCCAAGAAATTTGCGGCCATAGGCAATGCCAAATCAATAGCAGCGTATGCACCTTGAAATTGCGGAAGGGCTATTGGCAATGTGTATTTTTCTGGTGAGTTTATTATAAGCAGTGGCCAAGTAAATGAATTCCATGCCCCTATTAAATTAAGGATGCCCATAGTCATAGTTACGCCAAAACTCATAGGTAAATATATTTTCATCCAAACAACAAAATGTCCTGCCCCATCTATATGTGCAGATTCTCTAAAATCTTTTGGTATAGAATCATAGAAATTTTTTATTACAACAAAAGAAAATATATTTGTAAGACCCGGCAATATAATACCTAAAAATGTATTGCTCAATCCCATATCAATAGACACAAGCTTAAACAAAGGTATAAGCATCGCTTCCCCAGGTATCATAAATGATATAAAGAGCAAACCATATAGGAAAGATTTACCCCTAAATTTCATCTGAGAAAATATATATGCTGTAAACGAAGCTAATGCGGTCGAAATAAATGCCTGACTTATAGCAACTATACAATTATTTTTAAACCATAGAAAAAAATGTGTCTCTGTTAAAAGACGTACAAAATTATCTAATGTCCATTGCCCTGTAAATAGTTTATCAACAGCCGAAGCAGAAAAGCCTCTTGGTTTTAATGGAACTAATACTAACCATAAAATAGGAATAAGCCAAAGCAAGGCAAATAAAAGAGGGGTATTACTAAGTATTTTTTTAAATATATTTGTTCTATTCATATCATTATCCTCTAATTAGTCTTTTTTAATAATTTTATTTGTATAGTAGTAAATATTATTAATATAGCCATAAGCATAACAGAAATTGCAGCAGCATATCCAGGATTACGAGCCCCAAAGCCAACATCATATACATATAACACGACAGAACGAGTGAGATTATCTGGTCCACCACCCGTCAAAAGGAATGGTTGCCCAAACAATTTAAAACTTGCCAATGTTTGAAGAATTATAAGCGTCCTATATGTTGGATATAAATTTGGCAAAGTTATACTAAAAAATTGCTTAAACTCATTAGCACCATCAAGCGAAGCTGCCTCATATAATTCATTTGGAATACTCCTAAGTGAGGCAATAATAATTAGCATGTTCACTCCAACACTCCACCATAAAGTAGACAATACTATAGTCCACCTTGCAAGAGCTGGGTCTCGAAACCAATTAAAGTCTGCTAAAAATGTACCCTGTGTTATATAGCTCCAAACGCCCAAATGTGGTCTAAATATGAGCCCCCAAATATTTGTCATAACACTTATTACTAATATTGAAGGGATATAAATACATATTCTAACAATTGTTGACCGCCTTGAAGGATTTTGAGCCCATAAAGCAAATATCGTAGCAAAAAATAAATATACAATTGTAGATACAATGACAAATAAAAATGTATTTATTAATGTTTGTAAAAGAATTTTATCTGAAAATAATCTTATATAATTTGAAATACCAGTAAATTCTAGTCTTGTAAATGTCCCAGTTTGTAAAGACATCAAAAAAGCACCAATTATTGGATAAAGCGTAAAGGTCAAATATAAAACAAAAAAAGGCAATAAAAATAACCAAGCCTGATGCTCTTCTTTTATATTAAATTTTTTAAATAATAATAACATAACAAAATTTCCTTCAATGAAATAAATTCAGCCCATCTGTCTATATAAAACAAACAGGCTGAATCAGATTGAATTTATTTATTTATTTTTTATAAGATATTTCTTCATTAGCTTTTTCAATCATCTCTTCAACAGTAGCCACACTTCCATTTAGATACTGGTCTAAAGAATTTGCCAAAGGACTTAATTGACCCGCAATTGCTATATCTAAATACTTGCTTTTAGGCCAAGCAACAACATTGACAGCAAGTGGTTGGAATACTGAATTTGGATTGCTCTTATACTCCTCTGAGTTTTGAACAACACTACTTGCAGGAACATGCCCCGCATTCGCCCAAAGAGCACCATTTTCAACCATCCACTGAGCAAATGCTACAGCTCTTTTTTGCTTTGCCTCATCAATATTTTTACCTTGAGGAATAATCAATACATGGCCTGTTCCCCATGCAACATCTTTACCAAAGAAAGCAGGCATTGTAATAGCCTTTACATTTGGTAGAGTCTGTCTTAATGCACCAGCAACCCAAACCCCTTCAAATGCAACAGCGGCTTTACCTTCTTTCATAAAATCAAGGCTACTCATATGACCTTTTGGAGAATAACCTTTATCATAAACAGATTTTAAAGCATCAAGAGCCTTCTTCGCAGGTTCTATATCAACTTCTAACAATCCATCTTCTGTAATAAGTTTTTTCCCACCCAACTGATTATATAGAGAATACCATACCCACTGAAATGCAGTATCTGGATTATTCATTGTAAGTGGATATACATCAGGGTACTTTGCTTTCACCTCGCCAAGTCCTATCTCAAATTGCTCCCATGTATCAGCTATCCAATTGCCATCAGCATCAACTAAGCTAGTACCAGAAACCAAATCAGTATTATAATACATAACAAAACCATGTGTATCAAATGGTACTGCAAGTGGGCTCCCATCTATTGTTATATTGTCTACTGTTATATTTGGATATTGAGACCAATCAAAATTTGGCTCTATTGAATCGATAGGAATAAGGTCTCCAAAAGTTAGTATAGAGCTAAGCATATGCTGATGTGCTGTCCCTATATCAGGCAATTCACCGCCCAAATATGCTGTAGATAGTTTTGTATAATATGTACCCCAATCTATAATTATAGGTTTCACAGGGTTCTCTGGGTTTTGTTCATTATGCTTATTTACAAGTTCAGTCATAAACTCACCATCACCACCGCTAAAAAATGTCCAATATTCTAATGGTTCTATTTTACCTGTAGATGTTGCTTCACCTTTTTTGCCGCAACTTACAGCAAATACTGACAATACTAGTAAAAAAATTATTAAATTTTTTTTCATTATTCTACTCCTTTTTTAATTTCTGTAATTTTATTTCAAAGCCATAATGTTAGCTATTATTTTATTATCAAACTTTGGTTTATGCTTAGCATCCAATAATCCATTAATTTCTTGTTGTACATCAGTAAGCTGTGTATAACAAAGCCCCGACACATAATCCAAATCAAAAAATGCCCTATGTATAGCCTCAAAACGTTTATAAAACTCTTCTTTTGTTTTTGCAGTTTCCCCATATCCCCAATCTTCATTGCTATATTTTTCAATTAAAAAGCCTATACCACCATATTCATCCACAAAAATGGGCTCATTTCTATATGAATAACCATTTGCATATAAACCTTTTTTCACATTAGCAGGAGAATTATCCCAATTTATATCAGATGTAGACTTTGGGTATAAACTTCTTATGATTTCAGCATTTTGTTCATAATCATGAATTGTAAGTATATCAGTTATTGTATGTTCCCAACCATCATTAGAAATAACAGGTCTTTTTTCATAATCGAGTGCATGAATCATTTCCCTTGCTGCCAATGTTATTTGTTGCTGCCTTGTATTTTTTAATATATTGAAAACACCCCATGATTCATTAAATGGAGTCCAAGCAACAACACATGGATGATTTGCATGTATTAAAACCATATCTTGTATCTCATTCAAAATATTCACACTTGCAAATGGATCGAAAGAATATGGACTTGCAAGCTCCGCCCAATATAAAAGCCCCATTCTATCAGCATGGTACAAAAATCTCTTCGACTCGCTTTTTTGATGCATACGCATTCCATTAAAACCCATATCTTTTGTCATCTGCAAATCATGAATAAACTCTTCATCTGTACCAGTCAATAAACCATCATCATAATAACCTTGATTGAGTATCAGTTTCTGATAATAAGGTCGCCCATTAAGTTGTACACTGCCGCCAGATGCCGATATATCCCTATAGCCAAAATAACTTGACACATCATCTACACCATCATTAGATTTTAACGTAATTCTAACATCGCATAAAATTGGATTTTCTGGACTCCATAATGCCTTTTCAAAACCTATCTCATCCATAGATAATCTAAATTGTACCAAATTATTATTTGCTTGTGTAGAAATAGTTCTGAAAATTTTTGTATCTTTATGTGGATGAGCTACATTGCATGTTACATCCATAGAAAATAATGCATTATTAGAACATCTACCTTCTATCTCTGCAATAACTTCAAGCTCGCTATCAAATACATGTGGAATAAATCTAAAGTTTTTTATATATGTTTTAGCCACTGCCTCTATCCATATACTACGCCATATACCAGTCGTTCTAGTATACCAACAACCAAAATTTTTATTTGTATATGTTTGCTTACCCATTGGAAATCTAGCACTACTATCATCTTTCACTCTAATTGCAATCAAATTTTTACCAGATTTGCCATAACTAGTCATATCAAAAGAAAAAGACATATTGCCACCAATATGCATTCCTACAGACTGACCATTTACAAATAAAGTCGTTTCATAATCAGAGGCTTCAAAATGAAATAATATTTTTTTATCTTTAAAATTATTTGGAATATCTATAGATTTTTTATACCAAACAACAGATATTTCATCAGTCACACCGATACCAGAACGAGGGCTTTGATAACAATATGGAACATTTATACTTTTGTTATCCGACCACTTTTGACCATTATAATAGCCTTCATTTAACCCAATATCCTCTCCATCAAAACAAAAATCCCATTCCCCATCAAGTAATATAAAATCTTCTCTTATACACTGTGGATTTGGATGTACTTCTCTTAATTTTACCATGGGATAGCCCTCCATTTATTA
>CAMRBQ010000123.1 GCA_947040495.1 uncultured Spirochaetia bacterium
TTAAAATATAAAAAAGCCCACAGTAATAATATTATGTATCAACCACTAGAAGAAGGTTTCTGGACGCCAATCTGAAAACCTTCTTTCTTCATGTTCATTAATCTCGGTTAGTATTTTCATAAACTTTATTTTATATATGTTACTTATTAAATTTTCAGACAAAACGGTCGATATTAAGTTAACAGAGCAAAGGCTAAATACCTATCTTAAGTTGTAAATAATAAGGTTATTACGGGTTTTTCTATGAAACGTCGTTTTTTATTTTTTATTTTTTTTATATCGTTTTTTTCATCAATATTTCTATATAGTTTTGATGAAAAATCATTTAATGTTATACAAACACCATCTGCGGGGACTTTGCCTCGTGGATTTTTTTGGCTCAATGGCTTTATGTATGGTGGTGGTGGGGTAGGCTTCAATGCTGCTATTGGAATAACAGATACTCTTACACTTGGATTAAGCGTACCAATTGATCATGTTATTGGCAAAGATGCCCCTGGTTGGCATATTCCAAGTATACTTTTTAAACTACGTATTTTAGGCTCAGACCCTTCAAGTTTTCATCTTACTATAGGTTATGGCAATGAAGGTTTTGGCGATCCTTTTTATTATTATGAAGAGCAAGCACAAGGTCCATTTGTAGCGATGCGTAAAGGCTTTTTAATAGGCGGTTTATCCCAATATTTATTTTTAAATTTTGGTGTGAGGTATCCTATACTCCCAGATAAGGCTAGGCAAGAGTATGAGGTTTCCGCCTACCTATCTTTATCGCTTGATATAGGCGAGTATTTCACTGTTAAGGCTGAAGTTAGTCATATCTCATTTATATGGGCTAGAAATCCAATTGGGACACTCGGCTTTGCATATCATTTTTCAGAATCTTTTTCTGTTGAACTTGATTTAGGTTTTACAGGCAATGAACAAGACAAATTTATATTTGATAGGTCATTGCAGCTTGCATTTGTAAGTATGTTTTATTAATAAATAATATTATAAAATAAATAGTACTAATTTATAAGTAGATTATTTATTTTGATGGAAACTTTTTCTCCAAAGTTGGGAATACTATATATAAAAAATTGAGTTGAAAGCAATAGTTGATTAAATATATATTATTTTATGTTAATGACTGCCAAAGACGATGTGACACCACTTCCATAAGCACATATAGCAACTTTATCTTTACTTTTTATGAAATTATTTTCAATAGCTGAAACAAATGATAATCCACTAGAGGCAGCACCTGTACAACGCATTTTATCTTCTTGAGCAACAGAGCTAATTCCTGCACTATATATAGTCGAAATATCTGCACCATTTTGAGACATCTGTTGGAGAAATTTTTCATGTGAATTGACGGTATTAAATGATGGTGTATATATTGTTGGTTTAATATTATTCTCTTTTAATGTGTCTATGCAATATTTTGCATTATTAGTAGCGGATTCTATAAATATATCTTCATTTTTGAGATAAATCTTATGCTTGCCTTCTCTTAATCCTTGTTTTGTATAAGGCATGGCACTACCACCCATAGGGATATAACAATTTTCTAATTTGCTACCATCTGTTGTAGATGCCGTAAACATTAATTCATCACCTTCGATATCACTAGTTAGAAGTGTTGCAACAGCACCATCCATAAAGAGATTATTATCTGAAAATATAGACAAGGCTTCGCCTGCAACTACTAATATTCTTTTATATCGATTGCTTTTTATAAATGATTTTGCAAGTATTAAAGCCGAAATAAAACCAGTAAAGTCTGCATCTATATCAAAAGCAAAGGCATTTTTTATGCCCAATTTTGATGTTAGCATGCAAGCACTTGATGGGTAGACATAATCTCTAGTCATAGTGGCAAATATTACACCATCTATTGTACCGACATCTATACCTTTACATGCTTTTTTAGCAGCTGGTAATGCTATATCTGAAGAGCAAGATTTGTTATTGTTAGTAGGTATATAAGTAGAGTAGGACGACAAGTAAACCATTAAAATATCCTTTTTTTAGCCCCTGCTTCGCTAATTTCGCTCAATAAATGTTCATTAACCTTAGCTTCTAAAAATTTATTTATATTTAAGAGGGCATTTTTTATACCAATTTCTGTTGTTCTTCCATGCCCGATAAAAGCACCACCTTTAACCCCAATAAGTGTAGCTGCCCCATAAGCATCGGCATTTAGATTTTGCTTTATTTTTTGAAATGCAGGTTTCAAAAGTGTTGCTCCAACCATTCTTAATGGAGTTTTTTTTACTTCATTTTTTATGACTTCCATCATAAACTTTGCTGTGCCTTCCATAGTTTTTATTACAATATTTCCATCAAAGCCATCACATACAAGCACATCACAATAATTGCTTTTAAACATATCGTTTGGTTCAACATTGCCTATGAAATTTATATTCATCTTTGATAATTTTTCAAATGCTTTTTTTGTAGTAGAATTACCTTTACTATCTTCTTCGCCAATATTTAATAAGCCTATCTTTGGGTTGCGTATATTAAGAAATCTCTTAGCAAAAACATGTCCCATTACAGCAAATTGTGATAGATAGTCAACACTACAATCGGAGTTCGCCCCTACATCTAAAATACAGAAATCACCATTACTTCTTGGTGCCATAGTTAAGAGAGCTGGTCTTAAAATGCCTTTAAGTCTGCCTATTTCCATAAGTGATGCAGTGAGTGTAGCACCTGTATTGCCTGGCGAAAAAAAAGCCTCAGCTTCTCCACGTCCAACAAGCCTTGCTGCAAGTGTAACAGAGGCATTATGCTTATGTTTTATAGCCTTTACAGGGGATTCGTCCATCTCTATAATTTCTGATGTATGTAGCACTCTTATGCGACTAGAGTCTATTTTGTCATTTTTTGAGATAACATTGTTTATCCTAGAATCATCACCAACAAATATTAATGAAATGTCTTTTGATTCTAATAAGGCTTTTAAGGAACCTCTAACAAGTTCTTCTAATGGGCTTTCGCCGCTAGCTACGTCAACTGCTATTCTCATAACAAGCTCCTTTATTAACTGGTTATTTAATAAAAATTAGCTAGTTTTGTCTGTTTTTATTTTCTCTGCAACTACAACGCTATCTTTATAAAATCCACATGATGGACATATACGATGCGGCAGTTTCTCTATACCACATTGAGTACATAATGAAAGTTGTCCCATTGTACGTTTATCACTAGCAGCTTGTCTCGAAAACTTTTTCGATTTCGATTTACGTTTTTTAGGTACAGCCATATTAATATTCCTTTTTCATATATTTATAATTTAAATTTTATTATATTAACTTATATGTCACTAATTATAAACGAGTATTTGAAAAAATACAAGTATTTTTAACTACTTATGCCTTTGAATTTATATATATGCCTTTTAATTTAAGTTTTGTCTATTTTTTTATTCGATATGTATAAATTATCTTTGGGAGTAGAGCAATGATGATTATTGCTTTGTTAGTTTACAACATGGATAAATAGCTACTAACTTTATTAAAAGTACTAATATTATCTTTATATGGCCTATGTATTGCCATGTTTTATGAAAAATGGAGTAACATATAGATATCACTAGATTTTTTATAAAATATAGAGTATAATACATCAATTTCTAATTTTTTAACAAAGGATTTTTATGAAAAAGTTGGGTACATTTTTTGAAAAAATATATTTTATAGCAAACATACAAAGCCTTCGAGTGAAAATGCCTCTTATAATATCAGCAATCGTTTCTGTTATGATAGTTATTTTGTTAATAATTATTGTAGATATTTCTCAAAAAAACATAAAAGAAACATCGCTCAGCGGCTTTAATATTGGTTTAAACGGCTATGCGAGTTTCATAGATTCCTTTCTTGATTCTCAATCTACTTTGTTAAAAACATATTCATCTAGTGATGATATTTTATCTTTTTATAATGATAGAACTGAAGAAAATAGAAATATAGCTTTAAGATTCTTAAAAAAAGCTCGTGATTATAATGAATATGTTCTGGATGTCTCTATTACAGATTTGGATGGAACACTTCTTGCTAATGCCCTAGGTGGGGATATTACAGGTATTAATATAACTAAACAATTTCCAGATATATTGGAAATGATAGAAGATAATGATTTTATTTTTTCCAAACAACCTAAACAATCTATTGTTACAGGGGATTGGATATATCCTGTATTTTCGGTCATAAAAAATGATGATGGCGAGAAGATTGGTATAATGTATATGATGTTAGAATGGTCTGCGCTAAATAAAAATTATATATCTGGGATAGAAGTTGGAGAATCTGGAAGAATATTGTTCCTCAATGAGGACGGCAAAATAATAATTCATAAAAATCTCGATATTATAGGTAAAGATACTGATATATATAAAATCATACAAGCAAATATAGATTCTCCGAATATTCTTTATTCATATGAGACGATTGTTGGTACTAAAGCAGAAATGGTATTTCAAGATTTAGATAAAGTGCCTTGGTATATTGTTTTAGCTATAGATTCTTCCGAATTATATAGCACAATAAATACATTTATTAAAATATCAATAATTGCTACTATTATAATTATAATTATATTAATGGTATTTATTTCACTATTTGCGATGACAATTACAAAACCATTGGCATTAGTGTCTGAACAACTTAATAAATTAGCACATGGTGACCTATCTTGGGAAATCTCTAATTCTATATTACAACGTAAGGATGAATTTGGTCTTATCTCAAAAGCACAAATTGATATATTAGAACATCTTGGTAGTATTATACAATTGGTAGTTCAGTCATCAAATCAAATAGCGTCTGCAGCTAGTCAGGTTGCAGCAGGAAACTCAGACCTTGCTTCAAGAACAGAAATGCAAGCAGCAAGTGTTGAAGAAACTGCTAGTTCTATGGAAGAGATGGCATCTACAATAACCTCATCTGCTGAAAATGCTATTGAATGTAATGGCATGATGAACGAATCTAAAATTGCTATTAAAGAAGCGGGCGGTGTAATAGTCGCAACCACTTTAAATATAGAAGAAGTTTATGAATCGAGTGAAAAAATTTCAGCCATAACTAAAATCATAGAAAATATTGCATTTCAAACGAATATACTTGCCCTTAATGCCGCAGTAGAAGCCGCAAGAGCGGGCGAACAAGGTCGTGGCTTTGCCGTTGTTGCAAGCGAGGTTAGAAATCTTGCACAAACTACTCAAAGTTCTGTCAAGGAAATTACTGACCTTATAGCAAGCTCTAATGAAAAAATAAAAAAAGCCACCGATACTGCAAGAGAATCTCAAACTATA
>CAMRBQ010000124.1 GCA_947040495.1 uncultured Spirochaetia bacterium
TGGGTGAGTAGACAAAATTGTCTTATACACTTGGAAATCAACAATACTATATAACCGAAAATAAGTCAAGTATAATATTTTGGTAATTATATACAACTTTGACCTAATATTTTATTTGTATAATTTTACCCTATTTTTATATAAAACTATTTGACATGCCTATAATTTAATGATATATTTTATATGAATAAGAGAGGATATTTTGAAAAAGTTAATCATTTAATTTAATGATATATTTTATATGAATAAGAGAGGATATTTTGAAAAAGTTAATCATTTTGTTTAGTATTTTTCTTTTTGCTTTCGCTTCAGGATGTTCTAAAGAAACCACTTCTGGTGAAACAGACATCAAAAGAATAGCTGTTATATGTGATTCTATTGGTGTAAATCCTTTTCTTACACAAATAGTTGATAAGTTTGCTGAGATAAAAGAATCTAATAAATATCCTATGGAATATCAAATTATTGAGTCTCGAGATTCAGCTGCTTGGTCTGAAAATATTCGTGCTGCAGTTGAGGAAGGCTATGATTTAATTTTAGCTGTGGGTTGGCAATCTGCTGATTCTATGAAAGAAATTTCAACTTTATTTCCTGACAGGGCAGAATATGTCGTAATCGATACTGTTGTTGATTCTCCTAATGTAAAATCATATATATTCAAATCTGTAGAAGGTGCCTATTTAGTTGGCGTAATAGCAGCATTGGTTAGTGCTGACGCAGGAAAACCTGATGGGCCTTTTGGTGGAGTGCATGCGAATCCTGGGCAAGGCAGTTTTGAATGGCGTTACGGATATATGGAAGGTGTTAGGTCTATCAATCCTAATGTAGAGATATCTGATTTTGTTTTTAATTATACAAAGTCATATTCAGATGCTTCATTAGCAAAAGAACTTGCAAATCAACAGGTAGCTTTAGGTTGTGTATTTATAAATGCAGCTAGTGCTGTTGCTGATTTTGGTACATTTGAATCTGCTAAAGAAAATGGATTTTATACTTCAGGGCAAGATTTTGACAGAACAAGTGCTGATAATCCAAATGTAATAACTACTCAAACAAAGTATACAGGTGTTATTGCTGAAATGATTGTGGATGAGTTTTTCACGACTGGAATGAGTTCTGGAGTTGTTTCAATGGGGATTAAAGAGGGTGTTGTCGGTGCTGTTTATATAACAGATGATGGAATTAATCCTCGAAACAGAGATGTTCTCACAGATAAAATTGTAGAAACTGCTAAAGAAGCCGCAGAAAGGATAAAAAGTGGAGAGGTAAATTTAATTGTACCTCTTGAAGCTGACTATAAGTAAGTATACTAAAATGTCAGAATCTAATAAAGATTTAATTTTAGAGATGAAGTCTATAGTTAAATATTATGGAACTCTACTCGCTAATGATAATATAAGTCTCAAACTTAATAGAGGTGAAATACTCGCTGTTATTGGGGAGAATGGAGCGGGTAAAAGTACACTTATGAAGATACTTTATGGACTTGAGACTTTAGACTCTGGTGAGATTTTCATTAGAGGGGAAAAAGTTAATATAGCAAATGCCTCTCATTCAATTTCACTAGGTATTGGTATGGTTCAGCAACACTTTATGCTTTTTGATGACTTTACTGTTGCAGAAAATGTTGTTTATAGTAGAGAGCCTAGAAAAAACTTATTTTTTGACTTTGAATTTGCAAAAGAAATAACAGAAGAGCTTTCCAAAAAATATGACTTTCCAATTAATCCATTAGAGAAGGTAAGTGGTATGTCGGTTGGGCTACGGCAACGAGTAGAGATTCTTAAAATATTATATCAAAATACTGATATTATTATTTTTGATGAACCTACAGCTGTACTCACACCACAAGAGACAACAGAATTCCTAAAAACATTAAAGGCACTTGCGTCTTTGGGTAAAAGTATTATTATAATCACACATAAACTTAAAGAAGTAACAGAGGTTTGTGATAGAGCTATTGTTATGCGTGATGGAAAATTTATAGCTGAAGTTGATATTAAAGACTCAAATAAAGATTATAATATTCTCATAAATGAATTATCATTTTTAATGGTTGGGCGTAAATTAATTGATAAAAATATAGAGTCTATAGATGTTAAAGAAAATATACTCGATGTTAGAAATATTAGTGTTGTTGTAGAGTATGGAATTAAAGCTTTGAATGATGTTTCACTGCATATTAATGGTGGTGAAATTGTTGGAATTGCTGGAGTTGCTAACAATGGTCAAGATTATTTGGCTAATAGTTTATTTGGTTTAACTAAAGTAAGTGAGGGTGTTATAGAGGTTTTAGGTAAAGATATTACCAATAAAAGTGTGGCTTACATAAGAAAAAATGGAGTTGCAATGATTCCCGAGGACAGATACATTTGGGGTTCAGCCCCTGATGCTAAACTGTCGGAAACGGCAATAATGTCACATTATAACAAAAAAGAGTTTTCTAAGTATGGCCTGCTAAATATGAAAAATATAAACAGTTTTGTATTAAACTTAGTTAGTAGTTTTAAGATAAAGGCAGATAATATTTCATGTAAAACTAAATCACTTTCTGGAGGAAATGCACAAAAACTGATAGCTGCTCGTGAAATATCACAACACACACCTCTTTTAATTGCGTGTGAACCTACACGAGGGGTTGATGTTGGTGCTATGGAGTTTATTCACGATAAACTTGTTTCTAAACGAAATGATAATTATGCTGTACTTCTAGTTTCAAGTGATTTAAGTGAGGTTATGAAACTTTCTGACAGAATATATGTAATGTACAAAGGTTCTATTAAAGGTGAGTTTAGGCGTGAAAATGTGACTGAAGAGGCTTTGGGTATTTTAATGATGGGTGGGGGTGTCAATAATGAATAAAAATGTTAAAACTTTATTGCTACCACTAATAGCTCCTTCAGTGTCTATATTTCTTGCTCTAATTGTAGGATCTATTGCTATTATTATTACTAAAAACAATCCCTTTATGGTTTATAGAGAAATGTTTTATGGTGCTTTTGGAAATAAATATTATATACTAACAACACTTACTCGTGCTACTCCTATTATTTTTTGTGGACTTGGAGCTGCCATCGCTTGGAGTTCAAGATATATGGGTATTGGTGGTGAGGGACAAATGATAATTGGAGGATTTGTCTGCTCTATAATTGCTTTTAATTTAGAGGCTAATTTATTTATAAGAATATTTGTTGCCATAATTATTTCTATTTTATTTGGTGGTCTTTATTCTCTAGTTTCAGCTTGGCTTCTTGATAAGTTTAAGGTTAGCCTTGCTATTTCTACTTTAATGCTAAATTATATTGCACAATACATAACTCTTTATCTTGTAACATATTATTTTCAAAATGAATTAGGTGACAGGAAACTTGTTCAAACAGGTATGCTTGAAGAGAGTGTACGTTTTCCTCAAATATTTGAAAATTATAGTCTTCATTTAGGTTTTATAATAGCTCTTTTAACAGTATTTTTAGTGTGGTTTTTGATGAATAGAACATCTTTTGGGTATGAAAGCCGTATGACAGGTTATAATATTAATTTTTGTAATTATGGTGGGGTTAATAGCAAAAAAATTATGTATGTTACTTTATTTTTAAGTGGTGCTTTATGTGCTTTTGCTGGAATTAGCGAAGTTTTTGGAGTTCAATACAGATATGTTGATAAAATGTATGTTTCTGGAAGTTATGCTTGGATGGGACTAAGTGCTGCATTAATATCAGGATTTAACCCTATAGGAGTATTATTTACCTCTATAATACTTGCTGCCATATCAACTGGTGGTGCTGCCATATCAAGAAACACTACTGTTCCACTTGAATTATCTTTTATTATACAAGGTTGTATTACCATATTTATATCTGCTAAAATTGCGATAAACTTTAGAAAGAATAAAAAAAAGATATTAAAGAAGGAGTCATAAAATGAGTTTCGATGCTGAATATTTAGCCGTTGTGTTTAATTCAACTTTAAGACAAATGACACCAATACTTTATGTTGCTTTAGGATCTGTTTTTTGTAATAGGGTTTATATCTTTAATATAGGTCTTGAAGGTATGATGCTTACGGGTGCTTTTTTTGCTATAGTTGCTAATTATTATACTGGCAGTGTTTTTATGTCACTTATTGTTGCAATGATTTCTTCTATGACCATAGCTTTCATTGCTGGTATATTTATGGTTAAATTTCATGGTGCTATGCTTGTTGTTGGTATTGCCATTAATGTTTTAATGAGTGGGCTTACAACATTTTTAATGCAAGTCATTTTTGGGCTTAAAGGAGCTTTCGTTAGCACAGATCTTAAATCTCTTCCAAAAATAAATACTGATTTTTTAAGTTCATTCCCAATACTTAAGCTTATGTTTAATTCTTTGACATATTTAGATTTATTTGCTTTTATACTAGCAGTTATACTTTATTTAGTTTTGTTTAAAACAGTTGTGGGCTTAAGAATAAGGAGTGTTGGAATAAATGCTGAAGCGGTGGAGAGTTTTGGCATTAGCTCTGACTACATAAAAATAAGTATGATAGTTTTTTCAGGGTTACTTTCAGGAGTGGCAGGATGTTTGCTAACTATGAGTGGAGTTACAATGTTTGCCGAGAATATAACTGCAGGGCGAGGTTTTATAGCAATGGCAGCAGGTGCTTTGGGTGGTGCTCATCCTTTAGGAGTTGTCGTATCAAGTGCATTTTTTGGATTCGCTCAATCACTTGGAAATATGCTTCAAAACAGCAAATTAGGGGCAGAATTAACAATGTCTTTCCCTTATCTTGCTACTATTATTGGACTTGTTTTTTATAATTATTTTACTCAAAAAAGAGAAAAGAAATTTTTTAAATAGATTATTATTTATAGGAGATTTATTATGATTTACGATTTAGACTATTACAAAAAAAGTGCTGATTATGTTAAAAGCAAAATTGATTTTACACCTGAAATAGGAA
>CAMRBQ010000125.1 GCA_947040495.1 uncultured Spirochaetia bacterium
GGAAGTGGCTAGTTGTGGACGAATATTTTTTGTGCTAAAAAGCCTTGCCATTCCATAATACTAAAGCCTAAGCAGTAGTTGCTCGTGCAAATTATATGAAATAAAAATCCGCATAAAAAATATTAATATATTTAAATCAAACTTGGTTTTACTCAATTTTTTATAAAAAAAATTGTCGCCTAAGGACTAATGTACAACGTATCTTGAGTTGTGCTATTTAATGCATTGCTAATACTTTAATATATTTTATACTATAGAAATATTGCAAGCATTGGAAAGTTTAAACATCCGAATTTTTATTAGAGCCTATAGCCGAATAAAAAATATTTATAATTTTTGCAGCTGTTTTATCCCAGCTAAATAATTTTGCTCTTTCTAATCCTTTTTCTATATAGCCTTCTCTTAATTCTTTATCGAAATATAAATCTTCAAATGTTTTAATGCACTCTTCTTCATTATCATAATCTATTGTTATAGCACTATTTCCAACAACTTCTGGAATGGAAGAATTATTTGATGTTATAATGCTAGTACCACATTGCATCGCTTCAAGTATCGGTATACCAAATCCTTCATATTCTGAAATATATGTGAAGAATAAAGAATGACTATATAAAATTGAAAGGTCTTTGTCATCAATATAACCAAGCCTTATGATTTTATTTTTATGTTTGCTTAAAAGATGCTCAATATCGACCTCTAATTTTTTCATAAAAAAATCCCATTGAGAGCCGCCCAATAAAAAATATAAATTATTTATATTATGTTTGTCTATAAATCTTAAAAAACATTTTACTGTAAATATTAAATTTTTTCTAGGTTCAATTGTGCATAGACTAAATATAAATTTTGATTTTTTATTTATTTCATTAGAGACATTATACTTTTTTAATATATTTTCTAATTGTTTTTCATCTTTATTTTGATAAAAATTATCATTAGCAGCCCAATAAGTTATGAACATTTTATTCTCATCTATCTTTGAAGAAAAATATGATAGAAAATCTTTTTTCGTATTTTTTGATGTGCATAGATAAAATGTATCTCTGTTTAAATCATCGAGCATTTGCATATAACTAGATTTTTGATATTGCTTTGTATTTGCATTATACATTGGGAAATATTGATTAAATGTTACTGGCATTGTGTCATGTAGTATTTGAAATATTTGTATATTTGTATATTTTTTTATAGTTTCACTTGTATCATAGTAGCATGAGAAAAATATATCTGTTTGGCTTAAAATATTATTAAATTTATTTTTATCAGCATCTGTAATTAGTTCAAAGCCTTTTAACAAATCATCTTTTTTTATATTTTTTTCAAACTCTAGCATATCATTTGTAAGAAGAAGTTTTATATTTATGTTTTTATATTTGCTTAGATTTTTTAATATATTATAAGATACAAAAAACACGCCTGCCCTAGAATTATTATGCTTATAACTATCTATAAATGTTCGAGTACAAAATATTAAATTAATTATTTTATTATCAGTTAGGTTTTTATTTTTATCAATTTTATCATCATCTATAATTATATTATTTATTTTTGTGCTGTTTATATTAATATCTTCTAATTTATATATATTGATATCAGTTATTTTATTTTCTTCTAATTCATTTAATATTATATTTTTTGTTTTGTTATTATCATTTTCTAATATTATATTTTTTATATTTGTAAGCTCTGTTAATGCTTTTATACCATAAATATTTTTACTAATAAGAATACTATATAGATTTTCAAAATTATTTATTTTATTAATTTCATTTTTTATTTTTGGATATGAGTTAAATATAATTTCGTTCAATTTATTAATATCAGTCAAATATGAGTATAGTAATATAAAAATATTTTCTTTGTCTAAAAATAAATAGCTATTTTGTTCATCATTTTCTAATATAGCCATGCTAAGATAATCTATACTATGGTAAGAATTGCTCAGCACAAATATTTTATTTTTAAAATTTTCTTTTGTTTGAAACGAAGAATAACAATCTATAGAATAAAAATTATTTTTGAAATTGTTTTTATTATAAAGAATGGCATTGTGAAAATTATATATTGAATCATCAAATTTGCTAAACAAATGGCAATTATAATTTTGTCCAAATATAGTGGCACTGACAGATGCAAGCCTTGAGGATTCTGGTGGCAGTGGGCTAAATACTACTGTATTAATATTTGCTTTATTTTTATGAATAGCGTCAGTTTTATTTTTTAATTCATATAATTTTTTGATAACTTTATTTGAAGATATATCCCAATTTACTTTTTCTTCTATTAATTTTTTTCCAAACAAAAGTGATTTTTCGCGTAAACTATTATTGTTATAAATATTTATTATTAGATTAGACATCTCATTTATATCATATGGATTAAAGCTGCATTCGCTATCAACTAGTTCTTTTGTCGATGATAAGTTTGATGCAAAAGAAGCAGTATTACAGGCATAGCTTTCTATGATAGGAAGACCGAGCCCCTCATAAAATGACGGGAATATAGAAGCGATTGAGTTAGAAAGTTCTTTGATAAGTGTTTCATCAGATATAAAACCTGCTCTTATAACTTCTTTATCTGTTAGATTACTTTGTTTGATTATATCAGATAAAAATCCATTTGGTTTATATTCTATTGGTGCGATATATAATTTTGCATCTTTTGGAATTTTGCCACTATTATATGCGATGCTAAATGCCCTTATTAAATTATGAGCATTTTTTCTTTTATCACCATCGACGATGCATATTATATTATTATTTTTTGATATGCTGTTTTTTGATATGTTTGTAAATTTGCTAGTATCTGCTCCGCCATATATATTTGTAAAATATTTTTCATCTCTTTGTAAATATTTTATACCATCACTTTTTGTGCATTCACTATTTGTAAAAAAATGATCTACTACTTTTGTAGATTCTATTTGTAGTAAATATTTTAGTTGTTGTGTTTTATCATTTAAATAATCTTTAGCAAATACAAGTGGGATAAAATCATGAATAATGCCTGAGATGTTATTGCAATTGTCTAATAATTTTTGTGGATATAATTCATCAAAAAATGTGTTTATATCTTTACATCTTTCAAGAAAGCCTAGTACATCATCAAAAAACCAGTGATCGATTTTTTGTTCAAAATTGTACGAATGTAGATTTTCATAATAATAAATATTAATACTATCAGTATAATTTTTATAAAATGGCGGTAGGGGCAGAAATTTGTAGAGCAAAATATTTACATCTATAGTTTTATCATTTTTTATGATATGCTCAATTAAAGAAGAGACATAACGACCTATCCCTCTATGTATATTTGATTGATATTTTCTAAGGTCAAATAGAATGTTCATAAGTTATAAATTTTATTTTTTGTATATTTTAATTGATTTTATTTTATATGATTGATATAGTCAAGGGATGTATAGTTAAAAAAAATTGTAAAATAATTGGTGGGATAATAAAATGATAGCAACAATAATAAATACATTTGCAGTTATTATAGGAAGTTTTATTGGAATACTTTTGCATAGACATATGAAAAAAAAATATGAGGAAGCAATATTTATAGCCGCAGGCATTACCACTATTGTTATTGGTATTCAAATGGTATTGATGACAAAGTATATACTTATTTTATCGCTATCACTTATGCTTGGTGGGCTTTTGGGTTCGTACTTAAGGATAGAAGATAGAATATATGTTTTTGGAAATATTATAAAAAAACGTTTTGCCGAAAAAGATAATTCATCAAATTTTGCAGAAGGTTTTTTAACATCAACACTTTTATTTTGCGTAGGTGCTATGTCGCTTATAGGCTCATTTAAAGCAGGGACAGAAGGGGACTATACTATAATACTTACAAAGAGTATATTAGATGGCTTTGTATCTATAATGCTTGCAGCAGCCTTTGGAATATCTATATTTTTTTCTGCCTTTTCAATACTATTATATCAAGGGCTACTAACGATACTTTCAACTTTTATAAAGCCATATGTTTCTGATATAATGTTAAATGAACTTTCTGCTACAGGTGGGGCAATGGTTTTGATGATTTCTATAAATTTACTAGGTATAAAAAAAATCAAGACAGGCGACTTTATACCTGCTTTATTATTTACTGTTATATTTATTTTATTATTGCCTTATATCGAAATAATAGGCTCTTTTATCGGCTTGTAATTATGAATCAATTTTATCTAATAAATCTGAAAATGACTTTGGATATGAACTATCAAAATGCATTTCTATATTAGTGATTGGATGTATGAACGATATACTTTTTGCATGTAGCATTAGCCTATCATATTTTTCAGATGATTTAGAATATATTTTATCGCCAGCAACAGGGTATCCCTTATATGAAAGATGCACGCGGATTTGATGCGTTCTGCCTGTAAGCAAGTTTATTTTTAATAGGCCATACTTATCAAAATTTGTTATAACTTCATATTCTGTAATGGAATTTCGCCCATCATCACGTACACACATTTTTTTTCTATACTTTGGATGACGCCCTATGGGTAGGTCAATTCTTTCTTTTTGGTACCTAGTATTGCCTGTAACGAGTGCATGATAAGTTTTTGTTACCGTTCGATTTTTAAATTGATTTTGTATATTATCTATTATCTTGGCATTTTTTCCAACAATCAATAAGCCCGATGTATCTTTGTCGAGCCTATGAATTATGCCAACCCTTGATTTGTCTTCAAAAAAATCGAAATCTTTGACATGATATAAAAGTGCATTTACAAGGGTGCTGCTAGTTTCTTGGCTACTACAATGAACGCTCATGCCTTCTTTTTTATTTATGACTAGTAGGCTTTTATCTTCATAAACTATATCTATGTCGATATTTTCTGGCTCTATACTACTTGTTGTCTCTTTTATA
>CAMRBQ010000126.1 GCA_947040495.1 uncultured Spirochaetia bacterium
GGTCCACCGCCACCAGCGACAGATGTACGTACAGCTTCCCAATGATTAGGCTGTGGTATTGCCTCTACATATATATTTTTATCATTGTTTTCATTAAAGTATGTAGCTGTTTCTGCAATTAAAACATCTAAGGCTGCTGTATCGTCAAAAACCTCTACCCACCATACAACTTTTATTTTACCATCAGAAGCCTCATCTTTTTTACCGCATGAAACAAGTGCAAAAAATACAAAAAATAAACTAATAATTTTTTTCATGGAATTTTTCTCCCTTATATTTAAATAAAATTTATTATATAGACCGATACCAGTATAATAAAATAAAATTATTTTGTCAATAATTTTCAGAAAATTTTCAGAAAAGTTTTAAATATTATTTGCAAAAATATAGTTTAACTTATAGAATGAAATAAATTGTACTGAGAGAATGAATTATGAAAAAAAAAATAACATTACATGAAATAGCAAAAGAGGCGGGGGTTTCCATAACAACAGTTTCTCGTGTGATAAATGGTGGAGACAGTGTAGAGAGTAGCATTAAAGAAAAAATAGAAAAAATTATATTAGAAAAAAACTATAGAAAGAAAAAGCAAAATAGTAAAATAATATCTGTTATTATTCCAGATATAACGAACCCATTTTTTTCAAGCATTGTTGAAGGGGTGCAAGTTACAGCGAGCCTATATGGCTGTCATATTATACTGTTTCAATGTAAAGATAATAAATCGGTATATGAGCAATGTATTAATGATATAAAAGATGTTGGTGTTATTGGTCATGTCATTATAGTACCAACTTGTAAAAATAAAAATTATATAGAAGATATTTTAAATGTATCTGAAGTTCCTATAATATTTTTAGATAGAAAAATGGATATACAAAATATTAATTATGTTGGAGCGGATAATAAAGTAGGTGCTTATAATGCTTGTCGATATTTGATTGATTTAGGCCATAAAAATATATTGTATCTTGCTGGTATTGATGGGATTAGTACAGAGGTTGAAAGATTTTCAGGCTTTTTGAATGCTCTTAATGATGATGGTATTTCTTTTGATAAGGATAATTTTTATATTGTTGGCAATTATGACTTTAAAGAAAGTTATAAACAGGTAAAAAATATATTGAAGGAAAAGAGGGTGGAATTTACAGCTATTTTTTCATCAAGTGATATAATGTGCTTTGGTGCAAAGAATGCTATAGAAGAATCTGGGCTTTCTATTCCCGATGATATATCTATTGTTGGGTATGATAATATATTATTTTCATCATCGATAAACCTTACTACAGTTTCTTCTCAAGCATATAATATGGGAAAAAATGCTATAATATCACTACTTGATATAGTCAATAATATAGAAAAAACGTCTGTAAATATATTATTAGATTCAAATATAATTATTAGAAAATCTTGTAAACGAATATAGACAACTTAAAAATATTTTAGGTAGTAATAATAATATATTTAAATTTAATGTTTCTTTCTAAATTAAAATAAAGTATTTGCCTTAAGTACGATTATTAAATATAATACTAGTATGGAAAATGCTTAAAAATTCCGATATACCTACTAAGTGATTTTAGTTTATTAAATAAGAGAATAAAAAACAATGCGAAATATTAGATTAGTATTTACTTTAATTATAGTATTCACCCTAACTTCTGGGTTTGGATATGCTGCGGTATATTTTGAGCTTAATCTTTATGGTTATGGAAATATGGCATTTAATCTTGCATCATCAAATAATAACTTATTTGCTTTAACTAATTCTCCATATATACCACGTAATTCTGAGGCAATTTCTATTGGTGGCTTTTCAGGCGAGGGTGGTGCTTTCTCCCAGATTGGTGTATTTATTGATTATCCCTCAGAATTTTCTGGTTTTAGTATTATGGCGGAGTTTGGCGTGCAGTTTGAAACTATGAAATATACAACTTCTGTTATAGAACTGAATGGGAAGCCTATTCGAAATGTAAACTATGAAGTTGCAACTAGTTTTGGCACATTTAATCTTGGTGCTGGAGGCAAGGTTCATTTTTTTGAAAACATTTCTATTGGAGTTTTTCTAGGCATAAAGTTTATCGTATCCCCAGAAACTGTAAGCAGAATTTCTAGCGATGGTTTAATAAATGAGAGTTTTACTAGAAGCACAAAGGATATTATCTATCCTTATGCTAAAATATCAGCCGAATATTCAATAGTGGTTAATAATAATTTAGCAATACCGCTTGGTGTATTTTTTGGATTTGATGGGGCTCAGTATTTAACCGACGATGTAGAGAATAGGACATTTTCTCTAGACCTTGGGTTTATGGTTGGCATGAGATATCGATATCGTTCTACTAAGTAATTATAATAATTATGAGTTTATATGCTTATATTATTTATGAAGATGATAATATCTTTGTAATAAATAAATCTAGTGGTATTGAAGTTGATACAGTTTTGTCTTTTGATAAAATAAAATATTGTCATATAATACCTTTTGTATGTAAGTCTTATCCACATTTGTCAAGGGATAATTTTTTTCTTGTTCATCGATTGGATAAATATACATCAGGTATTGTTGTTGTTGCAAAAAATAAAGAAAGCCAGAAATTTTTGGAAAATGAATTTAAAAAACATTTTGTAGAAAAAACATATCATGCAATATTAAAAGGGCATGTCTATGATGATAAAGATATTATAAATAAACCAATAGGTAAAGATAAAAGAGAGCCAAACAAAAGAAAAATACTTAGTATACAAAGTGGTGGGCAAAAGGCTATTACAGAATATAAAGTATTAAAAAGAAAGAATAATCATACACTTATATTGCTAAAACCAAAAACAGGCCGGACACATCAATTGCGTGTTCACTGTGCTTATATAGGGCATCCCATAATAGGCGATAGAATATATTCATTTAATGCAAAGGAATACAAAATGAAAGGCTTTGCCCTTATAGCAAAATCTATTTCTTTCAAACATCCCAAAATAAAAAAAGTTATGAAATTTAATGTGGATTATGATAAAGAATTTATACAAATGCTTGAAAAATTTGAATTGATTAAATAATAATATAATCTATTTTTTATCTGTTAAATCTCTAATATAAATCATCGGTAAATATTTAAGCCCGTTTCTTTCGACCAAACATTTTTCTTTTGGTATGAAGCCCATTTTTTTATATATATCAATGGCATAAACGCTAGCATTCACAGTATATTTCTTTATATCACTTTGTGCTTTGATAAATGAAAAAAGTTTTTTTGCGATACCCTGCCTATGATATTTTTTATCTACATACAAAAGGGCGATATGGGAATAGTAGCGTATTTCAATTGTTGCTATTATAGTATCATCATCATTAGTGGTAAAAAATATTTCGCTTTCAGCCCTATTAATGCGATAAATGATTTCATCATATTCGATAAATCTATAAAATTCATTATTGCCTTCTTTGGTATGGTGATGAGATATAAATTCATCATAGACATTTTTTACGAATATGCTTATTTTATTAATATCATTTATCGTTGTTTTTTTTATATTCAATTTTCTCTCACAAAACTTTCTACCTAATTATATCATTAAAATTTGTTTTATAACAATATACTTTTTAATATATTGAAAAAGTTGTATAGTCAAAATATTTAAGCCTATATAGTAGTTTGACAAATAGGTTTTTTTTTATATAATGTTTAGATATAAAGTTATAGTATAGAGTGAATGCCAAGTATGAGCGAAATATATAATCCAACAAAAAATATAAAGTCCATTAAAACATTTAGTGAACAATGCCCATATTTTGATGACACAAGGCTATCTACGATAGAGGCATTTACAGCACATTCGAGGTCAATTTCTTGGTATGATAAATATTTGGCATTGGGGTTTAGAAGAGTAGCCGATATTTATTACCGTAATATTTGTGAAAATTGCAAGGAATGTATACCGCTTAGAGTACTTGTGGGCGATTTTGTTTTAACCCAAAGTCAAAAAAAAACTTTGAAAAAAAATGAAGACATTGTAGTTCTTATAAAAGATAGTCATGAGATAAAAGAAGAAAATATAAATCTGTATAAAAAATACATAAAAAAACATAATGGCAGTGAGAGTGGGGCATTAGATGATTTGTCTTCAATGCATTTAGGTTATGCCAATTCCAGAGCAATGGAGTATTATTTAGATAATATTCTTGTCGCTGTTAGTATAATTGATGAAACAGAACATGCTATATCATCGGTATATTGTTATTATGATTATTCGCTAGATAAAAATAGGCTTGGCATATTTACTATGTTGAAAGAAATTGAATTTGCCCGTAATACGGGGAAGCAATATTGTTACTTAGGCTTTTATATAGAAAAATTAAGTTCTATGAATTATAAATCCTGTTTTATTCCAAATGAGATTTTTGTTCAAAATGAATGGGTATTATATAATAGTATAAATAAAAAATAGAACTGGGGATGGTTTACTAATGACACTTACAAGCATATTAAAAGTTACAAATGAACATGGGATGCATCTGAGACCTGCGGGTATTTTATCTGAAATTGCTAATTCTAGTAAGAATAGAGAGCTTGGTGTATTTCTAATGTCTAATGGCATGCGTGTTGATGCGAAAAGTGTTTTTAATATAGTAGCACTTGGGGCATCGATGGGAACAAGTGTTATCCTTGATATAGAATGTGAAAATGAAACAGAAGAAAATGTGGCTAATGCTGAATCTCTTTTAAAAGAAATAGAAGATTTTTTTAATTCTGGTTTTGATATTGCTGAAGTGAAGGAATAAATAATTTATATTTTTATAAATCGCATAAAAATATTA
>CAMRBQ010000127.1 GCA_947040495.1 uncultured Spirochaetia bacterium
AATGCTCCACAATCAACAAAACAGTCATCTTTTGTGGTATGAATAATATCAAAATACTGCTGTGTTTCCTCCATCTTAATTTTTTCTAAAAAACTTCTATCTTGAGTTAATAAGTAAAGAATACGATTATTAAGTGTATGTTTTGAAATGTTGTCATTTAAGTTATTAAATAAATTGATATATCTATCATAATTTTGATGTAATATTAAACTAGGATTATCTATTTCAATATTGTTATATCCTATAAAATCATTTTTTTCTATGTAGTAATTATCAAATTGTTCATTTTTTAATTGTTGTCCTAATGCATTTTCGACATCTGGGTTGGTGCATATAATAACTGTAAAGTCTTTTTTGTTTTTACTAAACTCATCAAATGATAGTACTTTTATATTATTTAAAAGTACTCCATGTTTTTCACTGTTGTTATCCATAAAGTATGCTATATTAATACCGTGTTGTTTAAGATATTTTTCAAAATATATAGCTTTTTGACCGCTTGGCATAACAACTAATTGTTTATTATGTTTTTTACAAAATTCTATAACTGAATTTTCGTTTTCTACATTTTTAGTATATGTTTGAAATATACTTTCAGGTAATAATTCGGATGACTTGTTAAAATTTATTTGATACTCTTTATTTATTGACATAGTAAATCCTTATATTTAAGTAATAATTCTTTTTTTGTAGAATCAAGTTCATCCTGTTCTGAACTTACATCATCAGGAGCACAGCATCTTTGACAACCAAACATTTCATTTTTTTTAGATTCTAACAATTTTATACGAAATTCTGTATTTTGTTTACCATTGAATGCCTCGCTAAGGTCATCTTTATCAACATTTCCTAAACATATAGGTTTGTAAATAGCATCACAGGGTGCTATATCTCCGTTTGGCCAAATGCCCATAGAAAAGAATGCTAAAGGGCAAACAAGTCTTGGTGCATGTTTATTACCATATCTATCTGTCTCTAAGTCTGTAATACTGGCAGTAGTTTTAACGCCATCATAAACTGGTTTTACCTGTTCTATGTACATTCGTGAAGAAATTTTATCAAAAGTTTTATAAAAGAGTTCTTCTTCGCCTTCTTTTAAGCAACAATCCATAATTTTTACAAATAGCTTTGAGTTATTTTCAAGTCCTTTTTTGTGAAAATACTCTAAGTTTGAAATGAATTGGTTAAAGTCAATATCTACTTTGCTTATATCTTTGTAGACTTCTTTAGATAAACCTTCAAGAGATATTCTTACATTAGTAATACCTCCTTTAATAAGTCTATCAGATATGTCGTTTGTAAGTAGATATCCATTAGTTATAATTTCAATGCGTTCAGCAATATTGTTATCTTTTGCAAGTTTAACCATTTCTGGTAAATCAGGATGTAAAAGTGGTTCTCCATGCCCCATAAAAGATAGGAGTTTATAAGGTTTGTCAAATTTCTTTGACTGTTCCACAATGTTCTCAAATGTTTTCCATGTCATTTTTTCTTTTACATCATAATTATATTCTTCTTTGAGCTTTGCAGCACCAAGACTCTGACCACAAAAGTTACACTTAAAGTTACAGTAATTTACTGGAAAAACATTTAATGTAAATGGTGTTCTTAAAGGGATAGCATGCTTGAGTTCCACTCTATCATTAAATCCTGAAATAGGTATAATTTCTGCCATATTATTTTTTAATCCTTTTTAAAATAGCTTCAGCTGCTAAGTCTAAATTATCTTCGTCTGGAGTAAAGCAAAGATAATTAGTACACCGTTTGCATAATTCATTTTTACTACCGTCTTTTTTTAGATGTGATATCATAAGCTCTTTATGTTTTTTTCCATTCCAAATTTCTGTAAGTGGTTGTTCATTAATATTTCCAAGGCTAAATGATAATGGCAAACTTAGTGGCGGACATGGAAAACAGTTTCCTTCACTGTCTGTTTGGAGTGAATAAAATAAATATGGACAGACATCACGATGTTTTGCAGTTTCCCCATAAAATGTTCTTGTTTGCTCTATTTTATTGTCATAGTCTCCCATAGCAGGTTGTGCTCGTACAAGATTTTCTACAAAAATAGTGTCAGAAATAGTTTCGAAAATATTGAAAAACTTTTGCTTATCTGCATCATCTATCAATTCTTCTTCAATTATTTTTATATAAATACTACACTTGTTACGACTTTTTTCATAAAAATAGTGTATGTTTTCAACAAGATTATCAAAATCTATGTTTACGCCGCAATTCTTTTTGTATTGATGTGCATCAGTACCTTGAATAGAAATTCTTAGTTGAGATAATCCAGCATTTATAAGTTCATCAGAAAGTTTTGGAGTTAATAAGGACGCATTTGTAAAAATCTCAATTTTCTCTGTAATATTATAATCAGTGAGCATCTGCACCATATCTACAATACGTTTATTTACAAGAGGTTCTCCTAATCCAGTTAAAAGAATACGTTTATATTTTTGAGGGAACACTTTTGATTGTTCCGCTATTTTTTTAAAAACTTCAAAGCTTTGGTTAATTTCTACGAGTCCTTTATCTTTTTTTGTTTCTTTGCTAAGTGAGTGAGTACAAAAATTACATTTAAAGTTACATAACTGTGATGGAGAAATAAAAAGGGTAAAAGGAGTGTCAAGTGGAACAACATCTTTTAAAATTATTCTTTCTTGCTCGTAACCTGGTTTAATTTTTGCTTTCATATTTTTCCTCATATCGTTTTAAAAGTTTTTCTTTATAGTTGTCTAAGTAATCTCCATCTTGTAGTCCGAAATCTGGCACACAACATTCTTTACAGATTGCATTTTGATTTTTATCAATAAGCATCAATTTAAAAAAATTATAAGTCATTTGATTATTCCAAATATTTTTTATAGAATCATTATGTAAATTACCTAAAACACAAGGAACATCAGTAGAGCAGCATGGTAAAATGTCTCCATTAGGTACAACTACTTGCATGTAAAAAGGCATAGAACAAACTTTTGATTTTTGATTATTGCCTTGTTTGTTTCGATCAAATTCCTTGTTATATGTACCACTATCAATCTCCTTAATGAATGGAATGGCATATTCAATATCTAAAATATCGCTAACAGGAGTAAACATTTCCTTAAATTTCTGTTCATCTTCTTTATCATCAAGAGCAATATCAATAATTTTTATATAAACTTCTGTATGTTTTTTATGTTCTTTGAAATATTTAAGATTCATTAAAAATTGTTTGTAGTCCAGCTCATAATCTGCAACTTCTTTATATTTTTCTGCTGTAGTACCTTGAATAGAAATTTTTAGCCTATCAACACCTGCTTTAATTAGGTTGTCAGACATATTGTTATTTAATAAAGAAGCATTTGTTACAATTTCGATACGCTCTGCCACATCAGCTTCTTTGGCATATTGTACCATTTTAGCTATATCTTTATGCAAAAGTGGTTCTCCATGTCCAGCAAAAATGATAGCTTTGAGTTTAGAGTCATATTCTTTTATGTCATCAATTGCTTTCTTAAATGTTTCAAAAGTCATTATTGTTTTTTTAAACTCTTTAGCATCAAGAGCATCTTGACTTAGAGCATGAATACAGTAATTACATTTAAAATTACAAGCATAAATAGGAAAAATATGAACAGAAAATGGCGTGCTAAGGGGTAATTTTTTATGTAATTCTACACGTGTGATAGACATTATTTTTCTCCTTGTATAGCATACAATACTGTTTCCATACAAGCACTGGAGTGAGCCCTCATATAGAACGTATAACCCAAGTCCCAGTCATTAATCATATTTGGAATATCCCAAAAATGATTAATATAATGATAAACGCAAATAGCCATATTAGGTTTATGTTTATGAATCATGTTTTTTGCACCTAAGAGAGCGTTAATTTCTTCTCCCTCGATATCCATTTTTAAAAAATCAATATAAACATCATTTAAAACATCATCAAGTTTAACTACCTGAACAGGTGTTTTTCCATTTTGATTTGCATTACTAGAACCCAGCTTATTGTCAAAGTAGAGTAAACCGGAAGAATTTGATACTCCCGCATTATAAATTGTTGCTGATATGTTTTTTGTATTATCTTGTAGTTTTTTAAAATTCTCGCTTATAGGCTCAAATCCATAATATGTTTCTATTTCTATGTTGTTTTTTAATGCTTCAAGTAGAGTGTCTCCAATATAAGCACCACAGTCAACGAATGTTTGAAATCTATTATTATTTTCTATTTTTGCGAAATATTGCATGTAATCATCTGATTCAAAATAATTTTCATAATTTCTAGATAAATGTGATTCTACATTTTGCTTATAGGCAAGAATGCTTTCTTCATCAGCTAAATATGATAAAGGTTTAAGACGGTCTGACATTACTAGTTTATAATCTTGTTCAAAATCTACATAATGTGCGCGAATAACTTGACCATCAATAATATTCTTATATCCAAGTTCTTTTAAATAATTAATAACTTCATTGCGAACTGTTTTATGTAAAACTATGGATAATATTACTGTTACATTTTTATCATTAAACTTTGTAGGGTGAAAAACATCAATATTTTCAACAGTTCCTGTTATTTTTTTGTCTAAAAATGCTATTGGTTGTATGTTATGCGATATAAAAACATTTGCGAGTTCTTTTCCAAAACCACCTGCCCCATATAGAACAATATCACCAATCATGGTATTGAGATAATCTTTTAAAGTCATAATATTAATTTCCTATTGTAGCTAATAATTGTATAAAGTATAATAGTTAATGTCAAGTCTTAAATAATTATATTTTATTAGGAAGTTTTCAATACTATATATAGTAC
>CAMRBQ010000128.1 GCA_947040495.1 uncultured Spirochaetia bacterium
TTTTTGCTGTTTTTATTCTAACTTTATTAAGATGAAAAGAGTATTACTTATTTTTATATCCATTTCTTTTTTTGCGATATTTGAAGGGCAGCTATTTGCTGAAATACAAGCTGATGCCTATATTAATAAAAAAAGAATATATATATTTCAAACATTGAATCTTACAATAAAAATAACTGGTGATTATGATAGTATCGCTAGTGCGGGTTATCTTGACGAAACTTTATTAAATGACTTTGAAATAAAAAATACAAGTGTAAGTACGAGGTCATTTTATTCAAATAGTAATAGTATATATTCTAGGATAATGAGGTATGAACTTACGCCTATAAGGGATGGTAAATCTGTCGTGCCATCAATTAGTATTTTGTATGAAGATGATAATGGAGATGGTTATATAACAACAGATTCCATAGCTGTAAAGGTATATGGGAAGGGCTTTTTTGTTTTTCATATTATTTTATATGTGATTGGGTTTATCATTGTTGCGTTTTCAGTGGTTATGATAATTTTAGGGATAAGAAGTGCTAAAAACAATGTATAATATTAATTCTTTTATGCGTTGCTTTAAGGTATTATATATATGGTTTTAGCAGATATTGGTTTTGATAAATACTTCAAGGATTTAGTATCTCAATATAAAAAAGAAAATATTAATGTTGCCCGAGTTATAAAGGGGCATAAAAAATACTATATGATATTTGATGGAAAAACAGAATATCTCGCTAGGGTTTCTGGCTCTCTTCGCCATAATTCTAGGATAAAAAGTGAGATGCCTGCTGTTGGGGATTTTGTTTTATTTAGACCTTCAAAAAAAGGGGAATTGGTATCCATAAAATATATCTTGAAAAGAAAAAATGTATTATTTAGAAAATCCGCTTCAAAAAAAAGTGATATACAGGCAATAGCTGCTAATGTTAACTACTGTTTTATTGTTGTATCTCTTGATAGAGAGATAAATCAGAACTCGATTAGTAGATATTTGAGTATGGTTATCGCAAGTAATATAAAGCCTATAGTTGTGCTAACAAAGAGTGATTTATGCGATAATGATGATGTTTTAGAGGAAATTGAAGGCATAAGAAAAAATTTTAGAGTAGAAGATATATTTAATTCAAGCATTATCGATGGGCAAGGGATGGACTGTTTTGCTAAATATATAAAAAAAACAACAACGTCTATATTCATAGGACCATCTGGTGCGGGCAAATCATCTATCGTGAATTATCTTATAGGCAATAATATTCAAGAAGTAAAATCTGTTAGAGAATATGATGATAAAGGCATGCATACAACAACAAGTAGAGAGCTTTTTGTATTAAAAAACAATGCTGTTATAATTGATACCCCCGGTCTTCGTTCGCTTGGTATATGGGACAATGACAGCGGTGTAAAGAGCACATTTGCAGATATTGAAGAACAGTCTAAGCTATGTCGTTTTCATAATTGTACCCATCAACATGAGCCCGGTTGTGCCATAATAGAAATGGTTGAAAGTGGCTTTTTTACTGCTGAGCATTATATGTCTTATATAACATTAAAAAACGAATCTTCTAGTCTATCAAAACAAAATCTCATTGATATGAAAAAAGAAAAAAGACAGAGGATAAAAAAAGTTATAAAATCAAAGAAAAATTGACATTTTTTAGAAATACAGTACTTTAGTATGCAATGTTAAAGTTGTTTAACTTTTATGAAATTTGAATTTAAGATTAAAGTGGTTATATTATTAGGAATGATTTATATAGTTTTTTATATTTTATACATGTATTGAATTTTATATATAGATTGATAATATTTTAAAGGAGTTAGTTATGAGATTAAGAAAAATTTTATGTACGATTATTACTTTGTTTGTTATTAGTACTGCCTCTTATGCAATTGAAGTTTCAATTGGTACTTCTTTGGGGGCTGGTTTTCCAATATTTAGAGGTGCTACTTATAATGCGTATTCTACTAGTATTAATACGTTATATCCTAATGCTGAAAAACTGGGATATTCATTGAATATGCCAACAATAGACGTTATGGTAGAAATACTGCCTGCTTTTGCTATAGAAACAGGCTTAGGTTATAGATATTCTACTTGGCAGAATAGCTATACTAATTTGGGAGTTAATACAATTGACAGTTTTACGAGAAGTGAACTTTATATTCCCATTATGCTACGTGGGCAGTCTAAGTATGGTATTGGGATGACTTATGTCTCTGCTGGGATAAAAATGGGTTTTCCATTAAGTAGTTCTTATGCGGTTAAAAAAACTTATTCTTCTGATGAACAATTTTTAGTTGGTGTTATAGATGCAGCAGCAGCTAAATTTGTATTAGATGCATCATTTGCTGTAGGTCAAGAGTTCAAACTTGCGGAAGTTCACTATCTTGGTATAAGAGTGTCTTATGATTTAAACATTTTAAACGCTTTTAGTCTACAAGAAAAGAATATAACAGCAATGTTTGGAGAAGAATCCGAATGGCGTCAAGATAATCTAACTTTTGCTCTAACATATAGATATGCTTTTTCTTTATAAGAATATATTTTTATAGTATAAGCCCCGCCTTTTTGGCGGGGCTTTTTTTATTTTAGGGTTTTATAAGTTGTTTTATTAAGTAAACATTCGTATTAAAATTACTTAAATAATAAAAAAAAGTATTTGGATAATTTGTATGAAAAAATTTTTACCAATATCTATTTTAAGTATTGCTATCTTTGTTGGGTTGGGCTTTTTTAATGCTAGAACGAGTAATAACGAGGCAGGCTATCTTTGGTATGATACGCTTCAGAAAGCCCCTCTAACGCCCCCTAACTTCGTATTTGGCATAGCTTGGTCGGTATTGTATGTCCTTATAGGTTTGTCATTTGCTTTTATGCTATGTAATGGCATTGATCAAAATTTAATTGATAAAAAATATTTTAAATTATCGTTAATACTTTTTATAATACAGTTTATAGTAAATCTACTCTGGTCTTATTTATTTTGGACATTTAGAAACCCATTATTTGCTCTTATTGATATTGTTATATTGGATATACTTGTGCTTATTACAATAATTATGCTTTCTAAGTTTTCAAAATTTGCGCTTATTTTATTAATTCCTTACATGTTGTGGATATTATTTGCCACTTATTTAAATTTTTATACAGTGCTTTATAATTAAAAGCCTCTTGAAATAGTAAAATAAAAAAAATTGAATTTTTATACTGGATTTTATAATTGAAATTTAAAAAAATACTAAAATAAAAAATTTATTTAATTTTTTTTACAAAAATTTAGTCTTAAAAAGCCTCTTGAGATGCTGAAATAAACAGTAAAATAAAGCAAAACCTCTTAAAATGTAGTAAATGTAGTATGTAAGGTCGTTTTGGATGTGTTTTTAAATTTTATAGCAAAAAAATACGGATAGGCATATTGCTTTTTAATCCCCTCTGTGCTATATTAAGTATCCCATGAAGAGAGGGAAATAAAAAACCTGAAACGGATTGGTTAGTTCTTTGACAAATATATAAGAGCGGAAGATTTTTAATAATAACAATAATTATTCCAACAAAATGAGTTAGAGTAGCAAACGGTAAATTGAAAATCTTCAGCGATAAAGTAAATTAACACATGAGAAATCTTTTTGATAAAACAAGGAGATTGATTTGTGTGTCCTTAGAGTAGAAACCTTGTAGGCGATCTTCCCAGATAAGATTTAGAAAATATTGGGAAGGTTAAGAAAGACTAAAAAAGAACAGTTAAATAGACTGTGGTCTCGTTCTAGGTCGTGTTTTCTTTTTGTTTTATTTATAATGAAGCGAATGATAATATGGTCAAGTAACTAAGAGCTTAAGGTGGATGCCTAGGCACTGGAAGGCGATGAAGGTCGTGACAAGCTGCGATAAGCTGCGACGAGAAGCAAATATTCTGTGACTCGCAGATGACCGAATGGGAGAACCCAGAGAGGCAAACCCTCTCTATCATGCGTTGAATAAAATAGGCGTATGAAGCAACACCCAGGGAACTGAAACATCTAAGTACCTGGAGGAAAAGTAATCAAAATGAGATTCCCTAAGTAGTGGCGAGCGAAAGGGGAAGAGTCCAAACCATTATAATGTCAAGGTGTAAGCCGTTGTTATAGTGGTGTTGTAGGGCAAAGAATGGAGTTCTTGCAGACTCCGACTTTTCTTTTAAAAATAGTGGAAGCAACATGGAAAGGTTGTGCCATAGTGGGTGAAAGCCCCGTACATGAAATTTTTAATAGAAAGGTTCCTTTGTTCCTGAGTAAGGCGGGGCACGAGAAACCCTGTTTGAATCCGGGTAGACCACTATCCAAGACAAAATACTAACCAGTGACCGATAGCGCATAGTACCGTGAGGGAAAGGTGAGAAGAACCCCGAAAGGGCAATAGCAGAACCTGAAACCTTAAGCTTACAAGCAGTTAGAGGGTACCCTACTAGCAATAGTAGATGGCCTGATAGCGTGCCTTTTGTAGAATGAGCCTGCGACTTAATATATGTAGCGTTAGGTTAAGAGGTAATAGCCTCGGAGCCGTAGTGAAAGCAAGCCTTAATAGGGCGTTTAGTTGCATGTATTATGACCCGAAACCAAGTGATCTACCCATGAGCAGCGCGAAGCTTGAGTAACATCAAGTGAAGGTGCGAACCGGTTCCCGTGAAAAGGGTTCGGATGACTTGTGGGTAGGAGTGAAAGGCTAATCAAACTTGGAGATAGCTGGTTCTCTCCGAAATGTCTT
>CAMRBQ010000129.1 GCA_947040495.1 uncultured Spirochaetia bacterium
TTTTTATTAATATATATATATATATTTTTTTTTTTTATAATTAAACTAAAAATAGAATTTAATATGTCGATATATATTATTATTATGAAATATATGAAAAAAACTATATTACTTATATTTATATTTACCTTAATATTATCTAAATCAATTTTAGCAAATGATTTTAAGATAGCAGCTATACTTCCTAATGCATTAGATGAAAGATGGGTGTCCGATATAAAATCTATGCAAGGTAGGGCCTATAGCTTAGGTTTTGATATTTTAGTATTTTATGGTGACAATACATTAGAATCGCAGAAGAAAACTATTGCTAGGGCTGTGGCAAATGGAATTGATGTTATTATACTCGCAGTGCATAATCCTGTAAATAGTAGCAGATTTATAGAAATGGCTGCTGTAAATGGTATAAAAGTTGTTACATATCTCAATCCCCCAGATGGACCTAATAATGTATCGATGTATATTGCATTTGATTATACAAAATCAGGTTATAGCCAAATAGAATATACTCTTAAGAGAGTGCCTTTTGGTACATATTTATTTATGATGGGGCTACCAACTGACCATATGCTCTTAGATATTTATGCGGGTTCAGTAGATGCATTGAAAAATATAGGGATTAGTAGTAATATAAATATTATCCCCAAAGCCTATGACCCTAATTGGCAGAGTAGGCATCTTAAAAAATTTGTTGAAAATTTTATAAATGAGTATTCGGATGTATCTGTAATAATAATTCCAGATGATAAAATGGCTATACATATTGTTGAGGCTATTAAAGAGATGAAACTTAATTTTGATGTGTTTGTGAGCGGGCAAAATATGACAGTCAATAGTGCGGGTTATATCTTAGAGGGTATAGAAATCATGAGTACATATTCAGATCAAAATTTATTGACAGTAGAGGCCGTTAATGCTGCTTATTCAATTGCGACGACGGGGAAAGCAAAGAGCAATGATGATGGTCATCCTATAATGATTTCAGGTGTTGCTATACCAACATATTATGTATATCCAATAATTATTGATTTAAATAATATACAAGAAGAGATATTTGATAAAGGTTATATTAATTGGAAAGATGTTAATGAATTAAATATTCCCAAAAAATAGTTTATGTTTTATTATAAAAAATATAAAAGTTAAAATAAAACGCCCATTTCAAATCCTAATATATGTTGGTTTTTAAAATATGTGGTAGCCCCTCTTCCCCTCTGATATACATATTTTAGACTTAGAGTATATCTATAAAATTCAAAACCAAAGGCTATATTTACAGCAGGATGCCATTGTTCTTTTATTAGGTTAAGATTGTCCTTGTCATCATAAATCATAGAGAGATTTATTCCTGTTATAAAGTTTATATCATACTTTTTTGATATAGGTTTTCTATAATCTAATCCAAAAAAGCCTCTAAATAATTGTGAACCATTGCCGCCTATTGTATGATATGTCCCTTCAACCCCACCATATATAGTCATATTTCCCGCCTTCCCAAAATCTTTAAAATTATATATGGCTATAGATGCAAACTCATATCCCGAACCATTTTCGAATTCACCTTTATAGCCATCAACATAATGTGTAGATTGATGATACATTGGGTATATTCTAATTTTTGTATTGGGGACTTTAAATATTTTATCGAACCATATATCTATGTATACTGCTATTTGACCATTAAAATCATAGACATCACATTTAATTCCGTCATTTATTGGAGTACACATAGTGAGTATCTTCATAGCTCCAGCAGCCCCTACAGAAAAATATTCATTTCTATAAAAGGCAAATTCTGTTGCAATTTTGGCATCTATTGTGACAGCTTTATCATTAAAATTCCATTCATCACTTTTTGAAATTGTATTTAGAGTATTCTCTAATGTGAAATTTTTATTGAAAAATACCCTTGTTATAAAAGACCTATAGTCCTGCCATCCCATATAATATTTATCTGTTTCATATTGTCTAAATACATTAAATTTATTTTTATTTGTATCTTTGTTATTATCGTTATTATCTTGACCATATAAATTAATTGTAAGTATTAGCAGTAGCATAATATAAAGTAAATAATTAAGATTATTTTTCATAAAAATATAATAATTAATAGCATAATAAAAATAACTACATATAAAATATCTATGAATGATAAAAACAATAATAATGTTGATTATGCAATTGCTACATTTTATAGATGCTGTAATACTAAATATTTATTGTTTGCTATATTTTATTATAAAAGATATTGTTAAAAAATATTTATTGATATTATATAAATTAATATTTTAAGAGCGAGTTTAATAATGGAAATATTGACAAAATACTTTTTGGGAATAGTGTTGACTATTTTGGTTGCCATAATTTCAATGTATATAAGTGATTTTGTACCGATGCATCTTATAAGTGCTAGTGTATTTGCTTTGCTTTTGGGTATGCTTTTGAATCCTGTATTCTCTAAATATAGTTTTTTTAAAGGAGGAATAGTATTTGTATCTTCAAAGATTTTAAGGCTTTCTATAATATTAATGGGGCTTACATTAAGTTTTAGTCAGGTTTTATATGTTGGTAAATATTCACTATTTGTAATGCTGTTCACACTAGTTGCTGCATTTGGCGGCGGATATCTTGTTGGGAAATTATTTAATATGCATTGGAAGTTATCATCTCTAATATCTGCGGGTACTGGTATATGTGGTGGTAGCGCTATAGCCGCTATTGCCCCAACCATTGATGCCGAAGATAAATTTATTGCATATGCTATTTCAGCGACTTTTATATTTGATATTATCATGGTTATAATATTCCCTATAATGGGTAGGCATTTTGATATGAGTGATATGGGTTTTGGGCTTTGGGCGGGCACTGCTATAAATGATACCTCTTCTGTTGTGGCAGCGGGTTATGCCTATTCTGATGCGGCAGGTGGCTATTCTGTTATTGTGAAACTTACACGCACACTTTCTATAATCCCAACTGTTTTGATATTTTCATTTATAAAGATGAAAGCAGATGCATTAGACGGCAATACTCATGATAGAAAGAAAGTTAGTTTTAAGCGTATTTTTCCATATTTCATCATTTTATTTTTGTTAATGGTGGGTATAAGAAGCATTGGTATTGTTTCTGATAATATATCTTTTCATGCCTCTGAGATATCAAAATTTTTGATGGTTATGGCATTGGCTGCTATTGGGCTTAAAACAAATTTCAAAGAAGTGTCTGCGAGTGGACCTAAGCCTATGATACATGGATTTATTATTTCGACACTCGTTGTAATCGTTGCGTTCTTAGTACAAAAAATGTTAGGTCAACTCTAACACTGGCTGTGGCTTAAGTTGCAATATTAAATGCATTCTAATATTTAAATATATTTAAAAAATTATGATGTGCAACTTAAGCGTATGTAGTACCTACGCAGTAGTGAATTGCTTTAAAATCATATATACAGCCGTTGATGCAAATATACTTATTAATGCATTTCTCTTCCATAGATGTAGTACTATAATTATTAATATAGATATCGCCTCTGCAATAGGTAGCTTGCTTTGTAGAATGAATGCATCTTTAAGGCAATAGACAACGAGTAGCCCAATCGATGCCGAAGGTAGCATTATTGCAAGGTATCTAATATATTTTGGTGTCTTCTCATGACTTAGAAATATTATAAATGATAAAGACCTTGTTATAAAAGACCCTGCTGCTACGGCTATTATAGTTATAAATATTTGTGTGTTATTTAATAGCATTTTTATGTTTGCCTTCTTTTTTTATTTTATATATGTATGGGGCAGTTATCAATATCAAAATAATAATCATTGCGGGGATGATAAATATATCTTTGCCAAATATTAAAATGGCAATAACTGATGATACTATCCCAACTATAGCAGAATAATGGCGGCGGTTTTGTAGCCAGTTTTCAAAAAATATTACTACTATTAATGCTGTGAGTACAAACTCAATTCCTTGCAAATTAAATGATATAAATGGTGCGATAAGAGAGCCCACTGTTGTTGCGATTATCCAATATAAATAGTTTAATATAGACACTGCTAAATAATATTTTTTCTTATCAATACTCTCATCAACGTCGGCATCGCATAGCAAAGAAAATGTTTCATCGCACATTGAAAATATTAAAAATAGTTTTGACTTGCCCATATTGTTATATTTATTGAGCATAGAAATGCCATAGAATATATGTCTTATATTTATGAGTATAGAAAGTATAAGGGCATATAGCGGATTAAAAGTTGAGGTGAACAATATTATAGAAGCATATTGCATGCTGCCACAATAGGCGATTGTGCTCATGAGCGTTGTCCAAGGCAGAGAATATCCTTTGACATACATGAGTATCGACCAAGTTACCCCTACAAAAAAAAATCCAATTAATACGGGTGTTGTTTTTGGGAATGCGTATTTTACTATTTTTGCTATTTCTTTTATTTTCATGTAGTTATTTTTTTAATTTCTTTTTCAGTTAATTTTGTGATTTTGGTAATAAGGTTTATATCAATATTTTCTTTTAACATTTCTTTTACTATGGTAATTTTTTCAGCCTTTCTCATGTCATTACCATAATCTTTTTTTTCTTCTTCCAACATTAGTTTTAATTCTTCATAAGGCGTATAAGAAATATCTTCATGTATACTTTTCATAATGCCCATTTCTTTATAACTATAATAAATTGGTATTTCGCTTGTTAGGCTTTTTGTAGAAATAATA
>CAMRBQ010000130.1 GCA_947040495.1 uncultured Spirochaetia bacterium
CCGGGATCCGTAAAAACGAATGGCAATGACAGGCTCGCCCCTTGGGGTATAGAGAAGTCAGGGTCCCATTCCGTGGAGCCCACCTAACTTTATAGTTAGGCGCTTTAGTGTTGCTTACGGCGTTTGCGGAAGCATTTATATATTTTGTTCTTTTTGTGCAACTTTTCCTAAGTATTCTTAATATGGTAAAAAAAAAATATCTAATTATACTTTTTATATGTCTATGTAATTCAGTTGTTTTATTTCCCAAAAATTTCAAACCTTTCACAGATTTGTATTCAATAAAAACCAAAAAATTTGAGATTATATATTCTGAAGAAACAAGGCGTACAGCCTTTCAATTGGCAGCCGTTGCTGATGATATATATGAAAAATATTCTAAAATTTTGGGTATAGAAGTTAGTTATATTATCCCCGTAACGATAACTTCAGAGCCTAGAATACATAATGCCTATGCATATCCAGCTACATATCCACATATAGTTATTTATGATACACCAAGCAACCCAAATTTTACCTCATACAAAAATGATATAGAAGATACTTTTATACATGAATTAACGCATGTTATTTTTATGGCACCAAATGAGACAACAGGCTCTAAGATATTTGGTTCTTGGTTTTCTTTTGTATTTCTATCGACAACATATTTTATGACTGAGGGTAGTGCTGTAGCTGTTGAAAGTTTGGATGGTTTTGGACGGGCTAATGACCCGCTAGTTAGGCAGAGGCTTAGGCAAGATATAAGAGAAGGCAAATTTAAAACACCTATACAAGCGACAGATGTATGGAGTTTATATCCCTTTGGAACTGTAGCTTATGAGTATGGCGGGCTTTTTTCCCAATACATACAAGATAGATTTGGTATGGAAAAGTATTCTCTTTTTTTAAGGCGTATTCAAAATTCTTGGATACCTTCTTTTAATTATTATAATGCGGGCACATATAATGCTTTTAAGCAAATATATAATATACCTTTTCTTGATGTATGGGCAGATTTTCAATATAACTTTACTACATTAGATGTTAGCATTAATACAAATGAGAGCATTACAAAAAATGATACAGAGATAAGGGCTATTACTCATAAAAATAATAAGATATATTATATAAATAATAGCTATTCTATACTTATGGAATATGACCCTATAGAGAAAAAAAATAATAAAATAGAAACTATAAATAAGACTACAGATTCGCTTGATTTTAACAAAGATGGTAGCAAAGTTCTCATAGGTTCAACTATGAGATTTTCTACTTTTCCTATGCCATTCGTTCAAGAGTATGATATTAAAAAAAATAGATATACAAAATTAAAATTTAAAGATTTACGTTTGGCTAGATATTTTAGAGATGGTGTTATTGGTATAGCCGCTAATTTGAATAATAGTTATATTGCTTATTATAAAGATGATGGCAAGACAGAAGAGGTACTACTTCCACCATCTAAAAACATTTCATATGATTATCCAACAGTTATTGATGATGATAGAATCGCATTTATATATACTGATAATGGAATACGCCATTTGATGATTTATAATTATAATAATAAAACAATATCAACTATAATTAGCGATAGTCAAAATGATTCTAATATATGGAAGTATATGCGTTATCTTAGTTATAGTGATGATAAAATTTTATTTTCATATAATGATGATGACAGATTTTATAAATTAGGTATTATTGATTTAAATAATAATAACTTACTACTTACCAAAATTGATTATTCTGGTTCTATATTAAATCCAGTTTTGGTTGATGATAATATTTATTATAAGGGTAGATTTTCTGAAACAGAAGCATTAATGATGTACCCTCAAGATATTTTGAATATTGAAGGGGCATCATATAATATTAATATTGCTCAAACGAAAGATGTTGGAAGCATTAAAAATGTCGTAGATGAGTATGAAACAAAATATAATAGTGGACTATTTAACTATGATGAGAAAAAATATATAGGGGTAAAGTATATGAACCCACTTAAAATGTGGTTTCCATTGCCAACCTATGCAGAAGGTTCGCCATATTTTGTTACTGGTATTGGAATAGCGACAATGGTTACCGACCCTATAGATAATAATCAGATAATATTTCTTGGTGGATTTGATATTGTATCAAAGTTTTTTGACCTTGATTTAAGTTGGAATAATTATAGCCTGTTATTTCCACTATCAATATTTATTAGAGATAAAGTAATATATTCTTCAATCATAAGATTTCGTAGTACTATGTTCTCGGTTGGAATGTCGCCATATTTTTATATAAATGATAGGTCTAGTGTTGTATTTACGCCATATTTTTCAGCGGGGCTATTATTTTATTCAGATGCATCTTGGAAAACTGACCCGTCCACTGGAAATAGGTTTATAGATGTAGATTATAAAAATTCAGCATATATTTGGGATTTTAGAGATTATACTATGAATGCTGGCTTAAATATGAATTATCAATATAATAACAAATCACTCAATAGTATAAGAAAAGATTTAATCTCTTTTTTACTAGCGCCTATTTATTCTATAAGAAGAAATAAGTATAGAATAGATACAAAGATTAATCTTCAAAGTAAATATTTACCATTAAAATTAACAGCATATGCGGGATACTCTGATGCTACTAATGGAATAGATTTTTCTAGTTATAGTGCAATATTTGGGGGGCGTAGTATTTCTGGTGGCAATGAATTTATATCATATGTAAATGATAATGCATTATCTGACAATTGGTTATTTGGATTTGAATTAGATTTAATAGGGGCTGTCGAAATTCAAAATAATCTAAGTTATTTTTATATAAATAGATTATATGCATCATTGGGCTATCGTGCTTCATATTATGATAAACATTATTTAAATGCAGCTACATTAAAACTTGGCATGGAATCTTCTTTTATGTTATCAGTGGCATTGCCATTTAATATAGAGGGTATAGTCGCAATGCAGCTTCCTCCAAATTATAATAACAAAAATAAATATTTTTCTATAGATAATTTTTACTTTGGTTTTAATCTCACTACAGCAATTGATTTATATCTTTAACTATTAGTTAGGCTTAAGTTATACATATAAATTATTTAGTATAAACTGATGATTCACTTATTTTTTTAACAGATTCTTCTAAAGAATTATATCCTAATGTGAATATATTCGGAAGGCTCGACTTCTCTAAATTTACCATTAGTAGAGTGTTATCTGTTTCTTTAATAAGATAATATCTAGTAAAAATATTAGAACTTCAAAACTGTGATGAGCAATTTGAGATAATAAGTTTATCAGGTAAAAAAATTAATGGTTGTATCGGCTGTACAATGTGTGCAAAAGACAATATATGTAAAATTAAAGATGATTGGAATCAAATTGGTGAAAAGATGACTAATGCTGATATTATAATTTTTGGGGCACCGAATTACTATGGAACAATAAATGCTCTCGCGCATGCTTGTTTAGAAAGAACATTTTCTTTTAGGCATTGTGAAAAATTATTATTGAAAGATACATTAGGTATAACAGTAACTACAAGGCGTAAAAATATAGAAATTAATCCAGTTAAAGACATCATTGAAATATTTATGAAATCTAATGAGATGAATATAATAGGTCATGCTGATTGTGATGAATATAGCCAATGTTATACCTGCGGATATGGGCATGATTGTAAAATTGGTAGTGTATTTAGAGAGCATGGAATATTGGATGAGATATTACCTTGTCATTTGCCAAATGAAGTGCCATGTCAAAAAAACACTTTGGATAGTATAAATAATATTATATCTATATTAAAAGCTAGAAATGTTAAATTTAAAAACTAGTTCTAATATTTTGTATAAAATTGGAGATATGTTATATGTGGAAATATACATCTGAAAATGATTATCCAAATATTATTTTGCATGATTGCTATATTGTAAAAGCAACAGTAGAAGACAATGATCTTATTATTGAATTTAAAGAGCATGATTTTCCACATGGCTTTTGGATAAATGAAATAAATAAACAAAACCCATTCGGTAAAACTTTGCGTACAGATAAAGCTCTAATACGCTTTGTCAATTTTGATTTTGATAGTATTTATATTTTTAAAACAATTTGTTTGTTTAGAAGATTTATTTTTACAAGAAGAGTGGAGGTTTCATTTGAAAAATTTATTGAAAACCTTAATAGTGGTAAATGGCAATTTGAGTTTATTGATGAATTTTATGCAGGTAACTACGGGGCTCTCTTTAATGGCTGGGTATATTTTAATGATGGAAAATCTCATTATGACTGCCAGATACAATTACGCTTTACAAAGATGGTATATTCTTGGAATAAAATTTGTGAGGATAAACCTTGGTAATTATTATAGCCAGTCAAATATTATAACAGAATAACAATTAAAAATGTACGGAAAAAATCACATCCATATTTTGAATTGTTATCTGAGTATTTAATTAAAAATATTGCTTTTAAAAAAAATACGGTATTATTAAGTAGTATTTACAATAACTGGGGTATATAAATGAAACATATAAAATATTTAGTATTATTAATATTATTGCTTGCCAGTAGTGTCTCTTGTTTTAACACTAGTTTTATCGCTTGTTTTTTAGAACTAGTATC
>CAMRBQ010000131.1 GCA_947040495.1 uncultured Spirochaetia bacterium
CTTATTAGATTATGGTCGAATATTTTTTGTCCTAGTTAGTATAGCCTATCCACACTACCAGCACCAACGATAACAAATTTCATTTTTATCTCCTTAAAACTATAATATTAAAATATTATTTACATATTATATGTCTAGTATTTTTTATATAATTATCAAGTGAATTTAAAAAATTAGTGAGATTTTTGTCCTTATATTTACATTATAGTATTCTATATAAATATAAATTATTAAAATAAAAAATATTTTGCACTTGAATGAATATAAAATTAAATATAATATTATTGACATATTTATAAAAATAAAAACATTGAGGATAAGAAATGTCAAAAGAATTAGATTTATACCAAAGATATATAAAAAAATCTGACGATAGAAAAAAAGAACATAATTTGCAAGCAAGAGCAATCACAAATGAAGAATGTGAAGCTTTTTTCACATTGCTTAGCGACAAGTCAATAGATAAAAATATTTTGGAAAATATAAAAAACATAATATCTAATTTTGTACGCAGGGGTAGCTATGATGAAACAAATACAAAAGCAAAAAAATTATTTGATATCATAAATGGAGAGACTTCATATATATCAGTTGATAATGCCATAAATTTACTGCTCGATATGAAAGGAGGCGCAAGTGATATATATTCTATTTCACTACTAGGGCTCAACTTTGACAAAAATATATTAGAAAAAATAACTAAAAAACTTTCATGCATATATCTAATCTCACAAGAGGCATTTGATAAAGCGGTATCGATGTCTACAAATAATGAATATGCTAAAAAACTATTATCACTATGGGCAAATGAATCTTGGGAAAATGATAATACTTTTGAAATGATTAGAGAATTAAAAGTTATCAAAGTAGGCGACAATATATCAACAGACCATCTATCGCCTGGAAAGCATGCCAGTTCAAGGACAGATAAGCCCCTTCATGCAAAATATTTAATGGAAGGGCGAGATGATGAATCTGATTTCTTAACAAGATTTAAAAAAATATCTGATGAAAATAAATCTATTGCGATGGTTGGTGGCAGCAATTTTGGTGAAGGCAGCTCAAGAAAAAGTGCAACATTTAATCTACTTGAAATTATAGGTAAAAAAATTGAGGGTGAGCCCGATAGAAAAGATGGTGGTATACTCATAGCAAAAACAATAGCACCAATTTTTGAAAATAGCCTTATAGCTAGTGCCATCGTTCCCATAAAAGTAGATACAACAAATATCAATGAAAATGATGAGATAATAATAGACTTTAAAAAAAATATTATAACAAATAAAACACAAAATATAAATATTGATTTTCCATCTATAAATGATTTTGCAATGCGTAAAATAAAAAGTGGTGGAATGAATGCCTATATGTCAAAAAAGACACTCTTGTCTTGGGCTATAGAATATGCCAAAAAAAATGATATCAAATATAAAAATATAGAAGTAGAAAATAATAAAGACAATATAGATAAACCACAAACTATAACACAAAAATTATTTACATTAAATAGACTTGATAATAAAAAATATACAGAAAAAAAAGAAATAGTAGAAGTAAAAATTAGAGGCGTGTTTTCTCAAGACACAACAGGCCCTATGACATATGATGAATATCTATCGATGAGTGGGGGTAAAAGTTTTCAATCCGACTTTGTCGTTCAATCGCTTTGTCATACATGTGAGTGCCCTACTACAGAAGATAGAAATACGCAAAAATATTTACAAAATTTTTGTGCAAGCCATGGTGGTGTTGCATTAAAAGTTGGTGAAGGTATCATACATACTATAGCAAATAGATTTGTTTTGCCTACAGATATTATAGTCGGTGGCGATTCTCATACACGTAGTGAACGAGGGATATCATTCCCTGCTGGTAGTGATATTGTAGCTGCGGCTATGAAATATGGTTTCTTAGAATTATCACTCGACAGAGAAATAAAAGTAACATTAAATGGAAAACTTAACAAAGGAATCACCGCGCGTGATATTGTTAGTATGTTTGTTATCGATGCCGAAAAACAATCGAAAGAAGGAAAAGATATATATATTGGTAGTATTGTCGAAATAGACGGTGTACATGATTTGTCATGCGATGAAAGGTACATTCTTACAAATGCTATAGCTGAGAGAAGCTCTACTGCTGCTATAATAGCTGCTGATGAGAAAACTATAGAAAATATAGAAAAAGATTATAGATATTTAAAAAGTAGATATAACAATGGGGATAAATCGAAGAGCCTAATAAAAACTATAGAAAATTTTGAAAAATATTTGGAAAGCAAAATAATTATAAATTCAGATAAAAATGCTATATATGATGGTTTAATAAATATAGAGCTTTCAGATTATAAAGAACCTCTTATAGCAAAACCGCATCATCCCGATAATATAGCTACACTCAGCGAATTAACTGGCACTCCAATTGATGAAGTATTTATAGGCAGTTGCGTTGGTGGCGATATTCAAAGTATTAGAAATGCTAGCATACTTATGAAAAACAAAAAAATTGCTGACAATATTCAATGCATTGTAACACCATCTTCAGCTGACATATATCAGAGCCTACTTGAAGATGGAACTTTGGCTATCTTACATGAAGCAGGTGCTATAATTGGAATACCTGGCTGTGGGCTTTGCATGGGAAATAAAAGGAGAATAGGCAATAATTCCAATGCCTTTACTACTACTACAAGAAATTTTCATTCAAGGATAGGCCCAGAATCGGCAAAAGCATATCTTGGAGGCTCTGAAATTGCTGCATTAACCGCTATTGAAGGTAGTATTGTTAGCCTTGAAAAATATATGAATGAATATGATAATAAGATAAAATAAAAAATATTTGTTTTTATTTTAAAATACATTAGAATAGAATCTTTGTAATCTACTGGCATAAAATTATGAGACGAGGTATACATGAAAGGTTGGTTTGTTGTTTTTATGTTTATAATTGTTAGCATAGTTTCTATAATTATAGCATTATCTATACTTGTTTCTAATATGAATAATTCTATTACAGAAGCAGAGCAAATATCTAAAAGCACACTTGTAAGCGTGTTTGATGCCTTTGATGAACAAAATAAAGATGCCATAAATTTTTTCCATGCTTCTTCTTTAGTACCTCGAGTAAATCAAAATATTATTTCTTCGTTTAGCAATAATATAAATAAAATTTTATCTATTAATACAAGTATTGAAATAATAAACAAACCTGTAACATTTCAAGAATATCAATATCTACAATCAAAAGTAGATGATGATATCAATCAAATTATCCGTATAGCAAATAATTATCCCGACCTCAGAACAAATAAATATTTTTCAGAAACCAGAATACAGTTAAACCAATCTCAAATAAAAGTAAATAAATTTATAGACGAGTATAATCTGAATATAGGCGTATATAATAGATTAGCCGCAAAATTACCCACTAGTATAATAGCTGGAATAATGAAAAAATTTGAATTACTGCCCTTTGAAACAGGAGAAGAAGTCCAAGAAGAAATAGGGCTCGACTTCAAATAATCTAAACCATTTAATAAAAAAGCATCTGTATAATAAAAATATCGTGATTTTATGCCGATAATAACCATATAATATATCATAATTATATAATAGAGGATTATTTATGCTTTTAGGTCATATAATATTACGTGGTCGTGTTCAAGATGTAGGTTTTAGAATGTTTGTTAAAGACCTAGGAAATTCTATGGGGCTTACAGGTGAGGTATGGAATAATTATGATGGTACTCTAGAAGTAAATGCATATTCTTCTAATAGAGAATTTCTAAATAAATTTTTTGAAAAAATAAAAGAAGGCCCAACATATGCTAGTATATCAAAAACAAACATAACTATCACAGCATCTGATCCATATTTAAAAGACGAATTTGTTATACATTCATGAAAAATTATATTATAATTTTTTTTTCTATTTTTATACTAAATAGCACTGTTGTTTATGCCAACACAAATGTTGGAATCTATGAAGTAAAACATGGGGATACTTTATTTGGTATAGCATTCAAACATAATATGAATATTTCTGATTTTTTAAAAATAAATAACATATCAAATTATGACACATATAAATTAAAACGGAACACAAAATTATATATACGAACATGGGATGATAAAAAAAATGAAAGCAAAATAATAGATGAAAGAAAAATTGAAATATATATCGCGAAATCAGATGACACATTAAGTGAAATAGCTGAAAAACAAAAAATGGGGCTCACTGAATTATATTCGCTCAACAATATAAACAAAAATTATTTATTAAAAAAAGATGATAAAATAAAAGTTTATAAAATAAATAATAATAAAAATGAAAGCAAAATAATAGATGAAAGAAAAATTGAAATATACATCGCGAAATCAGATGACACATTAAGTGAAATAGCTGAAAAACAAAAAATGGGGC
>CAMRBQ010000132.1 GCA_947040495.1 uncultured Spirochaetia bacterium
CGAGTCGATAAAGCAACATTGGCTGATTGGGTTAAACGCGTCAATTCATCTAGAAGAAGGATAACTCAGGCAAAAGACCATATTGTTAGAGCAAATTTACGTTTGGTCATTGCTATTGCAAAAAAATATGTAAATCGTGGGCTACACTTTTTTGACCTTGTACAAGAAGGTAATATTGGTTTAATAAAGGCCGTTGATAAATTCGAATATAAAAAAGGATATAAGTTTTCAACATATGCTACTTGGTGGATACGTCAGGCAATAACAAGGAGTATAAGCGATCAGGCACGTACTATTAGAGTCCCCGTACATATGATAGAGCAGATTAATAAAGTCGCACGTGTATCAAGGCAATTTATGCAGCAGCATGGTCGTGAGCCTTCTATACAGGATATAGCTAAGATACTTTCTTGGCCTGAAAACAGAGTAAAAAGTGTTCGTAATGTTGCCAAAGACCCTGTATCACTCAATGTCCCTATTGGTGAAGAAGAGGATACTGTATTAAGCGAATTACTCGAGGATAAAGAGGCTGAAAACCCAAGTGCTGTTACAACATTTAAGGTGCTACAGACACAACTTGAAGCCATACTTGAGACTTTACCTGTCCGTGAACAAAAAGTACTTAGAATGCGTTTTGGGCTTGATGATGGATATACACATACACTAGAAGAAGTTGGCTATGTATTTAAGGTAACTAGAGAGCGTATACGTCAAATTGAGGCGAAGGCTATACGTAGACTAAGACATCCTTCAAAAATGAAAAAATTAAAGGATTTTTTAGATTCTTAGTGTATAAATAATTAAAATGATTCAAAAATGATAACATAAAAAAGTGTGAGTATATCAGGTTAATTTGATATGCCCACACTTTTTTCATCAAATTATATTTTTATTCAATATTTTTTTAAAAAATAACTTACTCCTTTAACCCCAATAAATTAATAATAGCTTTCACATCATTATTCAATAGCAAGCCTTTTTAGTAAGCATTATAGTAAAAATTACAAGTATACTTATCGCTATTTATGCGAACAAAAGCCACAACAAGTTCGATATAGTAGATGATTTTCTCATAGCAAATATTACAATTTTGCTTAAAATGTAGTTTCTCTAAATATTATTGAAAAAGGTACAATAACTTTGATTGGTATTTTTCTTTTTGATAATATTCTATCTCTTAACAATCTAACAGATTGAGAGCCCATAAAGTCGGATGATATTTTAACAGTTGTTAAGGCAGGATATGTAAAACTTGAAGAAGGTATATCATTTATGCTTATAATTTCAATTTGACTTGGAATAGAAATATTATATTCATTTAATGCTTTTAATACACCAATAGCTATAGAATCATTTGCTATAAATAAAGCATTAGGTATATTTTTTTTAGAAAGCATTTTTTTAGCCATTTCATAACCAGAAGCACTGCTAAACTTACCAATATACAAATACTTGTTGTCAAATATATTATGTATTTTTGCATAAGAAATAAAAGCATCTTCTCTTTCATCTACAATATCATCAAAATCACGTGCCCCTATATATCCTATTGTTTTATGTTTTCTGCTAATAAAATAATCTATCATTGTTTTGGATATTGCAGATAAATCAGGTATTATACAATCATAATATGGATATGTATCAGTATCTATAAAAAATATATTTTCGACATTTTCAGACAATATTTTTTTTTGCTCTTTACTAAAATATCCTACAGCTAAAAGCCCATCGGAGTTCGATTCTTTATATGTGTTGAAATTATAGAATTTATTTAAATGAATTTTTAAATTTTGACATTCTCGTATGATTGAAATACGTATAGATAAATAATAAGGGTCTGTTATCTCCAAAGCTTCATCATATGTAAAAACTACATCAAAATTAAATAGTTTTGATTCATTTCTTTCTTTTACTTTATATTCTAGTTTTTCAGCAACTTCTAATACTTTCTTTCTTGTTTCATCTTTTACAGACAAAGACAAATCATTATTCAAAATACGAGATACTGTAGCAACAGATAAGCCTGTTATTGAAGAAATTTCACTTAATGTTGCCATATATTATATAATTCCTAAAAGCGAATACTATTAGTTAAAAAACTTAATTCTAATTGATTATATAAAACATATTGAAATATTTCAAATTTTAATTTTAAATTTATAGAGCACTTAAAAAAAATATTTTTTAGTAAAAATTTTAGTAAAAACACTTGATTACTTAACTAAAATTAATATACTAAATATTATAAAAGGTATTTAGGAGTTACATAATGAATAATAAATGGGAAAACATAAATTTATCTGGTGAAAATAGACTATCACCAAGGGCTTATTTTTTCAACTATGACAGTGTAGAACTGGCTCGTACATATCAAAGAGCTAGAAGTAGTTGTTTTATACTTCTTAGTGGCAAATGGAAATTTAAATACTATAGCAATCCATTTTTAGTTTCTGAGGATTTTGCTAATTCAATAATGGAAGAGTGTAATACTATTAATGTACCTAATATGTGGCAGATGGAAGGTCATGGGAGTTTACAATATACAGATGAAGGTTTCCCCTTTCCTATAGATACCCCTTTTGTTCCTACCGATAATCCTACAGGTGTTTATCAACGTACATTTAATTTGCCTAACAACTGGTCTGACAAACAAGTAATTATAAAATTTGATGGTGTTGAAACATATTTTGAAGTTTATGTAAATGGCAGCTATGTAGGTTTTAATAAAGGCAGTAGGCTTACAGCAGAATTTGATATATCTCAATATGCCAAAGAAGGTGAAAATATACTTTCAGTTAAAGTGCTACAATGGGCTGATTCTACTTATATAGAAGACCAAGATATGTGGTGGATGGCAGGTATTTTTAGAGATGTATATATTATTGGAAAAAACAAATTACATATAGAAGATTTTTTTATAAAAACAAACTTTGATTCTAACTATAAAGATGCAACTCTTGATATTAATTTAAAAATTGAAAATCTTACATCAAAGAATATAAACTGCTCTTTGCGTTATTCTTTGTACAATAAAGAAGAAATTATTTGTACTGATACCCTATCTAACATTACAATAGAAAAAATAAAAGAAGTTAAAATAGAGCATAAGATTAAAGAACCAAAAAAATGGGATGCTGAAAATCCTTATCTTTATGATATTATTTTTGAACTTATTGATGAGAACAAAAATGTAGTTGAAACTATCCCACAACGAGTAGGCTTTAGAGATATAAAAGTCAAAGATGGTATTTTTTATGTAAATGACAAATACTTAAAATTGCATGGTGTAAATCGTCATGATAATGATCATAAAAGCTCTCGTGCCATAAATATTAAACGAGCAGAAAAAGATATAATTCTTATGAAGCAACATAATATAAACTCGGTACGTACAGCACACTATCCAAACGACCCTCGTTTTTATGAGCTTTGTGATGTTTATGGGCTTTTTGTCATGGCAGAAACAGATTTGGAATCGCATGGTTTTGCCAATATAGGAAATCTAAGTCAAATTACAGATGATGCTAAATGGGAAATGCTTTATGTTGATAGAATAGAGCGTCATATTGCAGCCCAAAAAAATCACCCAAGTATTATAATTTGGTCTTTAGGAAATGAATCAGGCTATGGTTGTAATATAGAATCTATGTATAAACGTGCTAAAGAACTTGATGATACACGCCTTGTTCATTATGAGGAAGATAGAGATGCTGAGTTTGTAGATGTTATAAGCACTATGTATTCACGAGTTCAACTTATGAATTATTTCGGAGAATACCCCGCCGATAAGCCACGTATTCTTTGCGAATATGCCCATGCTATGGGTAATGGCCCTGGTGGTTTGGCAGAATATCAAAGCGTTATGGATAAACATGATTGTATTCAAGGGCATTATGTTTGGGAATGGTGCGACCATGGGATTGAAAATTGTGATGAAGAGGGTAATATTTTTTACAAGTATGGTGGAGATTATGGTGACTATCCAAACAATTATAACTTCTGCTTAGACGGTCTAATATTTTCTGATCAAAAGCCAAGTCCAGGTCTTTTAGAATATAAGCAAGTAATATGTCCAATTAAAATATTTGCTGCAGATAAGCCTAATACATTTGAAATTATAAATAAATATTGGTTTAGTAACTTAGATGATATTACTATTTATTTACAACTTCAAGCAGAAGGCAGCACTATATTCCAACAAAAAATAAAACTAGAATCTTTACAACCTAATGAAAAATTTATATTTACAATTAAAGAGCCTATTATAGATAAAAGAGAAGTATTTGCTTTATTTCTTGTAAGAAAAGATTCTAAGACACTTTATAGTTCAGAAAATTTTGACATTGGAATATATCAATTCAAACTCAAAGAGCGT
>CAMRBQ010000133.1 GCA_947040495.1 uncultured Spirochaetia bacterium
CTTCTTATTAGATTATGGTCGAATATTTTTTGTTCTAATTAGTATAGCCTATCCAGCTTCTATATCTACATCTTTCAAACATTTAACAATTGCCTCTAATCTATCATGTCTAATCTCTCCTATAAAATTAGAATCATCCACAAGAAGTGTATTAACGCCAACTATAGCCTCGCTTAAAGGCTCATTTTCTAGAGGGTTTTCAGATGCTTCCCTGTAAGTAAAAAATGTAGAGCATCCCATAGTTTATCCATATTATATACAGGATATAACTCTTCTTCATCTTCAATGTCCTCTAGTTTTTCTACCATAAGCCTCATCATTAAGTTTGACTATTTCATTCATAACATCATCTGACAAAGAAAAATAACATGCAAGCATTCCCATAATATTTAATCCTTTTATAATAAAAAATATTAATAGTCGTATAACTATAATAATTATATTTTTCAATCCAATAAAATAGATTATCAATTTAATATTGTTTATTTCTTCACATGTTATAAAATAACAAATATACTAAATACGAGTTATACATCTTATGCATGAAGTAAAAGTAAAAAGCATTTTATCTAAAAATAATAATATGAATATTTATAGAGGCTGTACTCATGGCTGTATATACTGCGATAGCCGAAGTAAATGCTATAATATAAACCATGCATTTGAAGATATTGAAGTAAAAAGTAATGCTGTGGAATTATTAGAGGATGCATTAAAACGAAAACGCAATAAATGTATGATTACAACAGGGGCAATGACTGACCCTTATATTCCACTAGAAAAAGAATTAAAAAATACCAAAAAATGTTTAGAGATTATTTATAAATATGGCTTTGGTGTATCGCTATTAACTAAATCAGATTTAATTTTGCGTGATATTAATTTGCTAGATAAAATTAATAAAAAATCAAAATGCATAGTACAAATGACACTCACAACTTATGATGAAAATTTATGTAAAATATTAGAGCCTAATGTTGCTACAACAAAGAGGCGTTTTGAAGTGCTGAAAGAAATGCAAAAAATGAATATTCCTACAATTGTTTGGTTTACTCCAATTTTACCATTTATCAATGACAGCAAAGAAAATATTTTGGGTATTTTAGATTACTGTATCGATGCAAAAGTATATGGAATAATTACATTTGGAATTGGTATGACCTTAAGATATGGTAGTAGAGAGTATTTTTTTAAAAATGTAGATAAATATTTTGATGGATTGAAGCAAAAATATTGGCATACATTTTTGGCTTCATATAATATAACAAGCCCTAATAGTGATAAGCTAAGTAGACTTATAAGAAATACTTGTAAAAAAAATAATATAATTTATGGGACAAAAAAAGTATTTGAATATATTAATCTCTATGAAGAAAAATTAAATACAGAACAATTTAATTTATTTGATATTTAATTATATTTTTAAATTATAAGGGTAAAATTTATATACTAAATTTACTTTATTAATTTATCAATAGTAATAGAAATCTCATCAATAATTTTTGGATCACTTGTTTTGACTGCCTCAGTAATACAATAATGAATATGCTCTTTTAAAATAATTTTGCCAATATTATTTACTGATGATTTGACAGATGCTATTTGTATTAGAATATCATCATAATTACGACCATCTTCCACCATTCTCTTAACCGCTTCTAGATGTCCAATTGCACGAGAAAGTCGGTTAATAACTCCCTGTGTATTTTTACAATGTTGCCTCATGCCTACTCCTATTATTCTAAATTTTTGAGTTGGGACTTATAGAGAGTATACAAAATTTTAAATATAAAATCAATATTATTATATAAAATCTATTTTAAAGCCGTGATTATTATTGATATTTATTATATCATGTAGTAACAATATATTTTCCAAAGGATTAAATATGTGTATAAGATGTGAATGGCCTTTATCTTCGCTAGATATAGAATATCATGATAAAGAATGGGGTGTACCAGAATATGATGACAAAATATTATTTGAATTTTTAATACTTGAAAATATGCAAGCAGGTCTTAGTTGGTCGACAATATTAAAAAAGAGAGAAAATATGAGAATGGCGTTTTCTAACTTTGATATAATAACTATTTCTCAATATGATGAAACCTATAAAAATGAATTATTACAAAATGTTGGCATTATAAGAAATCGTTTAAAAATTAATGCTCTTGTAAGTAATGCAAATAAATTTATAGCAATACAAAAAGAATATAGCAGTTTTTCTAAATATATTTGGCAATTTGTTGATAATAAGCCTATACAAAACAAATGGAAATCTCATAGCGAAGTACCCGCTTCTACACCATTATCTAATAAAATAAGTGCAGATTTAAAAAAGCGAGGCTTCAAATTTTTTGGCACAACAATATGCTATGCTTTTATGCAGGCTACGGGAATGGTTAATGACCATATTATAAAATGTTATAGATACAAAGAAGTTAAGCAACTCTAATTATCTATATTTTATATGATGAGCCAAAAACTGCTCTAAATCTATCCCCATTAACGCCATCTCTTGCATGCCATCTATTTACAGGAAACACAAAATTATTCGTATGTTCTAAAGGATAACATAGATTGCTAATCGTAAACTCTTCTACATAACAAGGGCTTTCTGGAGTAGAGAGAATCCCACAAATACCAAAAACATCAAGCAGCTTTGCAATTTCATCTTTATTCGATTTTATAATTTTTTGCTTTTAAATATAATCCCTATACTTACCTGCTTTATTTTTTGGATCTAAATCATCTATACAGTCTAAAATATTTTTTAATAAGTTTTTATCTTCTGAAGTTGGACAAACTTTAGGCAGTAATAAAAATTGTATGAGGTCAAATAACACATAATTCAAGTCATCATGTCGTACCCCTCCCCACTTGTACCGCTCAAAATTAAAGACATTAACACCTGTTCTCTTTTGATATTCAGTTGATTTGCAAGCCCATTTACTCCATCCACAAATATCACAACCTTCTTCTTTATAGGTTTCTTTATGCTCTGGAATAGCAACAGCATACCAATAACTAGCTAGTGCAGATCTATATTCTAGTTGGCGACTAGAAAGACTATGAAGAAATGCATCTGCAACATCTTGTGGTTTGATTTTTTCTAAAACATTCTAAAGCTGTTTTAAAGTTTCCGCATGGCTTATTGATTTAGGGTAGTCAAACATATAGCCAGCCTTTTTTGCTTGTAAAAAATCTTCTTGAGATATAGTTCCTTTATCATTCCAGCCTATGCTATTCCAATATAATTGATAGAGAATTTTTAATTCTTTGTTAATACTCATTTTTATTTCTCCTAAAGATTATAATTATATTGTTTTTATTATCATTTAGACAATATTTATTATAATTATTTAGCCATGCTTTGACGTTTTAATATTATTTTTTTGGCAGCAACATTATTAATCGATTCCAAAAGATTATTCAATCGCCTAAGCCCTATACGTCTATCAGAGGCTTTTAATATATCTGTTAGCCCCCATCTATCATTTTTAAATTTTTTTGTTAATAGCAAATCAACAGGTGTATCGATATATTCACGAAATAAATCAGATATATCAGAAACTTCGGTATAATGTGGATAGCATTCTTTCACGCTAGATTTAGCATTATCTAATAAATATTGTCTTTTTATTTCTAGTGGTATAGGCTGGCTTAAAAACTGCTTAGGATAATCAAATATTATTTCTTTATCAAGCATAATAAAGTAGCGTGGTAAATTTGTACTCCCCCGCTCGCTTTGCATTCGATATACAGAACAATTTATTTTAAAATTAATTTTTTTATCAATGATTAGATACAATTCTTTTTGTAGCTTACTCCACCTTGCCATAAAATAACGCCTACTTAATCATAAAATATAGACAAATTATTTTTGGTCGAGAAATCAAGAAGTCTAAAATTATATCGAAAGCGGCACATAACAGTATCATCATAGCAACGAATGCTAAAATTGCGATATTGACAAACTTGCTAAGTTTTTTAGGAAAACAAATGCGACCATCATATGCCGCGCTTTCGCTGTTAAAAAGAACTATAACCTGCCTAGCAGGTTTCTCAAAAAAATTGACTAAAAAAGTCCAGTGTTTATGTAAGACTAGAATCAGGGCATAGCCCAACCTAGCAAACAATAATATCATTTGCACTTGTGTGTCCTAACTCAGAATAAAAAATATCCTGTTAATCAATATCGCAATGTTAGTTTACTTAATTAATACCTAAATGTCAAATTTAGAATGCAACTTTTGTATTACTTTTTAAAAATCTACAAAAAATAAAAAAAAGAGTTCTTGTACTCTTAAGTATATTGGATAGGCTATACTAATTAGGACAAAAAATATTCGACCATAATCTAATAAGAA
>CAMRBQ010000134.1 GCA_947040495.1 uncultured Spirochaetia bacterium
GTCTTTTATTATATAATCGTTCATAATTTTATCCTATTAACTATATGAATTTTTTATAATGAGATGTTCTATTAATTATAATCTTTAATTATATCAATAATTTTTTGCTTTTCTTTTTCAGTAGAATCATAAAAATCCCAAGAATTAATTTCACCATCATACACTACACCTTTTTCAAGCAACAAACGAACAACATCAGCATGACCATAATAAATAGCAGAATAAATTGGTGAATGCCCGTAGTCGGCAGTTGAATTCAAATCAGCACCCTTATCAATAAAAAATTTCACTATATCAATATTGCCACCCTCACAAGCAGCAGAAAAAGGTGTTGCAATAAGCCAGCTATTTTCATTTATTTGAGCCCCGCTTTCTACTAAGAATTTCACAACTTCAAAATGCCCAGCAAGTGAAGCATGCATTAAAGAATTAAAACCTTGCTCGAAGTCATTATCTCCAGCATCAATATCAGCACCTTTTGATATTAAAAATTTTACAACTTCTAAATGCCCATTTTGGCTAGCTAGTATCAAAGGAGTATACCCACTATAATTAACATCATCTACATTAGTGCCATTTTCTATTAGTTTTTTTACTTCTTTCAAATTGCCATTTTTAGCCACTATCATTAAAGCTGTTTCGCTTACTACATCTTTAGCACCAGCATTTATAAGTAAATCTATAATCTCAGCATATTCTTCCTTATAATAAGGAGTATCAACATAATTCATCTTGGCAAAGAAGAATGCTGTACCTGTTGTAGATTCGCCAAGTGTTCCTTCTATCTCTAAATCCACACCTGCATCAAGTAAAAATTTAACAAGTTCCACATTTCCATTCTTAGCAGCTATTACTAAAGGTGAACCAAAATAACCTTCATTATTAATGTTACCTCCAACAATAAGTTCTTTTATTTCAGAACTCCACAATCCATTACCAATCAGTACATTTAATTTAGCTAACTCTTCATCATTTAATTTTATAACTTTTGGTTCTTCATCATCTACAATATTAGAATCCTCAGTATTTTCTTCACTATTAGAAATTCCGATATTTTCACTACTTTCTTTATCACTAGAAATTTCAGTATTTTCCACTGTTTGTTGATTTTTTTGAGTTTCTGTTTTACCACATGAAATTATTAGTAGCAAAATAATTATTAGAATAACGTTTTTCATATTATTAGTCCTTATAGCAAATATATTGTTTGTATAATTATATTATATATTATATATTTTATTTAGTATATGTATAAAAGTTTTAGCACTAAACAACAGGGGGGACATCAAATCTCTAGGGGTATTACCGTAGACAACGAATGGTTAGTCACACTTTTATGGTTATAAAAAATCATTAAGGGGGTACTTGATAAAAATAGATATTGTAGACTTGACTTAATCACCACTCCCCTAAAGGACTACTTACCAAACGTCTGTGTACAGAGTACAGGTACACCCATAGCGTACTGACGTATGCCTGTCATTTAAAATCCCTCATCTGTGAGTTCGCCACGTTATCTCTTTTCTAGCAAAATATCTAATTCATCTACTGCTAAATATGTTAAACTCCTAGACATATTTATAAAATAATTGGCTTGCATTATATAATTAAAGTGTTAAAATGTGATAAGTAATTTTAATTGAGTTTTTTATAATATTGGTGGAAAAAGCTTATTAAAAAAATAACCCTCGCCAAACAGTGGGGTAATTTAGATGCAAAATTGATTCGGAAAACGTATTTCTTTTTATTTTACTAAAGTTCATAGTTGATTTCCGAGTAGGTCTATTACAATAGAGGAAATATAAATGACAAAAAATAAAGACAATGAAGATGAACAATTAAAAACAGAGGCTGAATATTCGGCACATACTATAAAACTATTATTTGTTATTGTAAAATGGCTTGTAATAACTATATTTTTTATGATTGTAATATTCTTAGTTACAATTATATATATTCTTGCAACTAGCAATATTGATATTAAAATAGACAGTACTGAGCGAGTAGATAATAAATCTATTATTTCTTTATATACAGGTAAAAATCAAACAATATCCAATCTTGACTTCAGTGATAAATAGATAGTTAAAATGGACAAATTAAAAGAAAGTAAAATTAAGAAATTATTTAATCTTATAACAAAACTAAGTAGTTTTGAATCTTCTGATGTAGATATAATATTAAATATGCCATTTAAAAATGAACTTAATGATTTACTTGTTTTAGTCAATCTAACAGAAAATGAAAAACTAGCAATAGATATATGTATAATAAAAGGTGCTACTATTTTAGAGGCGACAGATATTATTTCTGTAAGTGAGCGTCAAATAGCAAACTACTTATCATCTGCTAAGAAAAAAATGCATCAAGTATGGAGTTGTAATAATCAAGCAAGAGCTTTTTTATATCTTACAAAAATACATGATATAGATTCTTCTATAAAATCAATATTAAAAATTAAATAATTTTTTATATTGAAGCCAACACTCTTGCATAATATGTGTTTTGTTTTTATAATATTAATTCTAAATAACTATGCTCTCAATATAAAAATTGGTTGCTTTTGTTTAATAAAATAATTGCATGAATTTTTCAGTTTTATTTCATTTACAACTTTTATATTTAAATTATGATATGGGTAAGATTAAATAATTAGGAGAATTATTATGAAAAAAAGAATTGTATTTTCAGTGTTTGTTTTTAGTATGATGTCATTACTTGTATTTGCTGATGGCCGTTATATCGCAGCAGAGGCTATACCTGCTCTGGCAAAAACATTTTTGAATGAACATTTCAGAGGTATTACTGTCGTTTATGCAGAACAAGAGTACAATGAGTTTGAAGTACATTTAGAAAATGGTGTTGAGGTTGAATTTACGGGCAATGGTGATTGGAAAAGTGTTGATGCTAAATGGCAAGCTCTACCAACTACTATTTTATCCCCTGCTGTTTTGGCTGCTGTGAAAGCTATGTATCCTAAAGCTGCTATTATAAAAATAGAGAAAGATTGGAATGGTTTTGATATAGAGCTTGACAATAGAATGGAACTTAAGGTAGCTACCGATGGTAAAGTATATGAAGTGGAATTTAATGATTAATTAAATTCTTATATCTTACTAAGTATTTTTTATATAAAGACAACATCTTAAATTATAGGAATACTTAGTATTTTTAAATATGAAAGTTTTATTATATAATCGGAGAAATTATTATGAATGAGAATCAAGATAATCTTATTAAAGATATAAAAGAATCTGAATGCTACTGTAGAGATTGTGGTGCTATTATAAAAAAAGAAGCTGAAATTTGTGTGCATTGCGGAATAAGGCAAAGTAGTAGTCATAAATCTTATCTTGATGATGTTAAAAAATTACGTTCTATAATAATAGGCTTGATAGCTATATCAGGCTCTGTAGTTTTTATTATGATATTAGTTTGGATTTTAGATGAGATATTTTGATAAATTATTTTCTAATTTTGAATTATTAATAATTGTATGAAAATTTCAGTTTTATTTAGTGAAAGTGTGGAGGCAGTTATTACTGACCCTCCATATTTGTATTTGAAACACAAGTTAGATGTGCCATTCGATGAGGATATTGTGTTTGAAAATTGGTATAGGTTATTAAAGAATAATTCTATGATAGCATTTTTTGGACGTGGCGATGCTTTCTATCGTTGGAACTTGATGCTAGATGAATTAGGTTTTATGTTTAAAGAACATGCTGTTACCAAAGGTACGCAAAGCGGGGATAAGCAAGGAGCTTCAAACTTCTTATGTAATTATTTGCGAGTACATGAGGATATATGCTTGCCAAGGCAGGCTTTTAGCCTCGTGTAAAGGGTAAGCGTACTATGAACAAGTGCTATATTGATTATTTTGATTATCAAATTAGCAAAGATAGGATTGATAATATAGAAGATATTTTCAAGCGTTTGAAAAGTGCTATTCGAAGCAAAGATAAAGAAGCGGTTATGAACTATATTGAGGCTGGTGTTGTTGAGTTTAATATTGCGAGTAAAGATAAGCATAAACTTACATCAAATGGTTTAAAGCAAAACAGTCGCAATGTTGGAATATTTAAGACTGTGCCACACCTACGGTGCACTGGAAGTGAGGCATACAGACGTATAAAAGATGGCAAGATTGAGACTAGTATTTTGCGATGTAAAAAAGAACAACTTCATTATGAACATCCAACTCACACCTACAGTGGGCAGACGCCAAACCAGTTGAGCTGATGACACGTCTGTGTACCTTTGGTAACGCCTAATTAATTTATCTACTAGCGAGGGTGACACAGTGCTTGATCCATTCACACGTCTGTGTACCTGTGGTATGGGTGGAGGTT
>CAMRBQ010000135.1 GCA_947040495.1 uncultured Spirochaetia bacterium
CTAAAAAATATAAGAATATAGAAGTCGTTGAATATTTAGAGAGTCTTAAATAAATTATATTTACATTTAATTGTTATATTATCTACTATATGTAGATTTATATTTTAAAAAGGATAATATATGATGAAAAAATCAATTTTCGTGAGTGAGGGTAAAACCTCTAAATTACTAAAAGGTAAATTCCTTTTGGTTTTAGCAATTTTTGGGATTTTGTTAATGATGATTGGTTGCGGAGACAAAGCAACTGACCCAAGTGGTGGTGGCAACTAAACCGACTGGACGCCGATTGGGCCTAGCACACCAACTACGAAAACATTCACGCTAGCAACAGCTACAACTTTACCTGTTGAAAATGTTTGGATAATTACAGACAGTGGTTCACCAACAAAAGAAAATTTTGATGCACTAGAAACACTTTTGAAAAGTGATGCGGCGAAAGACCGTAAAATTACACTACAGTTTCCAAACATTGAGGCCATTCCTTCCAAGGCGTTTTCTGTTAATGGAGTTGGAGTTAAAACTATTGTTGCTGTTAGTGCCCCAAAAGCTTTAACTATTCGACTCGAGGCGTTTTTTGGCTGTGTTGCTTTGACTGATGTTAGTTTTCCAGTGGCTACAACTATTGAAAATTCTTCGTTTACTAGATGTACTGCTTTGGAGACTGTTAGTTTTCCTTTAGCTACAAGTATTGAGGCTGGTGCGTTTAATGGCTGCGCTGCTTTGACTACTGTTGACATTCCAAAAGCTACAAATATTTACAGTACAACGTTTGGTGACTGCCCTAAGTTGACTACTATGAAAATTGCAACTAAGTCGGCTCTCACAACTTTAACGGCTAATGCATTTGATGGAATAACTGATAAAGCGAATATTAAAGTTACTACTGGTAATGCTCCGAATAATAAGACTCTACTACAAAAGGCAGGTATTTTAGAAGCAAATATTACTGTACAATAATAAAAATTAATAATAATAATTCGATGGGTGCTTTTAATTAAGTGCCCATTTTTTTTGCAAATCTTTTCGTTGGGAAGGATGGGAAGAGATACTAAAGACATAAAATACAATTAGATATTGTTTTGAATAATATAGATAAACTAGAGATAGTGAGGATAAAACAGCTTTAGATATAGCTCAAGAAAATTGACATTTAGAAATAGTACAATATCTAGAGAGTCTTAAATAAAAAAATGCTTGAAAAACTAATTTTTTAAATGTATTATAATTTATAATCTTTTGACTAGGATTTTTAAATATGGAATGTACAATTGGAAAAAATAAAAAAGAATGTGCCTGTACATATACAACTTGTCCTTTGCATGGCAAATGTTGTGAATGTATTGCCTCACATACAGCAAAGGGGCAATTTCCGGGATGTCTTTTTACAAAAGAGGGCGAGAAATTATATGATAGGTCTTGGGAAGCATTAAAAGATAACCATATATAAGAGAGTTTAATGATTTTTCATGATGTTTTTTTTATTAAAAACTATGCTACATTTATAGTAACGAATTGTTATATTATTATAAAGCAATAATTTATATGGAGTAAACAAATATGGCAGCTATAGAACTCAATGACAGTAATTTCAAAGAAGGTATATCTAGTATTGACAAACCTATATTAGTTGATTTTTGGTCGATTGGATGTCCGCCATGCCGAGCACAAGGACCAATTATAGAAACTATGGCAAAAAAATATTCGGATAAAGTTTCTTTTGCTAAATTAGATATTGATAAAAATCAAGCATTTTTGAAAGAGTATGATATAATGAGCATTCCAACATTGATATTATTTGATAAGGGTCAAGTTGTAGAAATACTTGTTGGCTTGCAAGACGAGTCTCGTTTGACAGGTATTTTATCTAAATATTTATAGTTTTTGTTTAACTTATTAGGGGGATGGATATATGGCTAAAATTTTAACTGTAGTTGATGTTCAGAATGATTTTGTAGAGGGTGGGTCATTGGCTGTGAAGGGTGGATTAGAGATTATTCCATTTATCAATAAAATCATAAAAGACTCTGATTATAATATAATTATAACTACTCAAGATTGGCACCCTGAAAATCATATCTCTTTTGCCAAAATGCATAATAAAAAGTCGGGTGATATTATAAATATAAATGGTATGACATATAATTTATGGCCAGAACATTGTGTGCAATTCACAAAAGGTGCTGAATTAGTAAGCATATTAGAGATTCCAAGAGATGCATTGTCATATTATAAGGCAACAGATGAGAAAGAAGAGTGTTATTCATCATTTTCTGATATACATAAAAGCATATTAGATAAAATAGAACGTGATGGTGAAGAGACTGCTATTTTTGATTTTGTAGGTATAGCAACAGACTACTGTATTTATTTTAGTGTGAAAGATATGGATGAATATATACAAATGCATAATCTAAGCAATAGGGTAGAGGTTAATATATTAAAAGAGGGCTGTGCTGCCATAAATGCTGATAATATTGAAAATCTTTATAAAAATTTAATAAATGTTAATATGATATAGATTTTCTATCTTTTTAAAATAAAATTAATTTTCTAATTAATGATTTTTTTACAATAAAAATAATTTTTTTACTCAATATTTTTTATTTAATCTAAAAAAAAATAAAATATCAATTTTAAAATTGACAAAGTAGCAAAGCTGTATATACTTGTCATTAGTTCTTAGAGATAAGAACTTACGATGGAATAGGATTGAAAGGAAGTTGGGTGTAATTCCCACGCGAGCCCGTCACCGTAATCGGTTACGAAATGTCTATGCTTAAATGCAAGTCATTGTTTTTCTACGCAATGTAGAAGAATGAGAAGGCGACATAGTAGAAAGCCGTAAGCCGGGATACTAGATATCAATATTGCCCCCCTGCCAGGGCAAAAATATTCCAAATTTATTTTCTCTCGGGGAGCGGAGAATAGGTGTACTTAGCACAGTTATCATATTTAATGCCCCCTTATATTAATTAAGGGTAATTTTATTCCAATGAAATTAAAAATTTTAGTATATGCTTATTTACTTATCGCGGCCTTAAGTTTATATGCACAAGAAACAACTAATATCGACGAGACTGAAACTTTTCGTATTAAAGCAAAACGAGAGGTTTTTGACCCAAAAAAAACATCATTAAATACAACTATTATCACAGAAGAAGAGATTGAGGCTACTGGGGCTAATAATGTCGCTGAGGTATTAAAATATACTTCAGGGCTTATTATGCGTAATAGTGTTAGTACACAGGTATCCCAAATAAGAGGTAGTAGGTATGAACAAACTTTAGTGCTTGTTAATGGACAAAGGCAATCTGCTGCTCAAAATTTATTTCATGATTTATCTCAATATAATGTTGCAAATATTGAAAGAATAGAAATTATAAAAGGTGCTGCTGCCACTCGCTATGGTGCGAATGCTTCTGCCGGTGTTATTAATATTATTACAAAAGATAGAAGTTATGATGGTGACAAAAATTTTGGTATTGCAGGCGGGCTACGCTATGGCTCGTATAATAGTGTATATGCTGATATATTAGCTAATATGAGTTATGGGAATAAAAATCAGGGTAATGTTTTTTTATCTGGTTCTATTCTAACAAATGCTCGTGATTATCAAATAACTGATGAAACAAGTTTGGGGACTTTTAACGAGAAGGTTAAAAATAATGAAATTTTTATGGGAGATGTTAGAATAGGCAATAGCTATCGTTTTAATGAAGCGGGCAATATTTTACATACTTCATTCGACTATTTTTATGAAAATAAAAATTCTCCATCAGAATATTTTGATGATGAAAAAGAGCCGCCAGTCTTAGGTTTCCCAGAAAATTCGGGCTATGAATATGAAACGAAAAAATATTCAGGGCATATTTCTTATGAGCATTATTCACTTGATATATTTGATGTATTTTTGAGTGCATCTACGCTTTATCAAACTGTAGAAAATTTAGGCGATGAAGCCGCAATACATAATAGCTTTGACAACTTTACAACAGAAGTCAGTTTATCTATGGA
>CAMRBQ010000136.1 GCA_947040495.1 uncultured Spirochaetia bacterium
ATTAAAAATAGATGACAAAGAAGATCTAACTAAGGTTGGATTAAGTTTTGACACTATTGAAAGTAAATTAAGTTCTTCTATTGGATTTTCTAATTCGAGAAATACACTTATGTTTACTTTCTTTTATGAGGCGGGTATAACTCTGACTTTGTATCAGCAAACGCAGGTAAGATATATAGCTAGAAAATTTAATGAAGAAATAGATATGTTAGCCGAACAATATAGAAGAAATATTGACAACAAACCTATAAGTGATGATATACAAAAAGAGATGGAAGCATTTAATGCTGGGTTTAACTTGGACCTTATTTTTATATTAACTAAATCACAATACAAAATGTATAATTCATATATTATAAATGATAAATTTAAAAAATAAAGAAAGTAAATGACAACAAAAATAAATATTTCTATGATATTTGCCTGCATGCTTATATATTGCTCAACTGCTTTATATGCCAATGAAATGACAGCAGAGGCTTTATATAAAAACATAAAAAATGCACAATCACAATCGTATCCAAAATCATTTCAAAGCGAAGTTAAAGGGCCTATAGTTAGCAAACAAATATCTACTATCCCTACCGACTATCATCTTAAAGGTAGTCCAAAACTAATGTTTAATTTTAATAAAGGAAAATCTGCAAAACTTGTACTCAAAAATGTAAAAAGTTTTTATGTAAATATGTTCACTATATTTGAACCTATATTAGAAACTACTGCTATATATTCTTTAACAACGAGATTTAAAAGTTATTCGGATTTTTCTAGAGATTATTCTATTTTCGATATTTCTGAAAAAGACAATAAAATAATTGCTAAGGTAAAACAAAAAAATGATAACCTCGATTATAGTATTGTTTATATGATAGATAAAGATACTTTTTTGATAGAAAATATTACTTACTACTTCAAGAAAAAAATCCGATATAATATAAGTATCACATATCAAAATGTTGATGATTATGTAATACCAAAGTCAATTATTTACAACAGCAGTGATGGTGAAATTAATTCCTTTATAGAGTTTAGTGCCCCTGTTGTAAACTAGGAACTAACTATAAATGAAAACAATTCTTTCTCTCATCTGTTGTTTAACTTTATTTCATAATTTATATTCTATAGATTCTATAGATTCTATAGATTCTATAGATTCTATAGATTCTATAGATTCTATAAACAATATGTTATCTTTTTCGGCAAATGCTGAAATAATATATTATAATAGCAAAAATAATATTGATATAAAACAATATAATATAGCATCGTCTATAAAAGAACAATCGTTGTCTGAAGGCAAAAAAGTACATACCATAGTTATAGCCGACATACTAGATTTAAATGATAGCAATGAATATATTGAATTAGTTCAAGACAATGGAACTCAAAAAATTATTATATATAATTCTACTGAAAAAATTTTTGAATATAGCCCCGTTAATCCTAGCCTAACTACAAAATCATATATTGAAATAGAGATGTTTAATGATAACGGTGTTGATTCAAAGATATTAAAATATTATCTTATTAATGATAGCGAAAAAAGAAAGCATATTTCTTTGTATATGATCAGAATACAAAATGATGTCATCGAATATGTTGGTGAGATTGTGTACTACGATGAAATAATGGGCAGCAATAATATATCTGTTATCAGTCATATTGATAATATGTTTGTCGATATAAATGACGATGGCGAACATGAACTCATACTTGCTCATAAACAAAAAATTGGAAATGGAAAAAATGTAGTGGTTGAATATCAATTGTTTGCTTATGATAAAGAAAAAAAAACATATTCATATAATATTGAAGATTGGCAAGAATATAAATATATCATTGCACAATATTTTGATTAATACATTATAATATTAATGCTAAATTAATATTTAAAAGAAATTTGAAAAAGTTTTATCAGTACTATCATTATTTTGAGCGGTGGTACCTTTCTCATGTAAATAGCGTGTTACAATAAGAGAGAAACCGCCTTTTATAGATGTCTTTGGATATAGGTGTATAAAAGGTGTTCGCTTTTGAACCGATGAAATAACTTTTTCTTCGTCTGAAAGTATTGGGCCAAGCAATTTAATATTGACGGGTAGAGAAAAAGACTTTGCTATCCTCACTATTTCTTTGTATAGATTTATAGCCCAATCAATATTTTTTACTTTATTTATTATTAGATATATTTTGTCAATTTTTTCACCAACATAAAGCATTTTCATAAGTCTATATAAATCGGTTAGTGCGGTTACCTCTGGATTTGCCACAAGTATTATAGAATCTGATAGAGTATAAAACTTCATCATTATTTGTGAAATGCCTGCGGGATGATCTATTATTATATAATCATATTTTTCTTTCAATTCTATTAAATCTTCAGAGAGCCTAGTTAGATTATAATCATTTTCAAATTGTATAAAGCGTGCTATATTTACACCAGCACTTATGACATCAACATTATAATTACTTTTGACAATGCATGCTTCTAATTGAGTACTGCCTTCAAAATATTCTTGTAATTTATTGCCGGGCTTTACATGCAGCATTATAAATACATTAGAACAATTTATATCTATATCAAAGATAAGAACTTTATAGCCTTTTGAAGCAAGCTCACATGCTGTGTTTATAGAGCAAAATGTTTTTCCTACACCACCTTTGCCACTTGAAAAAGATATTATTTCGCCCATTTTTATTGCCTTGTGTATAATTTTAAGACCTTAGCAACATTCATTCTTACATCTTCATCCCAATCAAGAATATGTTCTTTAAGGCTTTTTATAATTTTAATTTTATTGAGACTATTTATATTAGATGCGATATAATTCAAAGCTTCAATGCGGATGTTTGGATCATCATTTTCTAATTTTTCTAAATAATCTTTCATAGAAATCACCTGTCTGTTTATTAATTATTATTAATATAATATCATAATATTATAATTTTTTCAATCTACTATTATATAGGTTTCAGTAATAATAATATTCATTAGAATATGAAATTTAAATAATAATAAAATGTTACTTAAATAATGTGTCTATTTTTTTATTGTATTCTTCTCTAATTTTATCCTCTTTCCTTCGTTCTTCTTTATACCAGTTTATTAATTTAGTTAATTCATCTTCTTTGAGATGTTTTTCTAATAATAATATATCATCATAATCTAAAATAATTTCTAAATAATTTGATTTATAACCCTCTCTATTTTGAGATGGTATTTTCATAATTAAAAAAATACCGTTTACTTCTGATGAAAAAATAAATTCAATATTTTTGCTTTTATCCCAATGATACCAATCAAGATTATGATAATAGACTAACTGTTCTATTGTGTTTATATTTGTAATTTCTTTCTCTAAGTACATTTTTTCTTTCTTTGCAATATTTCGCCATTCTTTATATTTGGATATAGTATTCAAAAAAACAATTCTATCATTTTTATTTAAAGATATACTTATACGACCATCTGTATATAGAGTTAAGTAATTATTGCTATTACTGTATGTCCCTCCTATATGTAACTGAGCTCCTTCAATAGGGGAATTGAAATTCTTAAGAAGAGAATAAGTATATACATGACCCGCCACAAAATTACCTTCTTTTTCAAAATCAATTTCTTGACTATACAGAGAAACTGAAAATAAAATTAAAAACAATAAAATAAAGTTTTTTTTCATAATAACCTCGCATATTAAAATTATTTAAACATATCAATAGTTTTCAAGTGTATTTGTATTATAACTTTGGTTAAATATAATAAAATACCCATGTTTTTTTGTATGGCTACTAAAAACTTATATTGTTAGATTAAGGCATAAAAATTGAAAAGTCAATTGTTTTTAGCTTGTTTATTATATATTTATATTGATTATCTAGTAAATATGGTTATTTATGCTTTCTTGACTTTTAATTTCAAAAGCATTATAATGCTAATGTTAATTATGGGTGCTTCTGCTGCGTTTGAAAATGCAATAACATTACTGCGCCAGTTTAAAAAATA
>CAMRBQ010000137.1 GCA_947040495.1 uncultured Spirochaetia bacterium
AGTTAATGGAATAGAGATACATTATAGAGGTGAATATCCAACACTTGTAATTGTAAATAAAGATACACCGGGAGTAGCCGCAAAGGTTACAAATATTATATCATACATGGGGATAAACATAGAAACAATGAGTGTCACCCCCATACATAAAAAAGAAAAACATAGAGGGCATGCTGTAACTATAATAGGACTTTCCAAAATATTAAGCGAGAGCACAATAGATACTATTAGCCAAATAGAAAATGTAGATGAAACTATATTTCTGAATAAACTATATTAAAAAATAACTAGAGAATAAAAAAGTGAAAAATAATACAACAGCAAAACTTATAACAAGCATAGAGTCAATACAATCATTAGTTGAAATGGCAACTAGTAGAAACATAAAAATAAGTGAGTTAGTTGTCGAAATAGAATCAAATAAAAAGAACGTAGATAAAAAAATACTCATAGATAAAATGGCTTCATACTATGCGACAATGAAAAATGCTATCGAAAAAGGTATGGAAACTGAGTTTGAATTTAAAACAGGCCTACAAAATAATATTGTAGGGATAGCCAAAAATTATTATGAAAGTGGAAAAAGTATCTCTGGAACAAATATGGGCAAGGCAATAACATATGCCATGGCTGTGAGTGGATATAATGCTATGATGGGTAAAGTAATCGCAGCCCCTACGGCAGGCAGTTGTGGCATCATGCCCGCTGTATTAAAAATATGTGAAGACAATAATGCTAGCGAAGGAAATGTTATTATGTCTATGTTTACGGCAGCAGGCTTTGCAGATATGATAGCAGAACATGCTACATTTGCTGGTGCAGAGGGCGGCTGTCAGGCAGAATGTGGTGCAGCTTCTGCAATGGCTTCGGCAGCGATGGTTGAGGCTATGGGTGGGACACAAGAACAATGTTCTCATGCCTTTGCTCTAACATTATCTACTATATTAGGGCTTATATGCGACCCTATTGCAGGATATGTTGAAGTACCATGTATGAATAAAAATATACTAGGCACCATAAATGCTATAACATTTGCTGAACTTGCATTAGCGGGGGTAAAAAGTGTTGTGCCTGCAGATGAAGTAATAATAGCAATGAAAGATGTTGGTGATAATATGTGCGCTAGATTTAAAGAAACCTCACTGGGAGGGCTTGCAACAACACCGACTGGTATTAAAATATCTGAAAAACTTTTGGGTAAACAAAAGCATAGATAAATAAAAAGAGAACCTATGCTATAACTATAAATAATTACAACATAGGCTCTCTTTACATTAATCAAAAAATATCAGACTATAACCAATATCTAAATCCAAATTGGAAGTTGAAAGAAATACTAGAAAGACCAAATCCAAAATTATCAACAGATGAACCTAAAACTCTTAGAGAACCACTTTCACCACCAGCACTAAAGCCTATTAGATTAAGTCCAAGTGATGGCTCTAAAAATATTTCCCATTTTTCTTGTACCAAAAATGAAAAACCAACAGGCATTCTTATACCTATATCTAAAACAAATATTGAACTTATATACATTGACAAAGCAGCTCCTGGCCCTAAGTACATACTAACGGCAGCCTCACCAGCTTGTCCAAGTGGCAACTTTAGTCCCCACCAATCCGCTGTTAAATTTAATGAAAAGTAACCAGATTCTCCAATATAAAAACCAAAATTAGCACCAAAAACAAGAGGTACTGGGGCAAATTTTCCTGTAACCGAAAGACCACTAACAGGATAACCACCACTAATAGCAGCTCCAATAGCACTACCGTCTGAATAGGCAGCAGAAGCCTGTTTTGCTGTAACTGTAATTATACTAATAATAGCAAACATAATAACAAATAATTTTTTCATCAACAATTCTCCTCTTGAAGCAGATTTTAACAAGTATACTAAATTATAAATAATAAAATGTAAAGTAATTAAATATAGATTTATACTAACTTATATATAACTTTTAATATTCATCTATTTTATCATAATGTAGGGCATTAGGTCTTTCTCCGGGATATGTATTCCATCTACGATGAGCCCAAAGCCATTCTTCAGGATTGCTACGTATTATATCTTCTAATATTTTTGTATATCTTTGTGTATTATGTAATAGAGTTTTTTCTTTTGTTTCTTTTAATTCAAGTTTCATTTCTTCTGAAAATACAACTGTATGAGTATAATCACTATTTCTTTTGGCATAAGAAAATATAATAGGAGAACCGGTTTTCATTGCCATAGCGATAGAGCCCGCTGCTGTACAAGCAATTTGTCCAAAAAAGTATACAAATACACCCTCTGAAAAGTTTTGATCCGACAAAAAACCAACTATACGATTCTCTTTTAATGCTTCGAATATCGCTCTAAGGTCTCCATTTTTTCTATTTATGGATATAGCACCCCTTTTTGTTCTCCAATGGCTTACATATTTATCTATTCTATAATTATCGAGGGCACGCACAATAAAAGCAGGGTTTAGACCCAATATGCTCGATATATTTGCCGAATATTCCCAATTACCTATATGCCCTGTAATAACTATAACACCCTTGCCTTTTTCAATTAGTTTTTTTAAGTTATCTAGCCCTTCTGTTTTAATGATTTTTTTAAGTTTTTCATTGCTCCATTTTGAAGAATAGGCAAATTCAACAAATGTGGTAACAGTATTTTTAAATGATTTTTTAGCAATATATCTTTTTTCTTTTTCTGTTTTTTCAGGATAAGCTATAGATAAACTTGAAAGGGCATCTTCCCTTGGTCCTTTTAATATATAAAACCCAATGTAGGCTATTCTTCTTGTGAAAAACAAAACAAGTCTATATGGCAAAAAAAGCATAACAGCCATGAATACTCTGAAAGCCCAATATTCTATATTTATTTTATTAAAATGTTTTTTTATACGATTCATTAAAAGCTATCCATAATTATTTTATCACTTCAGATTTGCTATGATAGTAAATCAAAATCAATTCTAACATAACACTATTAATATCTCTTTTTGTTTTTAATGCAATAGATTTTGCATCCTCATATTCTACCTTTATATCTGATTTACCATTTATAGTAATTCTTTTTTTATACCTTACAATTCCATACTTTGTTTCTACTTCGATGCTCTCTCTATTAAGCATAATTTTATCAACTTCAATAATACGCAGCCCAAGTGTTGTACTTTCATTTAATAACATATCGATTAGAAAATGTTTTTTTTCTTGTATGCTTAATATATGTATAGTATATGCAGGGCGAGATTTTTTCATGATTATTGGAGTAAACCAAACATCGCTTGCCCCATTATCCATCAAGAGCATTTGTATATAAGATAGGCTCTCCCCTGTCATATCATCAATATTTGCTTCTATAATGTAGTGTTTTTCAGCAGCCGCATTATTCTCTTTTTCTATCAATAATGCCCTACATATACAAGAGCTGCCTTCATATTCATATTTGCCCGCACCATTGCCTATACACTTAACAACTCCATCAAATGAATTGCTATATTCATTTACAAAATGTTTTAATAAGGCTGCCGCTGTTGGGGTAACCATCTCCCCTTTTATACTTGTTTGATATACAGGCATGTTTTTTAATATTTGTAAAGTCGCTGGGGCAGGATTAGGCATTATACCATGTGCACATTTAATACTACCTATACCCATTGGGAATATTGAAGATATAATTTTACTAGGTTTTATAAAATCAATCAAAACACAAAAGCTTATTATATCCATTATAGAATCGTAAGCACCAACTTCATGAAAATGAACTGTATCGATAGTGCTGCCATGTGCATAAGCCTCTGCTTCTGCGATTATCGTAAATACTTTAATAGCATCGTCTTTTGCTTTTTGTGATATAGGTATTGAGTTTATAAGTTTTATTATGACAGGTAAATTTCTATGTTCATGTTCGTGATTATGTTCATGTTCGTGATTATGTTCATGTTCGTGATT
>CAMRBQ010000138.1 GCA_947040495.1 uncultured Spirochaetia bacterium
AAGCATAGATTTTGAATAATTTTTAAATGCTTGCTATATGGTTTATTATCACTCAATTTAAGAAAATCAGTAGAGAATGTTGGTTTCAGATATTTCAAGTACTTCATTAACTGTAGTATTTTTTGTTTTCTTTTGCTTTTTCACATCTGTAACAATTACTATTTCTTTTTTGCTGCATGAAATTATCAGTTATTCATATTATAAATATCTATATAATTATTCTTTAGCACCATTTCTTTTTAAAAACTTAACCACATCTTCATAATCATAATGAGAAGCGCTACTCAAAGCAGTTTCTCCATCTTTATTTTTAGCGTTTACATTAGCTTTTTTACTTACCAGATATTTTACAATTTTTATATTACCAACACCAGATGAATTAATCAAAGCTGTGTCGCCGCTATTATCTTTATCATTAACATTAGCCCCTTTGTTTACCAAATATTTTAATGTTTCTAACTGCCCCCATGTAGAAGCAAGCAAAAAAGAAGTTTCACCAAACTTATTTCTTGCATGAATATCAGCGCCCTTGCTAATCAAATATTTTACTATTTCAATATGCCCACCGCTTGCTGCATACATTAAAGCCGTGCTACCACTATTATCTTTAGCATGAATATCAGCCCCATTAGAAACTAAATATTTAAAAGATTCAAATAAATCATCACGGGCAGTGCTCGCTATCCATATTAAAGTAGTTTCTCCATCTTCATTTTTCACATTAACATCAATGCCCAAATTGACAAAATATTTAAGTAATTCTTGTTTTTCATCATCATAAGCACTAGCAGCAATTATTAAAGTATCAGCATCTACATCAGCCCCCTCTACAATTAAGTATTTAATAATATCTAATTGTTCTCCATTAATAGCAGACCTTAAAGCACCATTATTGACATTAACATTTTGAGAAACTAAATATTTTACTATTTCAAAATGACCTTTCCATGCGGCTGAGCTTAAAACTTCATCATCAATATAAGCATTTTCATAAATCAAATATTTCACTACATTTAAATAACCATTTTCCGCAGCTAATTTTAATGCAGTTTCATCTTTATTATTTTTAGCGTCAATATTAGCACCGCTAGAAATTAATATTTTGACAACATCAAGATGTCCTTTGGAAGCAGCTAATATTAAAGAGGTATCATCTCCACTATCTATAGCATTAATATCGGCGCCTTGTTTTATAAGTAGTTCTACTGTTTTAAGATGTCCATAATTAGAGGCATGCATTAAGGCATTACGCTCTAAATTATCGCGAGCATCAATATCAAAACCTGCTACGATAAGTGCTTCTACTACTTCAGTATAACCATTTTGAGAAGCCTCTATTAAAGCAGTATAACCATAGTCATTTTTTTTGTCTGTATTATCATCATTATGGTATATCAAGTTTTTTACAAACCTAGTAGCAAGTTCAGGCTCCCCTTCTTTTGCTAGATTGTCTAGTAAGCCATATAAATAATATAAATCTTGTAGCGTGACTTTCATAGATTTTTTTGTTTTTGGATTAATCCATTGTCCGATAAAAGACATATTTTCTCTATTAAACTGCCCTGTAAACTCGCCTGTAATCTCGTCTTTTTTTGTTTTTGGATTATAAGTTTTCTCTTCTAATATAAAAGTATTTTTTGTTGTATGCCCTTCTAAGTTAATATTTTTTTTATGCTTGTTGTAATAATAATATCCCTTAGCATCTCCATTTTTATCTATACTCAGATACATAGTGATTTTATATTTATTATCAATTGCACCTATTAAATTATATGTTTTTTCTTGAGCAAACAAAGTCGTTGTTATGAATAAAATTGCTATTATTATTGTTGTTAGTTTTTTCATTTTTCATCCTGTAGAGATTTACTTATAAAACAAAAATGTTTGTAGTAATTAGTAGTATAATAGAACTATATAAAAAATCAATATTAGGTAATATCAATAATTATATCATGACTATAAAATATACAGATTCATTGCTATAGTTTATATTATCACGCAAATTAACCAAAACAGAAATTATTAATTGCTATATCAATAATTATCACTATTATTATATCTAATTAAAGTCTATCTAGTCAAGTTCTAACAAGACACTTGCTATATTAGCAATTCCTATAATACTTCTTGTGATAAGCTAGTGCCATGAGCTACAATGCCCCTTAATTGCCTTTAGCATTGAATTTCCTAAATGCTTGCACTATTTCAACAATACCATAACCCAGACTAATTTTTCCAAGAATATAAAAAAATCCAAAAGGTATCAGTCTTAAACTGTATGTTTGATTAATATTCTTCATTAAATCAAAATTGGCAGGATTAAGATAATTTAAATAGTTTTTTAAAAATGATGATGTAAATATATTTTTAATGCTATATAAATCTATTTCATTTATAAAAATATTTGCCAAACTAAAAAATAACAAACTAGATAGTATAGTAAAAATAACAGCCTGTAACCAACTTTGCCCATGGTTATTAGAAATATTACTTAGCCACAAAGAAAATCTTTCTCCATAATAACGCATTTTTGAAAATCTAGTTGTATCTTTAATACTTTTTATATAATCCTTTTTTTCATATTTCAAATATTGAGAATATAGTTTTTTTTCAATAGCCTTATACTTCAAAGCCTCTATAGTATTCGATATTTTATACGCTTCATGTTTCAAAAATCTAGCCGTTTTCCAAGTAGCATATTTTTTTACATTTAATTCATCTGTACTTATAATACCAGCACCTATAACTACAGAGCCTTCAAAATCTATTTCATTTATTGCCACATTATTAAATTCAATCCGCCCATTTATTACAGTATTTATAATTGCAATTTTAGAATTTTCACTTTCTGTAAATTGTTTGTTTTTTTCATTATAATTAATATCTCTAAAACTTATATAACTTTTATCAGAATTTAACTTTATATCATAAAAGTGAAAACTGTTATTTTCTTCACCATTAAATTTCATAATCCAAAAATAAGCCTCTTGATTAAAAGCAACTTTTTCAAAATAAACACTTTTATTAAAAACAGAATCTCCAAAACTAACAATTTGATTAAAAGTAGAATTTTCAAAATTAACCACTTGACTGAAATTCAAACTGCAAAAATAAGCCTCTTGATTAAAAACAGCACCACAATATATTTCATAAGGACATATAATTTTTCCACTTTCTTTATCTTGTTCAGTACAACCAAGTTTTTGTAAAATTTTTTGAAAATCAAATTTAAAATTAATTTCAACTCCAGCTATATTCAATTGAATATATTTATTATCAGTTTTAGTTTTTAAAAAATTATTTAAATCTTCATGAGAACTATAATTTATAGTTTTATATTCAGTGAGAGCATTTATCAGTCTTTGTTTATACAAACAGCCCTCAAGATAATCTATATAGTTTTCTTGGTTGCTATATTCAGAGGTTTTTTCATTAGAATCCTGTATATACGAAGATAAGTTATATCCATTCTCAAAATCATTTGGTTGCTTCTCAAATGTTTTCATCTCCCACCTTCCACAACCCTAATCTCTTCCTCACTCAAAGCATACATAGCATAAACAATGCCGTCAATATCTTTCTCCTCTTCAGCGGTATCCTCACCTAATTGCTTCTTCTCGAGTATTTTTTCAACGAGTGCTGTAATTTTATTTTCCTGTTCGGTGGTTGGTTCGGGTATTGGAAATTCCTCTAATGTAAATAATGTTAGTTCACCTTCTATTCCACCACCAGCAAAAAAATTCGGATAAGCAAATTTAAAAAAAGACGAATTTAAAATGGCTATTATATAATGATTATTTTTAGTGGATAGGCTATACTAATTAGGACAAAAAATATTCGACCATAATTTAATATTA
>CAMRBQ010000139.1 GCA_947040495.1 uncultured Spirochaetia bacterium
ATCTGAAAGCCAAAATACTGATGATGAAATAGTTTATTGTAAATATTAAAATATTATATAAGTATGTTTAATCACTTCGGTAAGATACTCTTTCTTTAATCCAATCATCAGATAAATATCTCAAAAATTTTGTAGCGTTTTCATAATCTATAAAAAACATATTGTCAAATGGCTCATGCGTGCCAAGAAATTTTATTACAAATATACCATCTTCAAAATATATCTCCGATTTATTATCGCTAATATTATCATGAGTATTCACACCATCAGCCATTTCTGCAAAAATCACAGGCTTAATATTTGTGATACTAACATATGCCTTGCCACTACCATTGGTATAAGAATTATATATATTAGTATATTGAATTAGAGATTCTCGTAAATAGATTCTGTTTTGATTATTAAAAAATATACCGAAAGTCAATCGCCCATTGCCTATATGTCTAAGTGTAAAATTTGTTTCACTCTTAGAATAGGTCACTTCTATTTCTGAAATAAACTTAGAATATTCTTTAGTTCTTTCAGCAAAGTCTGAATTGATTCTAATATCTTTTATATAGAATGTTAATAATTTATCTTTTTTTTCTTCTTTACTTGTTTGATGAGTAGAGTTTTCATTAGTCTCTTTTTTATCTTCACATCTATTAAAAGCCATAAATCCTAAAGCAGAAATAAGAGCGAGTACTAAGATAATATTATGACTTTTGTTTTCTGACTTCAAGTATTCTTTTGTCATTGTACGACCGCACTTTTTACAAGTAGTCGCACCTCTGTTTATTTTAGATTTGCAGTATTGACATTCATACCTTACAAAATGAGATAACAATGATGGATGCATTTCCTCATCAGGTACAACAGGGGCTTCAACTATTTCTTCATCTTCAGCAGAATCTATTTCATTATCAACTTCATCATCAATATTTACTTCATTTGAAGATGTGTTTTCTTCTATAGAAACAGTATCTTCTTTTTCTATTTTCTTTCCGCATTTAATACAAAAATTATTATTATCAGAAACCTTACTACCACAATTCCCACAAAACATAAAACTCTCCATATATAAGTATAAAATTGTATTTGAAATATAATTAAAGTCAATATTCCAAATGCAATTTATAAAATATTATGGCAAATAAATATTCATTATTTTTGAATAGCCCTTAAATGCATCACTACTTTTTAACACCTCATCAGAAGCCTTGTCGAAAAATGCTTTCTCTTCTATATGCTCACTTTTTTTGAGGACCTTGATAGCGACTATTCCACCTTTACCAACACCTTTGCCCCATTCAGTACGTTTATAAATAGCAGGCGAGCCTTCTTTTGTTTTTAACATAAAAAAGCCATTAGTGCTAGTTCTATTTTTAGATGTAGCAATTTTACCCATTTTATTAAATCGATATTTATCTTTTATTTTTGAAAGAGTAGAGTTGCCACGTGAATAAATAGTCCCCATAGGATTTACATTCATGCTTTGACCCCAAAGATTTCTCGACAAAGTTTCACCAGTTTCATGATAGCCCATATATTCGGCTGTTGTAAATGTTATACTTTGCTTGCTTGATTTAGTGGCTTTTTCAAATCGTATTGAGCCTATCGTATAATTATTTCTAAGAGTAAACTCGCCTCTAACATCTCTGATAACTTCTTTTCTTGTTTTGCCTGCCAAGATATTTAATGTTTCAACTTTGGCAAAATCAACGGCTCTTGGAAGGTCTTTTTTGAATATCTTTTGTAGTTCAGCCATACTAACTGTTTTAGCCATAATTTCCTCTTAGGTGTAATTATAACAGAAAACTATTTTTTAGCTATCTTCTATAGGTGTAGATACAAGTTCAAATACATTATGATTAGATACTTCTAGTTTATATAATTTTATATCAGGTTTATCAGCGATAAGAATTTTAATTAACTCAATATAATACTTTGACATTTCTTTGCCACAGTATATGGCTTTTATAGGCATAAATATTTTATCTATACCATAAGTGATTACTCGATATTCTTTTTCATATTTCCAACTTTTATGCTTTGTATTAAATAAATCTAAAAATGATGTTTCTTGTTTTTTTATTTCGCCACTAAATATAGTTATTTGAAAAGTCTTATCATCAATATGAAGTTCGTCTTTATAATCTACTTCTAGTAATGTTTCATCTGTTTCATTAAACTCTGAAAAATCATATTCTATACATATCCCTTTATGTCTATCAGCATAATGACTAAACATTAACATATTAAGATGATTTGTAGAAAAACAGGCTATCCGTATCTTATTTAAAATATGTTTCATATTTTTTATTATTATTTTATTTTTTATTAATCTAATAGTTGGGTCTGTTGGGTCATTAAAATTAAATATTTTAGAGGCGTATTTATACTCTCGTTTAATAGAATCCATTGTGTTTTTATCAAAAGGAACATATGAAAATAAGCTTTTTCTTTCTTTCTTTTTATTGTTTTTAATTATTGCATTACATTGTTTATTTATTATACTTTTTATAATTTCTTCTATTTTATCTTGTTCAATTTTTTCATAGAAATTAGCGAGAATGAAATATATATTATATGGGATATAGGAACAATTTTTTACTAATTCTTTAATACTTTCAATAGATTCTTTATATTTCTTTTGATAGAAATAAGAAAGCCCTCTATTATTATAAGCCTCACTAAAGTTAGGATTTATTTCTATAGCCTTTGTATAGTCAACAATAGCCTTATCATGGTTGCCTTGATAAAAAAAAGTAAGACCTCTATTATTATAAGCGCCCCCATCATCGGGATTTAATTCTAGAGCCCTTGTGAAATCAGTAATAGCCTTATCATAGTTGCCTTGCTTGGCAAAAGTAAGACCTCTATTATTATAAGCATCGCTATATTTAGCATTTATTTGTATAGCCTTTGTATAATCAGCAATAGCCTCATCATGTTTTCCTTGCTTACTATAAGCAGTCCCTCTATTATTATAAGCATCACTATCATTAGGATTTATTTCTATAACTTTTGTATAATCAGCAATAGCCTCATCATGTTTTCCTTGCTTACTATAAGCAGTCCCTCTATTATTATAAGTTTCTCTATCATTGGGATTTATTTCTATAGATTTTGTAAAGTCTTTAATAGCCTCATCTTGTTTTCCTAGAAAAGAATAAGAAGAGCCTCTAATATTATAGGCTTCTCTATCATTAGGATTTATTTCTATAACTTTTGTATAATCCGTAGTAGCCTCTTCATATTTTCCTTGCTTATAATAAGCAAGACCTCTATTATTAGAAGCATCACTAAAGTTAGGATTTATTTGTATAGCCTTTGTATAGTCAGCAATAGCTTCGTCATATTTTTCTTGATTAGCATAAACATTGCCTCTAATATTATAAGTCTCACTATCATTAGGATTTATTTCTATAGATTTTGTAAAGTCTTTAATAGCCTCTTCATATTTTCCTAGAGAAAAATAAGTAGAAGCTCTAGCATTATAAGCGTAACTATTATTATTATTTATTTCTATATATTTTGTAAAGCCAAGGGTTGCCTCTTCATATTTATTTAGATTAGCATAAATAACAGCTCTATTATAATAAGGCTCACTATACTTAGGATTTATTTCTATTACTTGATTATAGCATTCTATTTCTTTTTCATACTCTTTATTATCAAAACACTTTTTTGCTTCTGTAAATAATTCAACTATCTTTTCATCATCTGTCATATTATTATCCCTTATATTGCTATCATAATAATATAACTAAATTATTAAAAATCTAGCATGTTAATATAAAAAAGACAGCAACTATATTATTAAAATATAATCGCTGCCTAAGTGTTTAACTT
>CAMRBQ010000140.1 GCA_947040495.1 uncultured Spirochaetia bacterium
GGTGGATTATGACTTCAGGATTCTTGATGATTTCTGTAAACTATACAATCATTGTAAATTTGGCAGGATTATTTATAAAACCTCTTTCTGAATCATTGAATATTACTCGTAGTCAGGTAGGTATACAGCTTGCTATTACAGGTTTAATATTTGTATTCTTATGCCCTTTTATGACAAAAGTTATTGCTAAATTTTCAATTAACTTGATAATGTCTTTTGGAACTTCATTAGCAGCTTTTAGTTTAATTGGCATGGGATATACAAACTCAATTTATATTTTATATACTATTGGCGTGATGCTTGGCATTAGCTTAGCTTTGTCAACTTTTGTGCCCGTAAATTTAATGATACGAAATTGGTTTGAAGAAAAAAGAGGATTTGTTACAGGAATAGTTTTTGCTGGTAGTGGTGCTGGTGGTTTTGTTTTCACTCAAGTTATAATTATATCAATGGAAAACTACGGGTATAGAATGTCGTATATTATATTAGGCATTTGCATTCTTTTGATAACTTTGCCATTTACACTTTTTATAGTAAAATTAAAACCTGAAGAAATTGGTCAAGTGGCTTATGGCTCTAATAAAGTTACAAATAGCTTGTCTAATGAAACATCAGATGGTTTTTGTTTTAAAGAAATAAAAGGACATACTTCGCTAAATGCTTTATTGCTATCGGTGGCGTTAATGTCATTTATAACATTAGGGATAATATCTCAACTTCCAGCATATTTGTCTGATAAAGGGTATACGCTACAGTTTATAGGTATAATTAATTCAATTTTTATGTTATCTCTCACTTTAACTAAACCTGTTTTGGGTATTATTTTTGATAAAACAGGCGTTTTTATAGGAGTGCTAATTGGTGGTTTAACTATTTTCGCTTCTCTATTTTTATTAAACTTAGCCAATTCTAATATAATAGTTATAGGCTTTGTTTTCTTATTTTCTTTTGGGGGATGTCTTGCTACAATTGCCCCACCTTTTATTACTGGTTCTTTATTTGGTAAAAAAGATTATAGTACAATTTATGGGATTGTTACACTAGCTTCTGCTTTGGGAGGATCATTTTCATCGCCTTTAGTAGGCTTCATTTATGACATTACTAAAAACTATACTTTAGCATGGATTTTATTTATGCCATTATCTCTATTTTTTATATTTTTAATATGGGTTTCAGAATCTAAAGCCAAATCTTTATATAAAGTAAACACATAGCAAATTAATCATTATAATATAATTTTAAAAGGAGAAATATTATGTATAATACAATTATTAAGAATGGATTTATTATTGATGGTATAGGAAAATCTGGTTTTTATGGAAATATAGGGATAACCGATGATAAAATATCCTACATTGGGACAGATAATGAATTAAATTCTGAAAATATTATAGATGCTACAAATATGATTGTGTGTCCTGGATTTATTGATTCTCATTCTCATGGTGATGCAACATTGGGAGAAGAATATCCATGCCTAGCTAAAATATCTCAAGGAATTACAACAGAAATAGCAGGTCAATGTGGAATAGGTATCGCACCTGTTAGTGAAAAGTATAGAAAGTTTTTTTTAGAAAATTACGGTGCTTTCTTATCTGAAAAGACAAAACAAGAGATTGTAACATTTACAGACTATAAGGCATATAGAGATACAATTAAAAAAAAGAATACATTAATAAATAATAGAATATTTATTGGTCATAGTGTTCTTCGACTATCTGTTATGGGTTTTGATAATAGACATGCGACCGAAGATGAGCTATCCGAAATGAAAAGTATTGTTAAAGTGGCAATGGAAAATGGAGCATTGGGCTTGAGTTCAGGGTTAATATACGCACCAGGTCCATTTGCACCAAAAAAAGAAATGGTAGAGCTTTGTAAAGTTATAAAAGAATATGATGGTATTTATACAACACATATAAGAAATGAATCAGACACAGTAGAAGAGTCAGTTATAGAAGCAATTGAAATTGCAAAAGAAGCAGGGGTTACTCTTTGGATATCACATCTTAAAGCTATGGGAAAAGATAATTGGGGAAAACCTAAAAGAATAGTAGAACTTATAAAAAAACATAGAGATGCTGGAATGAAAATTTATTTTGATATTTACCCATATGAGGCGAGTTTGTCTCAACTTTATGTTTGCATTTCTCCAAGATTTTTATCTGACGGAATAGCAGCTTTTGCAAAAAAAATTAAAATCAGAAACTTTTAGAGCAGAAGTTAAAGAAGATATGATCAATCCAAAAATTCCTTATGATAATTTTTACAAAAATAGTGGAGGCTTCGATGGCATCTTAATTAATTTCTGTCCTGTAACAAAGGACGCTATCGGCTATACTGTATCAGAATATTCTAAAATAATAGGTAAGGATTCTTTTGAAGCATATTTTGATATTATAATGAAAAATAATGGTGTTGGATTTGCTACTTATTTTTCTATATCATTAGAGGATATTACATTTTTAATAAAACAAGATATTGCAGTTGTCGGTACAGATGGGTTTATTAAAGATAAAGACTCAGCATGTCACCCAAGAGCATTTGGATGCTTTCCTAAAGCTATAAATGAATTTGTAAAAGACAAAAAAATATTTACTTTAGAAGAATTTATATGTAAAATCACAAAAATACCATCTGATATATTCAAATTAGATAAAAGAGGCGTTTTGAAAGAAGGAAACTTTGCTGATATAGTTGTTTTTGACCTAGAAAACCTAAAAGATAGAGCAGACTATGTTAATTATAATCTTTTAAGTGATGGAATTAAAAATGTTTTTGTAAATGGAAAATTGGCTTATAAAAATAAATCTATTATTGTGAACAATGCAGGTAGAGTATTATAATTTTTTTGTTCCTACATATTTTACTATATACTACATATTTTTGAAAAATAAAAATACATTTTCTAAAAAATAAAGGATCTTAATTTTATGACAAAACTTAACTCTATGACAAATATCGGTAAAGAAATGGAATTAAAACTTATGTCAATTGATATTTCTTCGCTTAAGAGCAGAGTATTCAAACATTTGTTTAGTTCATTTATATACACTTCAAGGTGCGATTGATAGTATTAAATATGATGAGCTTTCCTCTGAAGTTAAAAACGACTTAAAAAGTTTTAGTGATAGCTTAAAATAATAATTTTTTACTTTTTAGTGAAAATAGCTTATTGACAAAATACTTGTATATTTATACAATAGTATATGTAATTAGTTTATTAGCCGAGGCTATTGAAACCATAATTGGCAAATAAATAAAAAATAAGTAGTGCTATATAATTATTTATTTTCTATGATAAAATGCAAGTGGTCGTTTATAATCTTTATTTAAACCAAAAACTAGGATAAAATAAAATGTTTCATGACATTGATATAGTAAAAGTAAATAAAGATATCAATGATAAAATAAAAAGTGGTATGATTGGTGTTGTTGTATATGTGCATCCTAAAGATTCTTATGAAGTTGAATTTGTAGATTCTGAAGGCTATACTATAGATTTACTGACCTTAAATGAAAAAGATTTAAATCTAGTTAAAGCATATAAAGATATTTAATAATATGATAAATAATACAGAAGAATAGATTGATACAATATTTTATGACAATATGTCAAATGAAGAAAAAATAAGGAATTAATTTAGGCTTCGTGTAGTGAAGATTTAGATATTTTAGAATATTTAGAGTAAGGATTACACATAGTATAGATATATACTTGAAGAGTTACATAGAGAAAATGGAAATAGTTTTATAATGTTTATTCAAAATAATAATTTAATAATAAGAGAT
>CAMRBQ010000141.1 GCA_947040495.1 uncultured Spirochaetia bacterium
TTAACGTCTTAAAGAACAGTTTATTTAACAATAATTCTAAGTTTTATTATTTTAATAAAAACTTTCTTTATCTGTTCAATATTTTTTTTCCATTCATTCATATCTGTACAAGCATATTTTTCTTCTATACTTTCATCTCTCACAGTAGTAATACCCAAAGTTGAAAAAGATACTCTGAATCTATATTTATCATTTTCTTTTAATACTAAAGCACAAATAGCTAATTTAGATAATGCATTTGCTTTTCGAGTACCTACTTTTCTATAAAGTACACTTAAATATTCTTCTTTTGGTATTATTATATGAGTGAGTATTTCCTCTTTTTTTATAGAAGTTTTCCCAACCCCAGTTATAAACTCTTTTATAGGTATTATTCTTTCATCATTTTTGCTTTTTAATACCAATTTCGCATTCATACAATATAGAGATGCCAAACTATCTGCTGAAGGAGAGGCATTAGAAATATTGCCACCAATTGTTGCTATGTTTCTAATAGGAGGACCTGCTATTTTCTTTGCACTCGAAACCAAACATTCTGGTACTAAAGCACTTTTTTCAATATCACTAAAAGTTACTAATGAACCTATAACTATAGAATCATCTTTAACTTCTATTTGTTTTAGAGATTCAATATTAGATATATGAAGAGTAGGCTTTGGAAATTTAATAACAGTTTCACTTCCAATAAAGTGTGATACCATTAAATCAGTACCACCTGCAAATACAAGCACATCTGTTTCATTTTTAATATTTAAAGCTTCTTCCAAAGTTTTTGCTATATATGTATTAGTCATAATTATTTAGTCTCCCATAGTTCTGAAGCATCATCAGACGCTCTTAATACTGCATTAACTATATGGTCATACCCAGTACATCTACATAAATTGCCCGCAATTCCTGTACGCACTTGCTCTTCTGTAGGCTTACCATTAGTTTCACTAAGTATATTTTCAGCAGCTATAACCATCCCAGGTATGCAATATCCACATTGAACAGCACCTTCTTCTAAAAAAGCATTGGCAACAACTTTACCTTTTTCTGTCTCACTATACATTTCAATTGTAACAACTTTAGCATTTTCAACATTTGCTATAGGTATTAAACATGAGTTTACAATCTTACCATTTAATAATACAGCACAAGCCCCACATTCGCCCTCGCCACATCCTTCTTTTGTCCCTGTGAGATTTAACTCTTCTCTCAAAACATCGATTAATCGACTAAGTGGGTCCCTCTCTGTAACAAAGTCTTTACCATTTACATTAAATTTTATTGACATATTATAAAACCTCCGCAATATTTTCTGGAAGGATTGGAATCCTATTAAAATGATGATTTAAAGCATTATCTACAGCTGTTGCCAAAGCAGCAGCAGCCCCGTCAAATGTTATCTCGCCTAATCCTTTGGCTCCAGATGGACCATATTCATAAGGTTCATTAATAGTCAAAGCATTAATAGTTCCAACATCCAAACTTGTAGGTATCATATAATCAGACATTTTAATTTGTAAAAATTTACCATCTTTTTCTTCAATCTTTTCCAAGAATGCCCAACCTAATGCCTGCATCATACCACCTTTGATTTGACCTTCTACAATTAGGTCATCTATAGGGTATCCACAATCAAATACACCCCAAACATCTTTTATTTCAATTTCAAAAGTTGTTTTATCTATTTCTACCTCTACAGCATTAACGCCAATACCAAAACTAGGATAGGCATCGCCTTTAAACTCTTTTGTATCCCATGGTATAAGATGGTCTGGATGTTTGTAATTACCTAGAACTTCTACTCTATCACCTTCATTCCATCTAGATTTTAGCTCTCTAGCTGCTCCTTCTAGTAAATAACCTACTATCATAATAGAACGAGAAGCAATTGTAGGTCCAGAATTACAAATCTTTGTAGTATCATATTCATGTATATCTATATCCTCTATAGGGATACCTAATTCTTTTGCTACTATTTTTATGAATGTAGTATATAACCCCTGTCCTATTTCTGTATTAGATGTAAATATAGTAACCTTGTTATTTTCTTTAAGAAGTCTTACTTTAGATTTTATAATATCTCTCTCACCACTTCCAGTAAAGGCACATCCATGTATAAAACATGAAATACCTACTCCTCTATACTTTCCTCTACCATATTCTTTTGTTTTTTTATCATAATCAATTTTTTCTAATGTTTTGTCTAATAATTTATCTAATATAATATTATCATGATATTTACCACCTGTTACAGTAGTGTCACCCTGCTTGATTAAATATTTTTTACGTAATAGAACTTGGTCCATACCAATATGATTGGCTACTTTGTCCATCATTCGTTCAATAGCAAAAATAGCTTGAGGGGCACCAAAGCCTCTAAAAGCACAAGAAGGCGGCTTATTAGTAGCAAATGCACGCCCAAAAATCTTTACAGTTGGGAAATTATAAACACCAGCAGCAGTATAAGTACATCTTTGCATGATTACTCTTGAGCAAGCCTCATAAGCACCAGCATCCATATCTGCCTTTATATCAACAGCTGTTATATTATTACTTTCATCAAGCGCCACTTTAATATTTATTTTGGCAGGCTGCCTTTTTACTGTAAATGCTATATCTTCTTGTCTATCCAAAACACATTTAATAGTCTTTTTTAGTTTATGACAAGCAACAGCCACTGTAGAAGCAACTACATCAGAATAATGCTCTTTACCACCAAAACCACCGCCTATAGGAGGAGCGACTATTTTTAAATCATCATCTTCATATCCCAAAACAGGTGCCACCGAATGCCTTACATAAAATGGGCATTGAGTAGATGAATATATAGCAACTTTATCATTTTCGATTCTAGCGATAGCCCCTACTGTCTCCATATACAAATGCTCTTGATGAGGGGTATAGTAAGTTTCTTCTAATATTTGCTTTGCATTTTTAAAAGCATTATCCGTATCTCCATAACCTGCTTTAAATGATACAAATATATTGTCATCACCATGCACAGCCCCACCAACCAGTTTTTCAGAATCTTCCATAGTAAACGAAGGCGTCATCTCTTCATAATCTATAGTAATTTGATCTGCTATCTCATATACTTTATTTTTGCAAGGACCAACAACTAACAAAATAGCCTCGCCAATAAATCTTACTATATCATAAGCAAAAGGTGGCCAATCAGCAATAATCATTTGCATTTCTTTGTTACCCGGAACATCACTAGCATCAATAGTATAATAGCCATCTGGCAATTGAGGGACATTGATTTTTATTAATTTTGCACGTGCCTTTGTAGAACGAACAGTAACTGCATGTAAAACGTCATCACCAAAATCAATATCTTGTAGATACTTCGTTTTTCCAGTTATTTTATCAAGAGCATCCAATCTAGGTATAGAATCTCTTAATTCTTTAATAAAAGTAGACATCATAATCTCCTTAAGTTATTGAAGTAATATACAAATTTATCATTTTTAATATATTCTTCAAACGATTTTATACGAACACTTCTAAAACAAATATTTTTAATATCTATTTTACAACCCCACAGTAAATAGACTTATATATTAGCCTAAATACAAGCGGATAATTAAATACAATCACTCAATAATAATTTAAATTATTTATGAGTGAATATAGTTAAGTATATTCTTTTTTAAGGCTGATGTCAATATTTTATCCAAAAAATATTAGTATTTTTAATAAAATATAGTTTTTTTTTATTTTTTAATTTTTTTTTTATTTTTATTCTTAATTTTAATTTTTTTAAAATTATTTTATAAACAAGGATTATTTAATA
>CAMRBQ010000142.1 GCA_947040495.1 uncultured Spirochaetia bacterium
ATGTTAGAGAATATTGACGCTAGAGGAATGGGCTAGTTGTGGACGAATATTTTTTGTGCTAAAAAGCCTTGCCATTCCAACTTACTATATTTATACATTAACTATCATTATTGACTTTTATTTATTAAAGTTTATTGTATAGAATATATAGGTCAAGCGTATTCCTTATTAAAGTGTTAACCCCAGGTATGGGATAAGATCATAAGTTATATACCACCTGTAGTTTTAATAGATATTAATGTAAGTAGTATAGGTCAAATGTATTCCTTTATTTACCTGTAAAGTATTTTAGTTATATATCACCTATAATTTTATACTAACATTAATATCTATTTTTTATTCTAGGAAAAAATAATATGAATACAACATTTAATATTTGCAAGCAAACAGCAATTACAAAAAAGAATCTAAATGTATTGATATACCCTTTGTTCTCTGTACTTTTAGAAGATAAAGAATCTGATGATAACCTTTCAGATAGCTATATGAAAGAGTTATCAAAACAAGGCTATATATTTGTATATGATAAAAAAGATGGGGCTTGTACTATAAATAGTAACACATTTGATATTTTAAATGAACTAACACCAGATTTTAGTACAACATTTTATAAAGATTGGAATGAAACTATAAAAAACTTTAAAAGTGGCATTCACTTTTTTAATGTTATAGGACAATATTTAATAGATTATAGGCAAGACAAGTTTGATAATATGCTTAGAATATTATTGGAACAGATGTCTACAACTTCATACACTGAAATAGCTTCTTCCGATTTAAGCAAAATAACAGAGCAGATGAAGATTGTAAGAATAGTTGATGAGCAAGCCTTAAAAAATATTATTTTAGAAAAGCTAGGTAGTGCTTGGATACCAAATATTACAGAACAAAGAATACTTATAGATTTATTAGAATTGTGTGGGGAAACTTATCAAAGTAATGAGGATACAAAATATTTTTCAAATAAACTAGATTTGGGCATACTCATAAAATATCTAAGTAAAGAAATATATTTAAATATTGAAGAAAAAATAGCCTCACGAGACATACGCTCTATTTTGATAATGGCAAGACTAGCAACATATATAGTAAGTAGTAGCGACGAGTTTTTTAGATTACTGGCAACAAAATTACAAGTACCATTTGTAAAAAATAAAATGCTGAAAAAACATTTAATGTCTAAAATTGGATTGAAAATAAAATTCTTAATATCTGAACAAAAAATAGAAAAGCCTGTAAAAAAAATTGAGAATATGAACTTTGAAGCAAGTGTAGACACAGATAAAAAAATATTGCCTCTTAAAGATAGTTTGAATTTTGAAGCAAACCTAAACAAAGCCAAAGAAATGATATGTTTTATTATAAATAATTTGAGTAATATGGAAGTTTTGTCAAGGGGCTACAATAGGCATAAACACTTATTCATTGCTATAAAAAAATGTTTTAGATATGCTTCTTTAGAAAATGAGGAAAATAATATTACAGCAGGTAATTTTTTAAGTTCTATAAAAAATTATGATAAAGAAAATATAATAGCAAGTAATATTTATAAAGAAATAAAAACAGCAAATGAACAAAGTAGTATATATGATATAGTGATTAAAAGAATAAACAAAATAGCCAAGCTTAGTAAAACTCATCACAAACCATTTATATTAAATGAAAAATTGCATATTGTTAGCACTTGTAATTTAGAATTATTAGATTCTTGTACTTTGAGCGAGCTTATAAAAATATATAAAACAGTTGCTGATAGTATTGTTTGTAGCGAAAAGGGCTTTCGTTATAAATCTATAATTATTAGAAATGGCAAAGTATTTTACAAGCAATACAAAAATATAGACAATATAAATGAACATAAAAATTTTAAAAATAGTATAAAACAAAAAATTATTGTTAGAATGAAAAAACTGTACGCAGGATATGAAAGCTTTTACACAGATGATTATTTCAAACCAGCTGTTATTTCAAGGCGAAAGGGATTGTATGATAATATAGCACTTGGAAGTAAAATAAAAATCACAGTACCTATCACACAAGAGAAATCAAATGAGCTTATAAATTTTGGCATATATTGGAAAGAAGCAAATGATTATGATTTATCTACTATAGTTAATGATGTACTTTATGATAGTCAAAAAAATATTAAAGTTGTGAGAAGTCAAACAAATGTTGACTTCACTACTATTAACTCTTTTAGAGAAAAACCTATAACTGAACAAGAAAAAACAAATACATTTATGGCTCATTCGGGTGATATTACAAATGGGGCAAGAGAAGGAGGTGCTGCTGAACTATTACTTATTCGCAATTATCAATATTTTTGTGGTAAAGATATACTGATAAAGATTTATGATTATAGTGGTAAAACAAGTGATAATGCATTTGTACATTTTGGTTTTCTAAAAACTAAAGATTACTACAGTGAATGTTATAATAAAAATTATAGTAAAATGAAAGAAATGGCAGAAGAAGAACGCTATGATGTTATTAGTAAATTTATAACAAGCATTCGTATTCCTACTTCTATCTTTGAAATTTCCAGAGGGATTACAATTGGTTTACTTAGAATTGAAAAAGTTAATGAATGTTTTGAATTTAACTTTACATTTGATATTTTAGTAAATGACAATTCTAATGTATACCAAAAAATAGATGATATATCAAACATAGATGATGCAACTGACGCTAAACAAAAATGGAAAACAAACACTAAGGAAATGAAAAAATATGAAGAAATATTGTCTGCCAATAAGCTTAGCGAAATAGACAACAACCTTTATCTTGATGATTTACTTTTGGAAATTGGACTTACAAAACTATCAAAGCAAGAATTAGAATCTTCAAACAAAAGAGTGTTAGATATAAGTATTGAAGGATTAAAAAATAATGTTAATTTTTGGAATGATTATTTACTTTGATTTAATACAGGGAGTGTTTATAAAAGAGCATTACCGTTAAGATAATCTCGCCTTGTATTAGTGTGGTATGAAATACAAAAACAAGAGAGCCTTAAAAGACTCTCTTGTTACTATTAGGTTACCCCTTGTTTATATCAACATGTATTTCTATAATCACGACTTTGTCGCTATTAGTACTTGCCTTCACATCAACAATAGTTTGATGATAGCCTTTGTTATCTTTTAAATTATACGGATTTAAAATTGCTACTTCTTTGAACTTAAGAAGACCAGAGCCCTCCATAGAAGAATTAATAAAATTTTAAAGCAAAATACTCATCCCCAATTTGACCTAACAAACAACGAATAAATATGCTTCTTAATTCCATTGCGATAATTATGCTTATAGCAATGAATTAATATTTACTCTCTAATAAACCAAATAGCATAGATAATTCCTAGTATAAAAGACTTGCTATAATAGAAATTATAGCTATCCTTAGCATAATTATAGTATTGCCATATCACCTAATTATAGATCACTTTTTATTTTTTTCTATTTCATCGATTAATAATTATATTTATAATTAATATGCTAAAATTATAAAATACTGTTAATCCAGTAAAATTTATATATTCAAGTCAATATAAAGAAATATTATTTAAAATTCTTGAAATTTATTCAAAATAAACAAATTTTTTATAAAAAAAGACAAAAAGAAACAAAAAAATTTGACAATCAGAAAAAAATAAACAATACTTATATAGAAAGAAAATAAAATTAAGGAGTATTTTTATGGTAACAGGTCATTTTTTAC
>CAMRBQ010000143.1 GCA_947040495.1 uncultured Spirochaetia bacterium
TATGAATAAAGTTACATTTGAAGACATTAGATTAAAGAATTATGATTTTGAGTACATTTTAAATTTGAAGAATGTTTTAATTAAAGCACCAGTAGAGATTTGTATTGAAAGGGCTCTGCATATAACCCAGTATATGACGAGAGAAAATTGTTCTCATAAAGATTATCCCTCTATGGAAAAAGAGCCGATGCTTTATCGAGCTCAGGCTGTGAGTAATTATTTGATTAATAAAAAAGCTGTTTTCTTTGATGATAATATGCTTGCGGGTACTACAGGCTCTAAGTTTAAGTCTGCTCCTCTCTATCCTGAGTTTATAGGGCTTACTATTTGGTCAGAACTTGAAACTATAACTCGTCGGGAAAAAAATCCTATGCTGCTAACAAAAAAAGAAGCAGAAGCACTCAATTTTGATATTTTTCCTTATTGGATTGATAGAGATGTTTTATCTTCATCAAAAAAGAAGCATGGTAACGATTATGTTCCAATACAATTGCTTGAGAAATTTATTTTTTATGTTTCAGCAAAGGCAGGCTGTATATCTCATACGGTACCTAATTTTGAACGGGTTCTTAAAGAGGGAGTAGATGAAATTATAAAGGACGCCGAGAATAAAATGACTGCTAGCTCAGGTGAGACTAAAGAATTTTATAATTCTGTTATTACAGTTTTAAAAGGTTTCCTTGTGTATGTTTCTAACTTGGCAGATGAGGCAGAATCGCTTGCCAAAAAAGAAAAAAAACCTAAACGAAAAAAAGAGCTTCTGGAGATGGCAGTTGTTTGTAGAAATGTTCCCCGAAAACGACCAGAAACATTCCGTGAGGCTGTAAACGCTGTATGGCTTTGTCTTGTTGCAATTCATGCTGAGAACATGAATATGGCAATAAGCCCTGGTAGGCTTGATCAAATCCTTTATCCATGGTATCGCCATGATATTGATAATGGTGTCATTTCTGTAGAAGAGGCTATAAATATTGTTGGAAGTATGTGGATTAAATTAGGTGATAATGTAAATCTTGTGCCACAAGTTTCGGAAGAATTATTTGGAGGAGCAAGTTCTGCCCCTGCTGTAACTGTTGGAGGTATTGATGAAAATGGAGAAGATGCAGTAAATGATCTAACATATATTATGCTCCGTGTTACAGAGGTGCTCAAGTCAAGAGAACCAAGCATGAATGCTAGGTATAACTATGAAAAAAATTCAAAAGAGTATCGCAATAGGGTTTGTGAGGTTATTGGGGAAACGAGGGCTGTTCCTGCATTGCATAATGATGTTGCTAATATAAAAACTCTATTAAATCAAGGTTTTGATATAAATCATGCTCGAGATTATTCAATTGTCGGCTGTGTTGAACTTTCTTCTTCAGGCAGAAGCTATGATGCTTCAAGTTCTATAATACTTAATTTAAGTGCTGTGATAGAAATGGCTTTATATGATGGGAAACGCTATATAACAGGAGAAGAACAGTTTGGTCCTAATACAGGAAATCCAGAAGCATTTAAAACTTTTGATGACTTTCTAAATGCTTTTGAAACACAGCTTAAGTGGCTCATAGGGCAGGCAGTTGAACTAAATGAAAATATGGCGAAAATACATCAAAAAATGCTTCCTACACCATTATTATCAGCTTTGTTTGAGGGTCCTTTGAAAAAAGGAAAAGACCTTGTTTTTGGTGGTGCTCTTTATAATTCCTCTGGTGCGACGCATGTTGCTTTTGCTGATGTTGTAGATTCTCTTAATGCAATTAAAAAAGTAGTCTTTGATGATAAGATTTGTTCATTTGCTGAATTTATTAAAATTATTCGTTGTGATTTTGAAGGGCATGCAGATTTTAAGAAGCATTTAATAAATTCTTGTCTGAAATATGGCACAGAAGAAGAAATTAAAGAAGGTCATTCAAAATATTTGATTAAATTACTATATGATACTTATCAGTCATACACTAATTATCGTGGTGGAAAATATCGTCCTGCTTATTGGACAATGACAAATCATTCAGGGCAGGGGATAATCTGTCATGCATTACCAAATGGACGGGAGGCTAATATACCATTTGCTAGCGGAATTACACCTTCTTCAAGTACGATGGCAAGTTTACCTGAATGTTTTAACTCTGTAGCGGCACTTGGTTATAATCATATACCTGGTGGGGAAGCTTTAAATATCAAATTTACTAAGATAGATTCTCCTGAAGATGCTAAAAAAATGGGCGATTTTATAGAACCTTATTTTATGAAAGGAGGGCAGCAAGTTCAGTTTAATATTATGTCACATAAAATGCTTTGTGATGCAAAAAAACATCCTGATAATTATAAAGACCTATTGGTGCGAGTTTCAGGATACTCTGCTTATTTTAATGATTTAAATGATGCTATGAAAGATGAATTAATCTCAAGGTCTGAATATAATATTTCTGATGGAAAAAAGGTGGTAGATTATGAATAAAATTGAAAAATTAGATGATAAATTAAAATTACAGTTAGAGATGGAGTTTGAAAGATTAAATAATCTACAAGATGAAATGTCTGAAGAAAGAAGGAGTAGTTTAGTTGGTAGTGATAAAGATATAATAGAAATGTACGAGAAGTTAAAAAAAGACTTTTTAGAATGTCATGAAGAAAATGAGCTTGCTTTAAGCGGGAGACTAAGCGGCTTGCTTATATGTGTAGTACTTAAGTTTATGAGTGCTTCTTTTTATTTTAATTCTCATTACAAGGAGAATATTAAAGATTTTGAGGCAGTATATTTATTTACTGATAAAGAAAAAGACTTTTGTGTTAGTGCTACTTTTAAGGATTCAAAGATGAAAGTTCACATGAATGCAAAAGTAGTTGACCCAACATTTTCTCTAATATTTAAAAATGATAAAACTCTTTATAAGATTATCTTGTCTGGATCATTTGATATGTTGAACTTTATGCTTAGTCAAGATATTTCGTTTAGAGGAAATATAAACTATATTGGTAAATTTGCTTATATGGCGACACATCTTCTCTTGAAATTACGTCATATGCCTCGTTTTGCAGATGACAAATAATTTACCACTTGTTTTTAATATAATACGAGGAAGTACAGTTGATGGTGAAGGGATTAGGTCTGTTGTTTTTATGCAAGGCTGTCCTCTTCGTTGTAGTTGGTGTCATAATTCAGAATCTTGGGAATATGAATCTAGCGAAGCTAAGTATTATGAGCCCTCTGTACTTTTTGAATTCCTTATGAGAGATAGTATATATTATAAAGTTTCTAATGGGGGAGTAACTTTTTCTGGGGGAGAACCTATTTCTCATATCTCATATATTAGTGATGTAGCTAAAATGCTTCACGCTAAAAATGTATCGATTATTTTTGAAACTTGTGGTTATTTTGATTATCAGTATTTCCAAGAGTTGCTGCTCCCATATACATTTGGTCTTTTGTATGATATAAAAATTATGGATGAAAAAAATCATATTAAGTATACTGGGACTAGTAATAAATTAATACTTGAAAATTTAAAAAATCTTATAAATACAGAACTTGAAATTATTCCTCGAACACCCTTAATACCTGGTATTACTGATACACCTCAAAATTTGGATGCTATTTCTAGTTTTTTAAAATCCATTAATCTCGAAAAAAAACATGTGTTACTACCGTATAATGCTTATCATAAAAAATGAGATATTAATATTTTTATTGATTAGTTTTAT
>CAMRBQ010000144.1 GCA_947040495.1 uncultured Spirochaetia bacterium
AAAAAAGAAGTGCCCAGCACAAAGAATATTCGATAGACCCTCCACATACTCAAGCTATGCATATTGCAAAATTAATTTATGAAGAAAAAAGAGACGAGTATCGCGAAAAACAAAAATCGCCAGCAAACGACTTGCCACTGAAACCATATCCTGTAACATTCAATATTGACGAGGGAGAGCGGAGGGCAACCGTTGCATTCAGAGAACGGATGCATGACCTACCATTTATTGAAGAAGCGAAAGCACTCAAGATTTACATTATTGCGGCAGAAATGGAGAGGTATTATGAGGGTTCTATACTGATGGATAAATTTTATTATGGTGATCTTTGGGCATAATTCTATTTGACATCTTTTTATATAATTTGCTAGCTTATCCTTGCAGTATGAGGAAATTCTATTTGACATCTTTATACTTTTTTTTGCTAGCTTATCCTTGCATTCGCTTTGCGCACAGACGTGGAGACCCATTTTTTAAATATTTTGGCTTGCGTCGAACAAAGCTCACCACTTCGTGGTATCGCAACTCGCCGCCAAAACATTTGGGTATTTGGCGGAACTCAGAAGCTCTCCACTCATCGAACAAACATAAATGTAACTTGAGTGTCGAGCTTTCGGAAAGAGAAACGAAATAAAATAAATAATCAATAGTTTATTACTTTTTAATAAGCAATAAGATACTAAGTAACATACTATATAAACATTCTTTAAAGCCATCATTAATAATTTTCCATGCTTCATCTCTTTCTTTTTTATGATGAAAAATTGAATTTCTATGTTTTTTGAGTTCTGAATATAATATGAAATTATTATCAATCTTTAATTCTTTAATAGGTTTTAATTTTTCTTTAACACCATTCCAGTTTTTTCCTGTAAATTTATCATCTTTACATTTATCACAAAATACTAATTTTTTACAATCACTACATAACTTGTCTATTGTAAATATTTCTTTAGATTCAACTTGACTTTCTAAATAAGCATAAAAAGATATAAAAAGATGTTCGTCTTCTCTATATGAAAAAAAATCGCAAATATATTTTATATGTTCTTTATATTGTTCATCTAAAGCTATGTTTGTTATTTCGTTTTGAATAGCTTCTATATCAATTTCTGTTTTGCATTTATTATAGTCTGTATCAATTTTATAAAACATATAAGACAGTAATATTTCTGAATATGAAGTATCTTTAAATTCAATAAATTGAAGTTCAAAAGGTTCGAATATTTCCGAATATGATATTTCTTCTTTTTCTAAAGCATACAATTTTGCTTCTTTATGTTGAGTTAATAAGCGATAAATCACTTTAATTTGCTCTCTAGTTTCGCTTAATAGTTCATTATTGTCTTCAATTATATATATACTTTCATTACTCATTGAGAAATCATTATTTATTTCTAAATTATTATTTATTTCAGTACAAGCAAAAAATGTACTAGCCCCATCGCTATCTTCTAATTTAAAAACAAGTAAATCTTTAGATTTTGTTTTAAGAAATATATAATCAGAAAAAATTGCATCGTTCCAATCTTTAGGGACATTTAAATCTTTTTTTCTATAGCGAGAATAATATTCTGTTAATGTTAAAAAATTCATGACAATTACTCTTCTTTTTTATTAGAACCTATTTGATTATATGCATTTTCCCAAATATCTCCAAATTCTTCTTGTATTTCTGATAAGGTGTCATCACTTTCTGTTGGGTTAGCCCACATTCCTTTTTTAGCAATAATATTAATAAATATCTCTTTGAATGCATATCTAAACATTTCACGTGAACTTATACCAATAGCACTTTTAATCTTACCGTAACACTCTTTAAGAGTAGTATAAGCTAAATAGTTTGCGGTATCACTTTTTTTACTGCTAACTTCATTGCGGTTTTTTCCTAGTTCTTCTAAGTTTGATAACCATTTATCAAGTATATTTAATTTATATTTACTTGATTCGTCAATCTGCTTATCTGTAGATATAATATCAGCAAGAGCTAAACATATTCCTACACGTACTGAATGTTCTGCTACTAAGTACTTTGACCATTCTTGTGCAATTTTGTACACTATCCCAAAATTATCTAATATTTCTTTAGTAGGATTATTAGAATTTTTTTCTTTAAGAAACACACTACTTACTTCATCTTTAATAAAAACATTGTTTTTACCTTGCTTAAATGAGAATAGACATTCTAAAAATTTGTGTGGTTCTTTTTCTAATTCAGTCTTAAAACCTTCTGAAAAATCTTCAAAATAATCGTCTGCTTTTTTAAATAAACTAAGAATAGCCTTGCTTTGTTGCTTTGAATCCCATGGGGTTTGAGCAAAATTTAATATAAGCATACGGTCTAAAGCAATATCTATTTTTTTTGTTATCCACCATTCAATACGTAAATTAATGTTTTTAATTTTAGATGCAATAACAATATTGTTACATCTCTGAACTCCATCTAAAATAAAAATATAATCTATACACTTTTTTAGCATAGAAATTATATATTGATGACCTTCAGTGTCGTCTTTAATTTGATTTCCATCAAAATCTTCATCAATCAGTCCCATAACTATAGGAGGAAGAATAGATCCTAACTCAATGTCTTTTTGTAGTCTTTTTTGTACCAATCTTGATTTTTGCGTACCTGTAATAAATTTTCTTTGTGCTATTTTTTGATTACCTTCCGTCCACTTGTATTCTTTTATCATACTTTTAAATACATGTGCAGATATTTCTGTCAACACAGAATAAGTGCTTTCATTATTCTCATCTTTAATAATAGATTTAATTTTTACTTCACTATCAAATTTTATCATTTTGAATCTCCTATACTTTTAAAATCTAACTTACAATCCCATATCTTCCTTAATTTTCAAAATTTCTTCAGAAGTCAGTTCAGTATATTTAACAATTTTAGATATCTCTTCATTATCAGATAACATTTTTTTAGCTATCTCAATATTTCTTTTATCAATTCCAATTATCTCCCCCTCTTGCTTGCCCTCAACAAAACCTACTTGCTTGCCAATTTCTTTTTCTCTCTCGCCGTACTCCTCCTTGTCACGTATTATTTTAGGCTCAATTTCGATATAGCTTTTATACATGTCGCTTAAAAAAATAAGTTCCATATATCCGTTTTCAATAAAACTCGAATATGTGTCGTCAGTCAAAATTATGTGGTCGACTATAGTAATCAAAAAAGGTAGGCAGGCATGATAAAGCTGGTTCATCAAATTAAAATCTTTGATACATAAATTTATATTTTCAAAACGCCCATTGCAATTATGAGCCATGTAAATTATTTTCGATTTATAATAAATTGCCGTGCCGAAAATATCAGTTGGGTCAAGGCGTTCCCAGTTTTTAGTACCAATGGCGGCGATATAAATGCAAGTAACATAACCTGAATTATCTACTCCCATAATCCAAAAATGTTCTGTGTCTCTAAGCTCAATCGCCTCGAAGTTCAGAATCTCTCTAAATATTTTGTAAGCTTGCTTCGTATTTTCACATTTAACTGACTCTTTTATTTTTGTTGTCGGCAGTAAAATTTTAATTTCTCTAGGCATATCTTTAATTTCTTTAGGCATAATTATTTCCTTATACTAATTAGAATAACATAATATTATCAAATAACTAAAAACTCAAGCAAAGTTTTTTTTGACTT
>CAMRBQ010000145.1 GCA_947040495.1 uncultured Spirochaetia bacterium
AAGGGGCTAGTTGTGGACGAATATTTTTTGTGCTAAAAAGCCTTGCCATTCCAAAAATCAATGTATAACCCTCAAAAACATATGGCTCTTTTTCTTTTGACTCAAGTACAAGTATTAAACTATTTCTTGAAAAATAAATTATATCTTTAATAGAATAATCTTTTTCGTCAAAATATTTCGAAATAATATCATTAGATATAGTCTGAGCATATGTATAAATTGTTATAAAAAAAACATCCATAAAATAAAAAATGCTTTATTTTTAATCATTGGTTCTCACATATTTTTAATTTACAAATTTTACTATGTATGTAATTTTTTTATGTTAATATTCTAAAAAAATATCAATCTTAAAGAATTAAAGGCTTCGTAGCATAAAGGTAATAAATCTTTAGAAAACAATCTATATCGTAGGCTTATACCAAGTTGCAAGTCCATTAGCCAAATTATCAGCAGCCTGCTCTGGGCTTTCAAGACCAGTCATAACTTTTATAAGACTTTGGTTTAAAAGTTGATAAGCAGAAGGCTCACCAGCCATAAGCTTAGGCCAAGTAAAGCGAACATCAGTAGAACGATCACTATTTAAAGATAAAAAATTATTAGCCTGCTTATTTGATAAAGGAGGAGGATTATTTATTAACGAAAACATACCCAAAGGCATAAACTCTGTCGCCACTATAACACCCTCTTTAGTAGTCAGCCACTCTAAAAATGCTTCCACCTCTTTAGGATATTTTGTAGCAGGATTCATAGCAAGCCCAGCATCAACATGAAATACAACATGAGGATCAGAACCCTCTGGTGGAGGAACTGCCGCAACAGACCACTTAAACGCCACATCATTAAATAAACTCAAACTCCAAGAACCATCAAAATACATAGCGGCCTTACCTGTAGCGAAAAGTTCTATAGCATCATTATAAGTTAATGTCGAATAACCTCTTGGTAAATATTGACTTAAATCTTTCATTGCATAAAAAGCTTTAACCATAGCCTCATCATTGAAAGGACGTTGCCCACTTTCATATGCAAGCCTTCCTTCCGAGCCACCTATAAAATTAGGCAATAGGCTCATAAATACGACCTCATTTACATCCCACTCATCGCCCAAGCCATTTGCTACTGGGACAAGCCCCACATCATTTAACTTTTGACACATCATTAAAAAATCTTCCCAAGTATCTGGAAATTTTGTAACACCATTTGCTCTAAGTATATCTTCATTATAATATATACCATGTGAAACAGCCATAAAAGGAACAGCAAAAGATTTTCCATCAACAGTTTTCCAAGCGTCAAGAGCTGTATCCGAAAAATTTTTTTGAAGATTTGTTAAATATGATACATCCATAAAAAAGCCATCCTCAAATAGCTCTCTACCTGTATCATAACTCCTAGCATAAATTATATCTGGACCTGTGCCATTTTCTAGTTTAGAACGCAAAGTAGCATTATAATCAGGTGGATTAGTTGGTTTGAATTGTATTTCAACATTTGGATTTAATTCAGTATATTTATTAAGTAAACCATTCATTTGTAAAACATCATCTATTCTCCATGAGCCCATAGTTAAAATGATTTTATCTTCTTTATTATTAGAACAACCAAACATAAACATTAATATCAGTATCGTTAAAACAATATTTTTTTTCATGATATCCGCCTCTGTAAAATAAGCCGTAATAGCCGTAATAGCCACTAAGTATATTAATATTTGAGATATTGTCAATGAATTTATGTGTTTTATCAACATTTTTAATATAAAAAATCGCTAGAGACAAAATTATTACTTTATCTCTAGCGATAATATATATATAATATACTTTAATTTAAAATATTATTTTTTGAAAAAATTTACAGCGTCTGTTTTTTCCCAAGTAAAATCTTTATCCTCACGACCAAAATGTCCATAAGCTGTTGTCTTTTGATATATTGGACGACGTAAATCAAGTTTTGAAATAATACCATCAGGGGTTAAATCGAACTCTTTTTCTACAATCGCTGCTATTTCTTCATCTGTAACTTTTCCAGTACCATAAGTATTCACATAAACAGATAACGGCTCTGGAACACCAATTGCATAAGCAAGCTGAACAAGCACTCTATCAGCAATTCCTGAAGCAACAATGTTTTTAGCGATATAGCGAGACATATAACAAGCACTTCTATCCACCTTTGAAGGGTCTTTACCACTAAATGCACCACCGCCATGAGCACCATGACCACCGTATGTATCAGCAATGATTTTACGCCCCGTAAGTCCACAATCTCCCATAGGACCACCAATCACAAAATTACCTGTTGGATTAATATAGTATTTAGTTTCAGCATTTAGTAAGTTTTTTGGTAACACAGGCTTTACAACACTTTCAATTAAATCATTCTCAATTTTTTTATGCTCTATTCCTTCCGCATGCTGAGATGATATAACGACAGCACTTATAACATGAGGTTTACCATCTTTATATTCAAGTGTAACTTGAGATTTTCCATCTGGACGAAGATAATTGACAGAACCATCTCTTCTTACTTCACTTAATTTCATACATAGTTTATTTGCTAAATCTATTGTTAAAGGCATAAAATTTGGTGTTTCATTTATAGCATAACCAAACATAATACCTTGATCGCCAGCTCCTGCTCCTGCCTTATTATTTTCGCCATGACCTGCTGTTACACCCATATCAATATCTGATGATTGTTTTTGTATAGCCTCAATAACAGCACATGTATCTGCATCAAAACCCATACTGCTATCTGTATAACCTATGCGTCTTACCGTACTTCTAACAATATCTTGATAATCTAATTTTGCATTTGTTGTTATCTCACCTGCAATCATTATCATACCCGTTTTAGCTAATGTTTCACAAGCCACGCGAGAGTTTACATCATCTTTTAGACAAGCGTCTAATACTGCATCACTTACAGCGTCACATATTTTATCAGGATGTCCTTCGGTAATAGATTCTGATGAAAAATGATAGTTTTTTATTTCTGACATTTTATTCTCCTAAAATAATTTATTTTCATGTTTTTATAGCAATAACTATATAATTATAAATAACAACAAGATATTTTATAGAAAGGTTAAATAAAAAGTCTACCAGAAATATGCAGTATTACTTCCTTTCATCTTCCAAAGATTCACAAAAAATCTTTGCAGGAATTAGCACCTTTTGAGTATAGAAATACCAATGGTTGCTACGGCTTCATAGGGCCTGTCCCTCAGCCGATCTTGATGAATAATATTATCTTAATATAGATAACGCTCAAACTCAGATATACAATTATAACAATATTTACATACTATGTCAACATATATAAATTTTATTTTATCAAAAAATTATAGGCAAAGTTTTAAAATAAATATCTAACATATACTAACAAGAACATTTTTTTTGTTTTTTAGGCTTTCCTCATAGAAGGATGTAAGGTTTTTTAAGTTCATTTATAAGCTCCTCAAATATTGAGTCTTTATCGATTTCTACCCATATATCAGGATAAATTTTATTTTTTTTAAAATTAGCTATAGAAAAATTATTTTTAAGTGCTTGGAATGGCAAGGCTTTTTAGCACAAAAAATATTCGTCCACAACTAGCCACTTC
>CAMRBQ010000146.1 GCA_947040495.1 uncultured Spirochaetia bacterium
AATATTAAAACAAATTGAATATATAAAAAGCAAACCAAAGATACAAGGCCCAAAGAATGCCCTCATATTAGGAGCATCTGGTGGTTATGGACTAGCAACGCGTATAGCATTGGCTTTTGGCTGTGAAAGTCACACAATGGGGGTTTCGTTTGAAAGAGCGGCCACAGAAAAACGCACAGCGACACCTGGCTGGTATAACAATATGGCATTTTCTGAGGCTGCCAAAAATGATGGTATAAAAGAATGCACCTTAGTAATGGACGCCTTTTCAGATGAGACAAAAGATAAAGTTATAGAGGAAGCAAAAACTTTCTTTGATGGCAAAATAGACATCATAATATATTCACTTGCCTCCCCTATGCGAACAGACCCAAAAGATGGAATAACATATAGGTCTGTTTTAAAGCCATTAAACAAACCATTTACAGGCAAATCTATAGATTTTCTAACAGAGAAAATGAGTGAAGTAACAATTGAGCCCGCAACAGATGAAGAACTTCAAGCTACTGTTAAGGTCATGGGTGGTGAAGATTGGAAAATATGGATTGAAAAACTTCTTGACGCAAACCTACTTTCTGAAAAATGTACTACAGTTGCATATTCATATCTTGGCCCATCTATGACAGAAGATGTATACAGAAAGGGAACAATTGGAAAAGCCAAAGACCATCTTGAAAGCTCATCAAATGAATTAGATAAACTATTAAAAGATAAAGTTCATGGCAGTGCTTATGTATCTGTAAATAAGGCACTTGTAACAAGGGCTTCTGCTGTAATACCTGTTGTACCACTTTATATTGCTATATTATATAAAATTATGCAAGAAATTGGTACACATGAGGGTTGTATAGAGCAATCATATAGGCTTCTTGCAGACAGGCTTTACAATGGAAGTAATGTTGCTGTCGATGATAAAAGAAGAATACGTATTGATGATTATGAAATGGATAAAGATGTACAAAACAAAGTAAAAGATATTTGGAATAATATAAATGAAGAAAACCTACATGATGTTGCGGATATAAAAATGTATCGAAATGAATATATGCATTTACATGGATTTGAAATCGAAGGCATAGATTATTCAAAGGATGTGGATATCTAAATACTAATCTACATATTTAATTTAAATGTTATTAGTATAAGAAATTAATATACAACAATAATTTCTAAGTATTGACAATAGGGAAGTATTATCTTATAATAACCCTTGGAGATTATAAGATAAAATCAATAAAATTATAGAGAGGAAAACATGTCAGGTCATTCCAAATGGGCTACGATTAAACATAAAAAGGCTGCAAATGATTCTAAGAAAGGAAAAATTTGGTCTAAAGTTGCAAAAGAAATTACTCTTGCTGTAAGAGAGGGCGGTAGTACTGACCCTTCTATGAATGCAAAACTTCGTGTTGTTATAATGAAAGCAAAGGCTGCTAATATGCCTAATGATAATATAGAGCGTGCTATAAAAAAAGGTAGTGGCGAAGGTGCTGAAGCCATTGAAGAAATGATATATGAAGGCTATGGCCCAGGCGGTGTTGCGATAATTGTTGAAACAAATACTGACAACAGAAATAGAACAGCTGCTGAAATACGTGCTTTATTTAGTAAAAATGGCGGTAATATGGGTGAAGCTGGCTGTGTTGGCTGGCAATTCAAAAAGAAATCTGTCGTTGCTATTACTGATAATGGTATTACTGAAGATGAGCTAATGGAATTAGTATTAGATGCTGATGTCGAAGATATTGAAAATGATGATGGAATGTTTACAATAACAGCCTCTATGGAATCTCTTGCGACTATTGTTGATGCTTTGAAGACAAAAGATATTGACCCTATAAGTGCTGAAATAGTTCGTATTGCAGATAATACTATGGGTATATCAACTAGTGATGCCAAAAAAGTTCTTAAAATATTAGCTTTGTTTGATGACCATGATGATGTTGCATCTGTAGCCACAAATCTTGAGCTCACTGATGAAGTACTTGCTGAGCTTTAATAATTAATTTATTTCTATCAGTAAACTTTGCAATACTTTCTATTGTAAATAGATATTTTTTTGGGGTGTATTTTTATGAATGGAAATAAAGTACGAATAAAAGTAAAGCCCAAAAAAGATGCGGAAGATAGTGGTGTATTAAAGATAAAACCGAAAATTTGTTCTAATACTTCAAATATAAATTTGGATTATTATATTATATCATCCGATTTTTCGCCATCTCTTCCATTATTGGAAGAAAATTTTGATGTATTTGACTTGCTCAAACAAAAAAGTGAGTTAAATATAGAATCAAAAATTGTATTTAATTTGGCTAAGCCCTCCCCTATGAATCCGACATTTGGAGACTATCATTCTTCCCCAAGCTCAGTAGTATCACAAAAACTTGCAGACATTATCTCTTCATTTAATATTGATAATATACAGCTACTACCAAGTGTAATTGTAGATGATGATGGCGCCACATATGAAAGCTATTATCTAGTCCATATATATAATTATATTGATTGTCTTGATAGAACTAGGTCTATAATTGAAATAGATAATTCGACTAAAAGTGTTGCTATAAAAAAAATGAGACTTAGTAGCATGACACTAAATAAAATAGATTTGAAAAAACGTCTAATATTCAAATTAGAAGAAATACCACATTTAAAAATATATCATAAATCAGTTGTAGACGCTATTACTAGTAGTGAAATTACAGGCTTGAAATTTTATACTGTCAAAGATTGGTATGATGGAATACAGTTCGACTCTTTTATAAAAAATAAAACTATCCATACTTTTTAAACAAGTGGTGAAAGATGAATTTAAATACTCCATTAGGTAAAATTGCTATTTATTTTGATGATGAATTAACAGACTTTAAATGTATAGCAATACAAGATGCATAGGAAAATGTGAAACATACTTATTATTTCGAATATGATTATATTGCTAATAATGCCGCTCACAAATTAAGTATACATCTGAATAATCATTCTATAGAAAGCGGAATAGAGTCGGGAGAACATTTTGAATCTATTGCATTTTATGGAGATACTATAAAAATGAACATTGGAACAAAAGGTGATTTTGGTTGTCCAGAAGAAGGAAACTGGGATTATGATGGTACTTATTATGCTCTAGCCTATAATAATAAAGGCTCTGCTCTAGATAGTCTTGCTAAATATGAAGAAGCTATTAAAAATTATGATGGGGCTATAAATATTAGGCCAGATTATGTGCGGGCTTATAATAATAAAGGTGGTACTTTATATAAACTTGGTCGCTATAAAGAAGCTATTAACATTTTTGATAAGGCTTTAAATATTGCTCCAAATAATAGAATAATTTATTATTGTAAAGATTATGTTCCAAGCAAGATTGACAAATATGATAAGACTTCAAATATTAATCCAAATAATAGAATAATTTATTATTGTAAAGATTTTGTGCCTGATTATAGTATAATTTATAATAATAAAGGCATGGCTCTATATAATCTTGGTCGATATGAAGAAGCTATAGAATGTTTTGATTCTGGAATGGCAAGGCTTTTTAGCACAAAAAATATTCGTCCACAATTAATGCTCC
>CAMRBQ010000147.1 GCA_947040495.1 uncultured Spirochaetia bacterium
TTGATAAGTATTTTCACTTAGATTCATAGACTTAATTACCCTTACAAAAAATTTTACACATCTAATTATATTATATAAACTTTATAAGTCAAGTATTATATGTGGGATATAGTTTTCTTATTAAAATTAATTATTAAATAAATTTAGTACATTATTCAGATTTTCATTTAAAAACTTTACATCTAGTGTTGGATAAATCTTTTTTATATTTTCTCTATTTATCTTGTCCGTTTCTATAGTTTTATAATTTGAATTATCATAAAAAGGAATGATGTAATCTGTAAGTGAAATCGAGAGAATATCATGTGAAGTCATAAGAATTATTTTCTCTTTTTTTATTTTATTAAGTAGTGAGTAAAAACTTATTTTATTACTAAAATCTAATGCAGAATCGGGTTCATCAAGTAATAGAATATTAGTTTTTTTACAGAGTGTTTTTGCTAAAAATACTTTTGCTTTTTCACCACCTGATAAAGTTTGTATACTTCTATCTTTAAAAGATAAAATATCTAACTCTTCCATAGTAGATAAAGCATCATTCTTAATTGATTTTTTTTCAATTAATGAATAAATGTACTCTTTATGCCCCATCATAATTACTTCTAAAACGGAATATGGGAAAGTAGAATCTAAAAATTGTGGCATGAAAGCTATATTTTTTGCTATATTATTTTTTGTTATCTTTTGAGAATTTATAAAAATTTCTCCATTTATTTTTAGACTTGTATCTAAAATAAGAGATTTCATAAATGTAGTTTTTCCACTACCATTAGCACCGATTAATGTATATATTCCATTTTTTGATATTTTAATGGACATATCTTTTATAATTTGTTTTTTGCCATAAAAAATATTTAGATTGTTAGTTTCTATCATAAAAAAAATCTCACAGTAATAATTTTTAATTATTTCATTTATTCACTATATTTTATATTTTTATATAAAAAAATAAATAAAAACAAAGCTCCAAAAAGAGAAGTAGTTACAGATATAGGAAGTTCTCCTATCATACCTTTATTAAAAAGAGGTAATTTTATTATAGCTCTTGTAAACAAATCACAAGCTAAAAGTAAAATAGCTCCTCCAAAAGCAGAGTTGATTAGAAGTTCTTTTAATCTTGTGGTTTTCCATATTAGCCTAGATAAGTGAGGAACTCCAAGTCCAATCCAAGAAATAATACCTGTGAGCATTACAGAAAAAGACATAAGTATTGAAACTATTAAAAGTAAAATAAACTTTAATTTATTTGTATCTATACCTTGTTCATGTGCATGGATACTACCTAATGTTATGAGGTCTATTTTTGATGATAGAAATATTAAATATATAAATAAAATAAAAAATATTATATATAAAACAGATATTTCTTTCATATTTCCATTAGCTAAACTACCCATAAGCCAAAAAGTTATTTCTCTAAGTTTACCAACATCTGCTATGACTTTTAATATAGAAAGCAGAGATGAAAATATAGAATTAATAATTATACCAAGTAGTATTAAACGTAAAGTTGAAGTGCTATTGTAGACAAGTGAAAAAATTAAAGGTATTAACACAGCTATAAATGTAAATAGAGGTGAGAATATGAATGGATTTAATGAAAACACTATAGCAAAAGCAGAACCAAAAGCAGCCCCTGAGGATATTCCTAAAAAATATGGGCTAACAAGTGGATTATTAAAACATGATTGACAAATAACTCCACAAACACCGAGTATAGCACCACTTATTATAGCAAGTAAAATGCGTGGGAGTCTAACTTTTAATATTGCTGAATATTTATTAAACTCTATATCTTTGTTATTAAAAATAATATTTAATACTTCACTTATAGATATATCCCAAGAACCCATAAATAAAGATAATATAAAAAGCAATATGAGTATAGTGGAAAGTATTATAAAAGACTTATATTTCTTCATTGTTTTTTGATTTCAGTATTATCTTTTTCTATTAAAAAATCTAATTTATGTGTAGTAGCTAGTTGTCTAATGTCATCTTCTGAGGAAATCCCAAAAATATCTGTTACATAATCCGAATATAGTTCTAAAACACTTGTATTTTCTGGTTTATAATACACATAACTAAATAATAACAATTGAGCAGGCAGCATTAGTTTGCTATCTGACCACCATCGTAATTGCCCCATGTGATATACTTTGTTATTTTTTACAGCATTAAGCCCCTTAAATATGGGATTCGACATATAAGCCTCTACAGACTTTGATGATTGAGGAGCATCAAGCATAAAAATAATATCTGGATTCATTTCAAGTATTTCTTCTTGACCTAACACAATAGTTTCAGTATTTTTATAAGTATTATTAATGTCAAGTAAAGAGGTTGTATAAGCAGCCCCAGAATTATCCTTGCCATGTACATAACCTGCTCCAGATTCTAAATCTGTTACACCTAAAAATAGTGCTTTATCTTCTTGATTATCAGTTTTAAATGATTTGGCTAACTCTATATGTTTATTTAATTTTTTTATTAAAGACTCCGCCTCGTCTTTTGAATCAACAAGATCTCCTATAATTCTAATATTATCAAAATATAAATTTATACCGCTTTCATCTGTTGAACCTGTGTAATCTTTTAATGTAATTACAGGTATATTAAAATCATTTTCTATTTTATCCAATAATTGAACTTGGCTAGCATTTTCTTTTAATCCATCATAAGTCATAATTAAAATAACATCAGGGTCTACTTCTAAAAGTTTTTCAAAATCATAATTGCCATATCCAGCCCAACCTACATTTGGTATATCCAAAATTTCTTCTACTAGAAAAAAAGTATCTGATCTATTTTTATTATATGGACCTGAGCCAGGATAAATTCCCCTAGTTGCTACAAGTAGATTTGCTTTTCCAAAAGATTTTAATACTTGAGGAGAAAAGCCTTATCTATAGCTACTATTTTTTTTATATCACTTGGTATACTAACATTCCTTCCATTTCCATAAACAATTACTTTCATATTGTTTTCTGTATTAACTATTTTTTGTTTTGAACATGAAATAATTAATAATAATATCATTGCAATTTGTAATTATACCCCTAATTCTATTTTAGTGTACTTTATCCTTTCTTTAATGTAGCCTTTATTATTGTTGCAGGTTGGAATGGCTCGCTCTAGATAAACTTAAATGTTCTTGTTGAAATGAATCTATACTCAGCCTCAATGTCAACATTAAAGCTTAAGTAATCTTCTGTAATCTCATGGTTTGACCCAAAAGGTATTATATCTTAATTAAATGTTATTACAACTGTCTCTGTGACTAGTCTCGCCTAGAGAGTTACTTTGCTAACTGTTATGCTTTCTACAAACAAAATTGAAGTCATGCAAAGAAAATACATTTTATGTATGAATATCCTTAAATAAATTCTTTTCACAATTATATTATTTTATAAATCATTACTACACTATACCTACGGTACACTGACGTGAAAACACCAAAAAAAGTGTTGTATGTCAAAGAACAAACAAAACTAACAAACTAAAAAGTACAAACGATAAGGAATTATTAATAACTACTATTTAGAGTATTAGTTTAAAACTAATAAATAC
>CAMRBQ010000148.1 GCA_947040495.1 uncultured Spirochaetia bacterium
AGCATTAATTGTGGACGAATATTTTTTGTGCTAAAAAGCCTTGCCATTCCAAATAAGTTTTTAGCTATTGCTATAGATTTATTATGTTCGCCTTGCTCTTTAGCCTGCTCTATTAAATCATTTTGTTGGCGAATATACATTTCATGCTTTGTATACTCATCAATTAAATCTTTGTCTAGGGTAAATTTTTTATAGTATTCCACGGCACTTTCAAGTACGGGATTTTCTTTAGTTATGCTCATAATGTCATCCTCCAAATTATTAGATGTTAAATATTTACACCAACCGAGTAAATCTTTATTGCTAACTTTATTTATAAACTTTGATAGTTCTAAAAAATGCATTAAAAACTTATCTGTGAGAAGCCTGCCTGTTTCTTGGCAACGAATGTCATAAGTTGTATGAGCCCTATCATACTCATCATCAATTTCAAAATTAAGAATATTTATACATATTATAGGTTTTAGACTTCTATATTTTATTTTAGACTCTTCTAACAGTGTATAGTTTTTTGCCCAATAATACAAAGCACGGTCTGCAAACTTTTTATCAATTCCAACTTGTATTTCAATAATCACAACTTCGTTTGTGTTTGTAGTTGCTTTTACATCAACTATAGTTTGATGATCATTTTTGCTTTCTTTCAAGTTATATGGATTAATAATATCTACACTAGCAAAAGTAGTAAGTCCACTATCTGCCATAAAAGAATTAATAAAATTCAAAAGCAAATGTTCATGACCAATTTATCCAAGCAGACAACGAATAAAGAAGTCGCTAATTTGTGATACTTTTGTCTTTTCACTCATACAAATATTATACTTATTATACCAAAGCAAGTCAAGTTGTAAATAATTCCTACAAGTGTTATTATAACAGAAGATGTGGCAAGAAGAAATAATGATAATTCATTTTCTAGAACTGTTATTTCTCATTATCCTGTAATTCGCTATACTGCAAATGGACAAGAAATTACTATTAAACATAATGCGGGTAAAGGTTATACAAGTAAGTATAAAGTGGGCGATGAGGTGAAAATTTATTGTAATGATAGTGATCCAAAACAGTATTATATTAAAGGCTATTATAAAATTATTAGCCTATTTTTTGGTGTAATACTTATATTAGCTAGCATTCTAATTTTAATATATCTTCTTAAAAGATTTATGGGTGTATCATAAATACTTTCATAACGCTGAAGATATGTGACTATATAAATATTTTAGGGAGTATAGTATGTCATCACTTGAATTTAAAACTGAGTTTGAAAAACTAGACACGTTTTTCACAGATAAAGAAACAAAAAAACTCGCTTCATCATTGGTGAAACAAGTTGCTAAATATTGGGACTACGAAAAAAAACATTTGGAAAAGCTAAAGCATTATGCTGAAAATAAAGAATTGATAGATGTGCTTTTGGATAAAATTAAAAATATAGAATACCCACTATATGAACGTAGCCTTGCTCAGCGTTTTACATTTGCTATTTTTGCTATGTCTAATCATCAAGAGGCTCATGCTTATTTGGAAGAATTTACAGACATTGCTATAGAAAATTATTCCTCTTCTGATATCGCTTGGATGCATACAAATATTATAAATACGTCCAATAAAATGGATACCCCGCTTCTTGAAAAAATTACACATTATCGAGAACAGGCATATATTTCTACGGGGCTTGATAAGTTTTTAGAAAGTGTTGGTGTGGAGAGTACTAAAAAAGAAGATGTGTATTTTTCTTTTTCTATTACAAATTTTGAAAATATAGAATATGAATTTCAGTTAGACAACCCAGATGATAAACAGAAATTTGCAAGCCTTAGTGTTCAAGTATTTTATCCAAAAAGTGAAAAAGATTGCTTCAACATAAATTTAAATAAAAGTAATATTTATTTAAGTCATAGGAACAAAGAACCTATAATGTCTAAAGATGAGGGAATTGAAATTGTTATTAACAAGGGCGAAAAAAAGTATTTTTTAGAAGAAGCAAATAATATTTCAAAACTAAAAGAAACAATCAAAGAAATTGAAAATATAACAGGCATTAAGTTTTATAAAAATTTTGTAAGTACATATTTTCCCAGGGGAGTGAAAGGCAAGGCTTCCTTACAAAAATGGTTTTTGAAAGAATAAATTTTTAATAAGGAATGGAGATTGGAATTTATTAATGATAAAATTATTGAATAATCTTAAAGTAGAAGAAAGTGTCATTATAAAATCATCAATCTTTTTGATGTTATATAACTCTGTTGAAGAAATATATTCACTCATAATTTTTATATTTTTAGAATACATAAAAAATTCTAATTACGACATAGTCAAAATGCATGATAAAGTTCAAAATTTATACTTTGATTTTCATTTAAAACGAATTAATGGTAAATAGAAAAGATTTAATGAAAATAAAAATATAATACAAATAGAGGCAAGAAATATTTTAGAAGTGCTAAAATTGTTTTCTGGCAATTTAGACTAACGAAAGATAAATAAAATTTCAAAATAAATTGGTGTTACAATTATTGATAAATATAAGTTTGGAGATTTTCTTGTCACAATAAAAGAAAAACTAAATATATTAGCTCATGGAGAAGTATTATAAAGACACTTTTAAATACCTAAAATTAGTTACAGAAGCTTTTGAAGAATTTGTGGATAAATCTTTATTAATATAAAATTAAACTGAATAAATAATAAATTCATATATAAATTTTTCTATATGAAGTATTAGAAATGGCTTATATGCGATAATTATGCTTATAAAACCAAATTAATATTTACTCTGTAATAAACCAAATAGCATAAATAATTCCTAGTATAAAAGACTTGCTATAATAGAAATTATAGCTATTTTACTATGATAAATAGTTGCTATATTACCAATTATAATGAGTATTATAAATTAAACTTATTTGCTACTGACTTATAATTTATAACAATTCCAAATAAAAGCATCCTTAATAGCTTAGTTAATTCCTCGCTTACATGAGAACATTATCGCCTATGTACACCTAGATTTATATTCTTAGTTTCATAATAAAAGATAACTGTAAATCAATATTATCTATTATACAATATTAAATTAGGGTAATATATGTTCGCATAATTAGTTATATATAAAAACTTGAAAGGTGTCGCTAAAAATAAGATATAACTTTTTCTACAAACATATCCTAAGCATATGTATTTTCTTGTCTAAGTTGTCTTGGGCAATCTTTTTTTGAAAAGTTATAATGGATGGCTTGCTTATTTTGAGTTTCGTATCTAGCATGAGATTTTGCATTAGCACCTTTATTTGTATTACCAGTATCAAGTATACAAATCCCGATGAATTGTTTTAATTTGCAGAGACTATCTTTACCTTCTGGTATAAATTATTCTATAATTTCAAACATTTTACTAACTCCTTTTTATTTTAATTATATAATAGCACATAAAAAATCTACCCAATACTTTTTTGTATTTGAAATAAACTACCTCACTATTATAATTTCAACACGCCTATTCTTCGCACGCC
>CAMRBQ010000149.1 GCA_947040495.1 uncultured Spirochaetia bacterium
GCACAAGAAAAAAATTCGACCCAGATATAGTTCAAATTTTTCAAAAAGTTATCGGTATATATCCAAACAATACATGCGTTAAACTTTCAGATGGTTCATTAGTAAGAATAATACAACAAAATACTATACTACCACTTCGACCAGTAGTCTCTCTATTAAAAGATGCGGATGGTATTGTCCCTGCAGAAATTATTACTATCAACCTTGTTGAAAGACGCGATTTAGTAATAACAAAAATATTAGACTAAAAATATAATTCATTGATAAAAATAAAAGAGTATAGCTCATGATTTTTTCGCAGTAGGAATCACAAATTTTCTTAACAAGAACAAATATTAAAATAGATTCAACATAGTTTCTGTTTATAAAGAACAATATAAAACTACGGAGTATATTTTATTATATATATTTTGTAGTTTTTAAAATAAATATTTTTAATATTTAACTATTTGCTGTATCAGATTTTTTGCCACATACACAATTTATTGTACAAGCATTTGCTGTTTGTTCACATTGAAATCAAAACATAGACATAATTTTTTCTCCTATTTTTAATTGATTTATTTTTTTCAATGAGTATTGTTGTAATCTAAACCTCTAATATTTCCCCATCAGTTGTCAGTGTTATAATTTCCCATGGGATTAATTTACCACAATTTTTCAATGCTATTGTCATTGCATTTTCAAGACCACCACAGCATGGCACTTCCATACGCACTACTGTCACAGATTTTATGTTATTGTTTTTTAATATTGCGGTGAACTTTACTGAATAATCAATATCATCTAACTTTGGACACCCAATTATCGTTACCTTGTTTTTCATAAATTCTTGATGAAAATTACCATAGGCATATGCTCCACAATCTGCTGCAATAAGAAGTTTTGCATTATCTAAATATGATGCATTTTCTGACACAAGTTTTATTTGCACAGGCCATTGATTTAGATATGTAGCAATTGATTTAAATTCAGTTGATATAAAACTGTCTTTTTTATCTCTTTCTATTGTCTTAGAATTTTTACTTGGACAATCACAGGCAATATTATTTGTCTCTTTTTTGCCAAGTAATATATCAGTTGAAGTTTTGTTACTCGACATATGCACTTCTTTTTCTATAAAGCTGATTGCATTTGTAGGACAAACTGGCAGACAATTGCCAAGTCCATCACAATAATCATCATGCAAAAGTTTTGCTTTGCCTTCAACCATACCAATTGCACTTTGCTTGCAAGCATTTGCACAAAGACCACAGCCAATGCATTTTTCATTGTCTATTGTAATAATTTTCTTCATCATAATGAATCTCCTTGCTTGTATTTAGATATTCATTATAGTATACTTGAAACAACAAGTATGTTGTAACTACAACAAAAGAGGTTTGTATTAAAAAAATTTATGATATTGTAAAAAATAATGATTTATTTGAGGGGATTTTATTAAGTGATTTTGAAAAAACAATTACTTGTTTATCTCCAATCCAAAAACAATTTAATAAAAACGAAATTGTTTTAAATACTGGTGATAACATAAATTATATATACATTATTCTATCAGGCTCAGTAAAAATAGTGAAAAATGATATAGATGGAAAAGAGAATATTCTTACGGAGTTGTCTGTTTCTGAAATTTTTGGTGAGGTGTTTGCTTGTACAAATATTTTACATAGCCTTGTTACTGTTATATCTTTGAGAGCAAGTGAAGTGCTTTTTTTAGATTAAAAAAAAATTATCACTTCTTGTTCATCCGCATGTCCCTCACATTCAAAATTGATAGCAAATATGCTTAAATTACTTGCTAATAAAAATATCATGCTACATCAAAAGATAGAACTGATTTCAAAACGCACAACAAGGGAGAGGTTGTTGTTGTATTTTGATATGCATTGTGGAATGGGAAAAAAAATCACAATACCACATAGCCGTGAAAATCTTGCTGCATATCTTTGTGTCGATAGAAGTGCTATGTCAAATGAACTTAGTAAAATGCAAAAAGAAGGAATTATTAAATACAATAAAAATCAATTTGAAATTTTATAGGAATATTTCTATTATTGGTATTGTTCTGGTCAAGCAAATCTACGATTCTTCACAATATTAAGACGAGCAATTATAATACTATCTTATGTAATCAAAAAAAATAAATTGGATATTTATAACGACAAACAATGACACTCTTATAATATTTTCTAAAGAAGCTAACTTTGTTAGTATTTAAGAATGCCTTGATAAAATGCTGATATAAATTATAAATCCAAGTACGGTTTTACAGCATTGATGTGTGCTTCATAAAATGAACATATTGAAAAATAGCAAATTATTTACAGAAATTATAATGAATAAGAAAGAGTTAATATTTTATATGTGCTATGGGTTTCAAAATGCAATTCATAACACTGTTAGAGGTATCGCTTATAATTACTCTAAAAGTACGATTAGAGTAGATGTTTATTATGACTCTGAACCATTAAAAGATAATTATGATATAATGAGTCTAGCATAGACATATGTAGAAGCAAATATGCCCGAGATAAAAGCAGAAGAACTTAATCTAATAGAATGTCATGACAAATATCTTAATCCAAAATTTAACAATAAAGAGTGGTTTTATAGAAAAGATAAGAGCCAATTAAATTATTAAATTGCTTAAAGATATTGGTATCACCGAATAGCAAACTAATAGTAATAATATCTAGACTATCCTTTACAATATTAAAATTATAAAATATAGTATAGTACTATTTTATAAATGTAGGAATGTCAATGAATAAAGTTTTAGAAGTAAATAATGTATCAAAAATTATAAAAGGTAGAAAGATTGTCAGTGATTTTTCATTTTTCATTGAAGAAGGTGAAATTGTAGGTTTGGTTGGTCCTAACGGGGCTGGAAAGACAACACTCATGCGAATGATTGTAGGCTTAATATCAATGAATAACGGAAGCGTTGCAATTAACAATCTATCAATTGTAGACAACATGCAAGAATGTTTAAAGCATATTGGAGCTGTAATTGAAGCACCAACATTTTACCCGTATTTAACAGGAAAAGATAATTTAAAACTATTCGGCTCAATGAGTGGTATATCTAATGATGATGATATTAATAGAGTTATAGAGTTAGTACAATTAGAGAATGGTATCAATAAGAAAGTTGGAACATACTCGATGGGTATGAAGCAACGTTTAGGTGTTGCACAGGCATTACTTCACCGTCCTAAACTGATTATCCTTGATGAACCAACAAATGGATTAGACCCTGTGGGTGTCATGGATTTAAGAATGTATTTAAAGTCCATTGCAGAAAATCAAAAAGTTGCCATATTGATATCTAGCCATATTTTACCCGAACTAGAGCTCATTTGTAATAAAGTGATTACTATCAAAGATGGCTTTAAATTGGGTGATAAAAAATACGGCTTAGAAAATGAAATTGCTTCTGATTATATGATAGAATATGGAGGTAATAAAAACATTAAAACAATACTCAAAGATTATAAT
>CAMRBQ010000150.1 GCA_947040495.1 uncultured Spirochaetia bacterium
ATAATAAATATTTTTCAAAGGCTGATTATGCCGAGTTATTCTATAAAGTGCCACTAACAAAACCAAAACATACAAAACAAACTGTATATTTAGAGGACGAAACAAAATATATTTTAGACTTTCTAGAGAAAGAAAGTAAAAATAACAATTTTACAGATTTAACATCATTTGTTTATATTCTTATCGCAGCAACCACTGGTGGACGAGCCAATGAAATAGCTTGTATAAGAATAAAAGATATTGATTTTAGTAATCTGTTATTAACATTTGAGGAAACAAAAAATAAAGAAATTAGGACATTACCATTATCAAAAAATGTAGCGAAGATTATACAAGATTATATTATTAAACGCAATAAGATATCTAAATGTAATAGTGAAAATCTATTTTTGAGTAGATATGGCAAAGAAATAAAATCAAATACTTTATGTGCTAATGTGAAAAATATAGGCAAACGATATAATAGACATATTGTACTTCATGCTTTCCGTCGAGGTTATGCTACAATGCTATCTAATATGGGCGTGCCTATTGAAGACATTTCAAAAATACTAGGACATAAAAGTATTGAGATGACAAAAAGATATATTTATAATGATGAACGCCTTATTAAAGCAGCTCAAACTTATTGTCCTTATGATAAAAAAGAAGATACTATTTTAGAGTCTATACCTACTAATAATATTGTTACAGATGATTTAAATATCTTAATTAATAATATGTTTTTGAATAGTAATTCTAACAACAATCAAAATATAATGAGCTATAATAATAATATAAACTCTAGCAAAAAAGTCGAACCTGTGGCATCTGGTGAGCAACAGTCTAGTAGCAACAGTAATTTTGATTTTAGCAATATGCTATTTTTAATTAGTAATGTAGCAAATGAAATGGGCAAGATGTATCAAAGTATGAATGCATAATTATTCGAACTTTGATTGAATAACTTTGCCACTTGTAAATGCTATTAAGCCCGTAATAAGATACGGCAATGCCTCAACTAACCTCTGGTCTTTTGAAAACACCAAATACAAAATACACATCATTAGACTAACACTTCCTAATAAAACAATTAATCTCATACTTGACATTGATTTTGTTTTTGACGAGCTAAGTAATTCTTTTATTATTTTTTTCATAATGATAACTTACTTGAAATAGAAATTATAAAACTAATAACACCAAATAAAGCACCAACACAAATTAATATTTTATGAATACTAGAAATACTACTCATTCCAATTTTATCATTTAGACTTTCTTTTATTTGTTTGATATCCTCACAACTTTTTTCGAGTTTACTATCTATAGAAATAATATTACGGTTTATACTTTCAACATCTTGCTTGAGTATTTTGGTATCCCCTAACAAGCCATTCCCTGTTCTACTGCCATCAGCATTAAACCCCATAAGTAACCTCATATCATTTACAATTTGAGTTTGTGTTTCTCTTTTCATTTAATAAATGCCTTCCAAAAATAATTTTGCCTCACGTTTTCTACGCCCTATTAATACAGGCAATATTTCGCCACCGCCCTTATTCCAAACATAAAACCATTTCATAATCTCAGTAGCACTTGCATTATCATTTACTTTTTTAAGTAGAGTAGATTTTTTGAAATTGTGAATACCAACATTGAAAGCAAAACTAATCAATGCATCAAACTCATGAGGCTTGAGTTCTATGCTAATATTTTCATTTATAGCATTCTCAAAAGTCTTGAGTTTTTCTTTTAATATCAGTTCGCAGATATCTTTTGAAATTGTATAAACAGTATTATCATCTTCGATGGCAGGAAGTATTTTGCCTATTTGATTAACTTCATTAAAATCAATTCTATCTAATAATGCTAATTGTTTTTTAGAAAGATATTTTATCACCATACCAATGCCAATAGTTTTTACATTTGCTTGGCAATAATATGCATATGGAATATTGCCTTCCTCGGCTATTACAAAATCTATACCTTGTTTACTTGTTATCATTTTTAGCCTCCGATAAACGGATATAGTTAGATGTAGATTTTAATTTTGCATCGCCTGTAAGCTCCTCAACTTTTCTTTGTTTAACTGTGCCTCTGCCATTTGTATAACAAGATCGGAATACTCGTAACTTCTTTTTTCACATAAAGTTAGAGTACTCCCTTTGTAAATAATTTTGCCATGGTTGTTTTTTAGATATTCTATTGCATCACTTTTTGTAGCCTCAAAGTTTTCTTGGGCTTGTTTTTGTTTATCATAAGCCTTGATAAAATTATCTAATGCTTTAATATTTTTACTCATAAAAAATCCTTAGTTGATATACTAATGATATTTTTTATAGTAAAATATTACAGCCGCAGGCTGAGTTTAGTTCTCCATTTTATTTATAATCTAAAATGCATTAAAATATTTACTTATATTATATGAGGTATGATTTCTATAAAACTCTCACGTATTAATTCTTTTGTGCCTTTGATTTTTTGAGATACACTTGATTGACTGATGTGAAGTTTTTTTGCAATTTGCTTTTGTGTCTTGCCATCGCAGTAAAGTGAAATAACTTTTTTCTGTGCTGGATTAAGCAAAGCAACAATCACTCGCTCGGCATCACGCCTTTGTATTTCAGATAGCCCAGTTGTAAAAAGAATATTGTCAAGTTTATGGCTAATAGGTTTTTCTTTTATAGAAAAAGTATTGTCTGTATAAATATCATTATTAGATTTTGAGTTTTTCAAAACATCTATCATGGTATTACATAACTCTTTGCATTTATTTCTTTTTTTACAAACAGTACAAGTTAATTTTTTTCTCATAATTTCCTCCATTACAAATATAGTTTGTTTAAATAATTAGCTATTTGATTAGCTTCATCAATATTTATAGGCTTTTGTATATTTAATTTTTCACAAGCAAAATGTATATCATCTTTAATCTCAAGTCATTTTTCAAAATCACCCATGTATGGTAAATCATCCTCACTCATACTTTCAATTTTTAGAATATCTACAAATGTCATGCTGCCTCCGTTTCTATTTCACTAATAAATCTTAATTTAATAATGTTGTCAAAAATATTTAACTTCACAATTTCACAAATGCATGGCTTAATAAAATATTCATTTTCATTTCTCTTATACTCCATTTCTACCAAGTCAAATAATTTCAAATTATCTAGCGTTTCAAAATATTCAAAAGTATAATAATCTTTTAATGTAAATCTTGACCGCATTATTTCATTTGATAATAACTCTGCATCACTTTTATTTTTTAGCAAAGTTTCAAAATCTTCATGGACATTGAGCCTATGCTTTTTCTTGGCTTCATACTCAAAACTTTTATTTTCATAAGTATATTTATTTAAATCATAAGAGATAGAACAGCTAGAAAGGTATTCGCCACTTTGGAATGGCAAGGCTTTTTAGCACAAAAAATATTCGTCCACAACTAGCCCCTTCC
>CAMRBQ010000151.1 GCA_947040495.1 uncultured Spirochaetia bacterium
TAGTTAAAAGAGCCTGTTCCTTTACTTACACAAAATCCAAATGCTCCACCTTCATATATAGGTTTATTATTATATTCTATAATTTTTTTACTGTCTATACTACATATTATTTGTTCATTTTTAAATTCAATTTTAACTTGATGATAAGTGGTAGCCTTTGTGTTAAGATTAGAAGATTCTAATATGGTTCTTTCATTATTATTATTATTTAATATTAGACTACATTTATTATCTTTGGAAATAATGAAAGCATAATATCTGTTAAGACCTTTAATATAACCTGCAATACCAACGCTTTCAGCACAATATACCGATAAAGATGCTTCGAGTGTGTATAAAGATAAATTATTTGTTCCTTGAAATAATAAACCAGTCTCTCCGCTATTTTTTATAATTTTAATATCGCTACGGTAATTTGCAAAATTATCACATGTCGATATCCAAGATTGTACGGACATAGAAGAGTTCATACCTATGTTTTTTATAGTTGTATTTGGATTTTTTTCCCATGTTAGATAATCTATATGTAATGATTGTATCCCTTTGGTTTCTATTTTATATCCAATTTTAAATATTGGCATAGAATTTGTTTGAGGTATTTTCCATTCTATTATAGATACTTCCTTTGCTGAAATATTTATAGATTTACTTTCCATTTTTATAGAATTGTCATTTTCGTCATATGCTAGTAGGTAAAGAGAGACACTTAAATTTTCTGTATTATCTTTGTCAGCTATAACTTTTGTCTTTACAACTTGCCCAGTATATATTGAAGGGGATGCTAAAAATTCATAATGATTATGCCCTTTTTTTTCTTCTGGGATAAAAGTTGCGGTAGAAACATATACTTCATTTGTTTTTTCAAGGAGAGGGAGTATGGTTGTAATTTTTAATGTATTTTCTCCATCTAGGGAATGTCCTTTACTATTTGATATATCAATAGCATAACAATCAAATGGGGCACTTTCTTGTCTAAATGACTGTGTAGAGCCCGGATATTCAAAATGAAAATATGCATTGTTCTTTTTTATATTATAATCAATATTATATACTTTAGACCTTACTTTCATTATGTAATCACTTACCTTTACAGCATCACTTAGAGAAGAGCCGCCATCAGCTGTGGGCAAAAATACTTGGTCAGATACTATATCTCTCCAGTTTATATTCTCTTCAAATGAAGCAAGCCCATTTTTTACGCCGAGTATAGCACCAACATTAGCAGCATTACAATCGGTGTCCCATCCACTAGTATTTGATATCATCATAGCCTTATCAAAGCTATCATCACACCAAAGCAGTGCCATAATAACAAGGGCATGATTAGGTACAACATGACAATTGCCTAAATATTTATCATAACCATAGTTCTTTTCAATCCAACTTCTTACTTTATGCCAGTTGTTTTCATTTTCACGCATTTCTAATAATTGCTTAATGATTTTATATATAATACTATCATTAGGTATATATTCCATAGATTTTTTAATTATTTCTTTCATATCGTCCATAGAGTATGATAAACTAATAGCAACAGCAATAATCTTTGCCGCATACATAGCCTCACCATCATGACTTACATATGATGCTTGTTCAGCAAGATAGGCTGCATACTCTGGGTCATCTGCGGCTATCATACCCCAAGCATCTATAAATATTTGTGCACCTATTTGTTCTGCAACAATTTTTCCATTAGTTTCTATACTACCAGAATCGGGAGGAAGTATTCCATTTCTCATATTTATATAGGCGGTATGTTCTGTACTCATTCCGTATCCGCCCCACCATAAAATAGCTTTATTTTCTACAATATAGTTCATCCAAGCTTGTCCAATTTCTTTTGATGTAATATATTTTTTATATCCGTTATCTTCAATTGCTCTTATAAAAACAAATGTTCCTGTTATATCATCATCTGTCAACACGGGGTTATTATTAATGCCATAACTGTTTTTTGGATAACCCCATAATTCTCCATAAGCATTCATTATCTTATCATATGAGTACCAAGTTTCTACAGGCCTACCAGAATAAACACCAAATATTTTCCCAAGAACACCCGCATATGTTTTTATAGATATATTGTCCATAAATATTCCTTTTAATTTTAATTAATTTTTAATTGATAATAAAGTAGTATTTTATCCTTTTGTGCCGCCCTGAGTAAGCCCTTCAATAAATTTTCTTTGAAAGATTAAAAATAATATTATAATTGGTAAAATCATCATCAGAGCCCCGGCATTTGTCAATCCCCAATCTCTACCTGAACGTGCTGAAAATTTCCAAAAACTAATAGATACAGTATATAAATCGGGGTCATTTAAGAAAATTGATGCTAGGATAAATTCATTCCATACATTTAAAGATACAATCAAACCAATAGTTAAAAAAGCAGGCCATGAAATAGGCATGATGACCCTAAAAAATGTTTGAAGTTCGCTACATCCATCAATACGAGCGGCTTCTTCAAATTCAACAGGTATTTTTATTAAATATGAACGCAATAAAAAAATAGAAAATGTAAAATTGGTTGCCGTGTAAATAATGCTTAAACCAAAAAGTGAATTAACAAGCCCTAATTTATTCCATAAAAAATATAGGGGTATTAAAAACAAATATATTGGTATAGTCGCTTGCACAAATAAATAACCCAATACAACATTTGACCATCTGTCTTTTGACCTAGATAATGCATAAGCAGCAAAACCCGCAAATACAAATGTAAATATAACTGTACAAATAACTAAAAATAATGTATTTGGAACGGTTGTGCCATATCCTCCAATCTTCCAAGCTTTTGGAAAATTATCTAGTATAAAATCCTTTGGAAATAGAAATGGATTTGTAGCCAATTCCTTTGGTCCTTTAAAAGAATTAAATATTAATGTTAATATTGGAAGAAAAGCAGTACAAGATAAGAAAATGATTAGAGCATATTCTATTATTTGATGTTTCTTTTTCATTATATTTCCCAGCCAAGTTTTTTTAGAATAACAAATACAGTAAATAAGATGCCTGAAAGCACACTAATTGACAAACCTAAAGCGGCAGAGTAGCCCGCCTCAAAGCGACTGAATGCATTTTTATATACTATTGTACTTAATAATTCCGAAGACCCAGCAGGTCCACCTTGTGTTAGTATATAAACATAATCAAAAGTTAAAAATGACCATATGCCAACCATTAAAAACATTAGTACTAGGGTTGGTCTTATCCCCGGTAAAATTATATGAACAAATTCTGTAAATATATTGGTGCCATCAAGTTTTCCAGCTTCATAAATATCTTTTGATATACTTTGCATAGCTGTTATAAATAATATTAATAGGAAACCCCAAAAATGCCACATATCTATAAATG
>CAMRBQ010000152.1 GCA_947040495.1 uncultured Spirochaetia bacterium
GAGTTAATTTTTATATTATTAAATGATAGTGCGTGTTTATGAGTATCTCTATCAAAAAGTCCTTTTATATTACATTTTAATAAATCAGTAGTTGAGGCACAAATAAAGAATTCTGAAGAAATTCCCCAACAAAAAATTGGTTCTTGAGATGCTACATAATGTTCAATTTGATCATTATATTTTTTAATCTGTAATTCTCCATTCTTTATATATTCTATAATTTTATTTTCATTATCCTCTTTTTCTACAATTTTTTGTTGATTCGTTGTTTTTGACAACAACATTAACAATCCGATTGAGGAAGAGTTTCCTATTTTAGTAATATAATTTTCTTTTTTTATACATTTTAATTCAGTATTTTTTTGGAAAAGTTTGATTAAATGATAGTCGGAGAAATGATTCAAATGTTCACGTGCATGTAAAAACCAATAAAAAGGAAAAATATTATCAGTTAAATATAATGATACATCAGGGACGTCAATAAAAACATTTCCATTTTGAGACAATACATTATTAAAAGAAGTTGTGACTTGTTCTAAATCATATAAATGCTCAATAATATTTGAACAAAATAAAAGATCATACTTTTTATTCTGTTCAAATAATGGAATATCATCTGCAGAACCTTTTTCTACTTTAATATTGTTTTCTAAACAGTATTCTATACTTTCTGTAGATATTTCAATTCCTTGAACATTTTTATATCTAAGAGAGTTTAAGTATGTAACAAAACCACCTTTACCGCAACCAATATCGCCGATAATAGAGTCTTTATTTACTACATTTTTAAACATTTTTTCATAGGTTTCATATCTTTTAATATCACTTTCATTTAAAGCACCACTCCCTCCTGAAGTAATAGACTGATATGGTGATTCATTTATATAAAAATTATCTATATCTTGCTTTTCAATGATATCAGCATTAAATATAAAGTCACAGTTATTACAAATAGAAACATTTACTTTTGTAAATGATTTATATCCATCATAAGTTCTAATTTCCTTATCAAATAATGTTTTTGAATTATTAGTTTCACAAATTGGGCAGTTTCTCTTAATCATTTACTTGCTCCATAAAAGATTGCGGTATTACCACAATAGTCATGTAAATTAAAATACAATTTGTATCCATTTAGACTATACATGTATTGAGGAATTTTGTACAGACCGTCATTATTATGATCTGCTAACACCATTAAAAATGGCTTTGTTCTAGCTATTGTATTTTTTGCCCCTTGAAGACCATTTAATTCATTGCCTTCAATATGCAATTTTATAATAGTAGGGTTTATGTTTAGGCTATCTATTGTAACTGCTTCAACTGTTTTATCTCCAGTATTATATATTTTTGAGGCAAAGCCTAAATTATCTTGAAAATTTATTAAGCTATTTTTATTATAAATAGCTTTGTTTGAATAAACTATTCGTTTATCTTTAAAGTTTTTTTTGCAAACTTCTAAATTTAGTTGATCAGGGTCAAATGCATAAATTTTGTCAAATTTATTATCAGTAGCTTTCATAAAAGTTTCAATCGTTTGTCCAAAATGACATCCAGCATCAAGTAAAACTTCATATTCTGATAATTTAGGGACAGAAGGAGATTTGAAAAACTTTTTGCCTGATAGAACAGGGTAGTTTTCATAAATATACTCGATTCCACAAATTTTCCACCACAAAAATTGTAAATAATGACAAAGTGATAATTCATCATGATTTAATGTTTTGCAAACTTTTTCTATTTCTTTTTTATCATTTGGAGTTGGTTCATGACAAGTCCATCCATTTGAAAGTAATTGAGGGAATTTTATGTACGCATATGTATAAAATTGAAGTAAATTTTTTACTTCTAACTGATTCAAGAATTCATAAATCTCATTATAAGGAATAGTTGCAATGCAAATTAAAAACAAACAATTTTCTTTATCTTCTTTAACAATTTCTGAAGGGGGGATTATTTTTATACCATCAATTTTACCTATTGAATTTTTATCCACTATATATTTAGGCTTTAATCCTGCTTTTTTTAATAAGTCAGAAGCCATATACCCCAAAGACCCAGCACCATATAAAATAATTTCTTTATCTATTATTTTTGAATAATTTGGTTTTTTAGTACTATATATTTTTTCTAATTCATTTTTATAGTTCATATTTGTACTTTCTTTAATAATAGTCAAAAAATGGGTTTAAACTATTATAACCTTTTAAGTAATTCCTTGGCAAAAGCGTCTATATCATCAGGTTGACCTTGCTTTAACTGTCCACACTCAGCACAAATAGGGTGAGATTTTCTTTCTCCTCGTAAAAACATTTTTTGGTATTCACGCATTTGTTCGCTTTCCCAAATTTCTTTTACTGATTGTTTGCGAATGTCTCCTATAATAAGTTTTCTTGACCAATCTAGAAAACATAAACTAGCTGTTGCATCAGAGTTTATAGCAAATGAATAAAATACATAAGGACATGTTAAAACTTCTTTTATTTTATTCCCATAAATTCCTCTATCTTTGTTCACTGTTACTTTTTCTAATTCAAAAGTAGGCCAACAATCCATTATACTTTCTATAAATATTCCGTCTGTAATATCACCAAATGTATTAAAGAAAAATTCTTTTTGTTCTTCTGAAATTATATCACCATTAATTTTTACTATCATTTCACATTGTTTGCGGTTTTCATAGAAAAAAGCAATCTCATCTACCAATTTTTGGAAATCTACTTTAGCACCTGAAAAATCTTTATATTGTTTGTCATTAATGCCTTCTATAGAAATATTAATTCTATTTAATCCAGCATCTATTATTTTAAGGCTTAAGTCATGGTTTAGAAGTGTGGCATTTGTTGTAGTGTCTACTTTTTCGCAACATTTACTATCATGAGCATAACGAATCATGTCAGGAAAGTGCTTGTTTAGAAGAGGCTCACCATCCTTATATAGTCGAATAACTTTAACTTTGTTTTCAAACTCACAAATATCATCAATTATTTTTTTATAAATATCAAAATCCATTGCTCCATGATTTCTCCCTTGTGTATTTTTCATGAGTTCTCTGTCGCCTGTTGGGCAGAATTTACATTGAAAATTACATTTATCTGAAGGGTCAATAAAAATAATATATGGTGTTTTTAATGGAATAACAGTTTCTAATTTTGTACGATTTTCTAAATCTATTCTAGGCTTTATTTTTGCTTTCATATTTTTTCTCCCAGCTTTGGTTTTAGTTTATATTATGTAAAAGTATATATCAAGTCTTAAATAATTATATTTTATTAGGAAGTTTTCAATACTATATATAGTAC
>CAMRBQ010000153.1 GCA_947040495.1 uncultured Spirochaetia bacterium
AATAGGTGTACTTCTTGCGATAACCCTAATTTTATTAAGGTTTGCTGTGAGTTCACTGTCACTCATATGTTCTATATCTGTTGCTTCGACTGCAATGTGATTTTCATCTATCATTCCAAGTTCTTTGGCTATAGCAGTGGCAGTTATGATATTATCCCCTGTAAGCATCTTTATATCGATACCTGCTGTTCTAAATTGTTCTATAGCACCATAGACCTCTTCTCGTATTGGATCAGTTATGGCAACAAATCCATCATAAATCATTTCACTTTCAATACTTTCTCTATCATTTTTTAAATCGATATTTTTAATATTATTTATATCTTTATGGGCGAATGCGATAACACGCTGTGCTTTTTCTTGATATTCTTCAATTTTATTTTCAATATCTTTTCTAGTCTTTTCATCGATATTACACATCGAAAATATTTTTTCAGGGCTACCTTTTGTATAAGCTGTTATTCTATCATTAGCATTTATTATAGTAGTCATGTTTTTTGTTTCTGATGAGAATGGATATGCATGTTCTATACTAAGTTCTTTTCGTATTGTTTTATAATCATAAGAAGATTTATCTAATGCAACAAGCAAGGCACATTCTGTTGGATTGCCTAAAAATTTAACTGTATTATTTTCAAGATTTACATCTGCTGTTGAATTCATTGCAAAGTTTTCTATGATAGAATTGTCTTTCACCTCATTTGGCTTGAGCGTTGTACCATTAGAATATATATTTGTAACAGTCATTCTATTTTCTGTAAATGTACCAGTTTTATCTGAACAAACAACATTGACACTACCAATAGTCTCACAAGCGACCATTTTTTTGACAAGTGCATTTTGTTTAGACATTTTCATTATGTTTATCGATAAAGATATAGCTACTATTGTTGGAAGCCCCTCAGGTATCGATGCTACAATCAAAATGATACTTGATATAAATGCTTCAGATACATTGGTGAAATTTACACTGCCATCTTTGATAAAACCAAATAGCTGAATGAAAAAGACAATGGCTGAAATAGAAATACCAACTATAGCAATTTTTTTGCCTAGAGCCCCTAGTTTTTCTTGTAGAGGTATTGAGCCTGTATCAGTTTTGGAAAGTTCATGGGCGATTTTACCAAATTCTGTACCATCGCCAACAGATGTTACAACCATTTTTCCATTGCCTGAAGAAACAAAACATCCCGAATATACCATGTTAAATCTTTCGGCTACCGTGGTTTTAGGGTTTTCAATTATTATTTCAGCATTTTTTTCGACTGTCATACTTTCGCCTGTTAAAGCGGATTCATCTACATTTAGTCCAATAGATTCTAGCAGTCGACCATCGGCAGGGAGTTTATTTCCTGTTTCTATAAAAACTATATCACCAACTACAACTTCATTTTGTGGGATGATTTCAAACTTACCATTACGTAAAATGCGGACACTGATATCCTCATTTATAGCACTCAAGGCTTCAAATGCCTTAGCACTTTTGCCCTCCATGATGACTGTAATAGCAACGGATAAACATATGGCAATAGCAATCCCAACACATTCGATAAAGTCAGTTTGACCACCTTGTGTGTAATGTACTATATTTACGGCTGTTGCTATAACGCCTGCGAAAACAAGCATAAGTAGCATAGGCTCTGTAACACCTTTCCAAATACGAACAAATATAGATATAGGCTTTTCTTTTGTGAAGCTATTTTTACCGTACTTTTCTCTACTTTCATGAATTTCTTTTTCTGTTAATCCTGTGTTTTCACTAGTATTTAACATTCTAAGAACATCGTCTTTTTTATCCAAAAAACAATCCATAATATTTTCTCCAAATTTAATGCGGTCAAGTTATAATATATAATTTTATGATTAATTACAAAGCTATATTCAAATTATAGGGATGATATTTTTATAATGCGACTGTTACTGTTTTTATTTATGCTATACTTATTTGAAATACGATTTTGTGCATCTAGATAAAATCTTATACAAAGAGCGGCTATTTCATCATTGTATTCTATAATTGGTATTTTATCTCTAATATTTGATGGGATTTTTAAATCTATAAAAATTTTTCGCAATGATTTTTTTTGATTATTTGGATATGTATATATAATATCAGATTGCTTTCTCGTTCTTATTATAAATGGGAAGGCGATGTCAAGATATATAGAGCCGTCATTTAAATCAATATTATTTTTATCTACAGTTTTAATATAAATAGTTTTATCATAAAAGTTATATTCTCCATCTTGTTCTATAGGTAGGGGAGTGTTGGTATATATGTCTATATTATTTTTCATGCAACTAAAAAAATCATATGATTTTTCTAATTTATAGTCGGCTATATTTATAGTTATATTTGGTTTTTTTGAGATTATTATTTTATAGCATTCCTCGATAATTTTTTTTGTTATTCTTATATTTGAAGACTTAGATAAAAATCTTGCTATAATCCTAAATGCTATAATTTTATTTAATTTTTTCATATTATCTATATTAATAATATATTTGCCATCTTTTTCTATAGTATGCTTTTTATAATATTTTTTTACCTTCTTTTCTAAAAATGCAATTTCGCTATCCATTAAATCTACAAAATTAATTATGTTGTCCATAGATTTATTTGATATACTTTCAAAAATTGGCAAAACAGTATTTCTTATTTTGTTTCTAGCATATTTATTACTTTCGTTGGATTTATCTTTTCTATATGGCAAGTTTTTTTTTTTAATATATTCATTTATTTCATTTTTCGACACAGTAAGCATCGGGCGAATAATATAGCCTCGCTGTTCTTTGAAAGAGTGCGCTAATCGGGTGGAGCTGCCTTTTATAAGTTTATATAAAATAGTTTCAAGATAGTCATCTTTATTATGTGCCATGAGTAAATGCGTGAACATTTTTTGTTTATATAATTTTTGAAAATATTGATAGCGTATATCACGGGCATGTTGTTGTAGATTGCCTATGTCAAATGTGCCGATTTCTACATCTTTAATAAATATTTTTATACCTAATTCATTAGCTTTGTTTATGGCAAAATTTTTATCTTCTAATGAATCAGAGCCCCTTAGATTATAATTGACATGTATAAGAATTATATCAATTTTTTTTTCTATTCTAATCTCATTTATTATATCAAGCAATGTAGAAGAATCACTGCCTGAAGAAAAAGCCAATGCCAATACATTTTTAGATTCTAGTAAATTATATTTATTTAAGCATGAATATATTTTTTCTTCGATAGAAAGGCTAGAAATATTTTTTTTTCTACTATTGTATGACATCTATTATA
>CAMRBQ010000154.1 GCA_947040495.1 uncultured Spirochaetia bacterium
CTGGAACAGCGTCATATTTGTCTTTACTAGTTTTAAATAAATCAAGTCTGATAACGTCTCCCGAATCAACCGCCGCTTTCCGTTTTTCTGAACTCATTTTTTTAAGCACTAAGCTACTACTAGCACTAGCTTCAATTTTGATAGTTCTAATTCTATTTTTATAAAGTTCACTTATAGGTTTTTTTCTTTTTTTATTTTCATTTATTGGCATAAAAGGGGCGTTTTCATTATTAAATGCTTCATCCATTTTCCAATTATATTCTTTAGCATGTTTCATAATTAATTTATATAAAAAAGCATTTCGACCTTCAAAATCTTTAATTTTTATGTCTTTGTGAATATCAAGCATGTTATCCAATATTTTTTTTACAGATTCTTCAGTTTTACCTATAGAGTCTAATTTAATCTTTTTTACAACAATAGAGTTACTGCCTTTTTCTCTTTTTGACATAATAGTTTCTTTATGCATAGCACCTGTGACTTTTCTTTTTCCCATACGAGATACAAATACTTTATTTTCTACATAATGTCTTGCATCATTACTAAAACTTTCCCAAGGTAGTGGTATGTCAATTCCAAACCTGTCCAAGTTTTTTTGAATCCTTTCAGAAAATTTTAATCTTTTGTCTTGTTCATATTTATACTTTGCTCCAAATGTAATTCCATGCTCCCATGCTTTTATTTTTTCACCAGCAGCCGCAATTAAGATAGCGTCCATAGCATGATGTTTATTGTTCAGAGCTCTATTTTTATCTCCCATTTGCCAAAGCTTTCTTAATATAGATGTAACACTACCTGATAAAGTTTCTACATATCCATAATCTTGATCTTTAGGTCGTATATTCTCGTCAATATATCTTTTTAAGAATTTTGAAATGTAGCGAGTATCGTTTAAGTGTCTAGTTTTATATTCTTGTGATTTTTTATCATCAAGGTTTTCAAGTAAAAGTCTTTCTTTTTTAGCTTTAAATTTATAGGGAAGTTTATTTATTCTTAATTTATACTCTTCAAGTGTTTTCTCTCCCATAGAAGATATATGTTCATAAGCTGTTTTATTTCCTTTGTTTTGATTAGATTCTGAAAATACCAATACTTTATTTTTTAAACTGTCATCTCCTGTTCTAGAAATTGGTAGAATATGGTCAATTTCAACACAGTTATTTATTAAATCTGTTTGATTTATGGTTTTGCCTGAATAAATACATTGTTCTCCTTGTTCTTTCCAGAGTCTATAGATTATAGTATCTTTTATGCCAATTTCATTACATTTATTTCTATAATTTTCATTAGATATTTTATTTTCATCATTCAATTTTTTTATTGTTTTTCTATCTTCAAAACTTTTACCAAGTTCACGGGCAAGTTCTATATTTATCTGTTTGGGTTTACCATATTCTGATATTAACTTGTTTATAAGTAACCTAGTTTGACTAACGGCTCTTTTTACAACTGGGTTTGTTATAGTGTTGTTGTCATCAATTTTTGGTAAATATTTTTTATTTTTGCTTACTCTTGAATTAAATATATTTTGGTATTCTTTATTGATAATTTTGTCATGTGTTAATGGTTTATTGCTTTCGTCATACTCTTTAAAATGTGGTAATAATTTCCATATAGCATCAAGACTATAACTCATAGTTTTGTTATAAGAAAGTGAGTTAAATAAATGCTTCCATATTTCGTCAGTAAGTTCTAATTTTTCTATAATATTCTTTATAGTTGGGTCTTTAATATTAAAATCGTTTTCTAGTTTTAAGTTTTTATATTCTTTAAGATAAGCTATAACATAAACTATAGCATCAAGCTTTCTATAATCATTTTTTACTTTGTCCCAAATGTTTATTTCTGTAAGTTCTTTTTCAAGCTTATGGTATGATTGAAATGTCAACGATTTGGCTATATCTTTTAATTCAAAATTGGCATCATATTTATTAATCTCTACTGTTTTTCCATCTTTATCTAACTTGTTTATTTTCACTATTGCTATAGATAAATATTTAGCAATACTTTTATCTGTTGTTACTTTTTGTTCAAATGCTTTTTTTATTAAATACTCTCTATCTTCTAAAGATATATGTTGAGCTTTAATAGTTCCTTCTTTTGTATAGATAAAGTTGTTTAGGTTTTGCCAAGCTCTAAATAATTGTGCACTTATACTGTCTTTTGGAGCATGGTAATGCATGTTTTCTAGCTCACATTTTCCAACCATAGATTCAAAACTTAGAAGTCCTTTTCTATAAATAAGTATTTCTATAAGTTCTTTCTTAAACTCTTTTACTATTAGTTTATTGCCAAGTTCTTTTTGTTTCTCTAAAATAATATTTAATTCTTTTTCATTTAAATCTTGCTGTATTAAGTTATTATAATTTCCTAGCTTATTTCTTATATTTTTGTTGTTTTTAGCATATTCATTAAGCATATATTCAGCAATTGTTCTATATCGACTTTCACAAAACTTTTCTTTTATTTCAGACATTGCTTTATTAGCTTTTGTCAATTCTTCATTTTCTTTATTTTCAATTTCTTTTTTAGATGACTTAAAACCTCTATTTTTTACTATATGATAGATTATTTTTGCTAAGTCTTCATTTGTTAATAATTCATCTAAAGCCGAAACTCTAAGTTCCCAAATATTATTTATATAAGCATTTTGTACTTCTTTTTTATCTTTAATAAATTTATACTTTATAAGCAAGCTAATTACTTTGTTTAGTCTTTCACGTCTTCTTCTAAGCCTTCTTCTTGTAAGTCGAGCGTCCCTTCTTGGCTTAGCAAGAGATGCCCCTGTTTTAGCTTCTTCTGCAGCATCGAATATTCTGACACCAGCATTCAGTATTTTACCTTGACTATGCTCTATACATGCCCAGCCAATAGAATTTGTTCCTAAGTCTAAACCAAGTATATACTCATTCCTCATAAAATTTGCCCTCAAGTATTAGTTGTATACAAAGTATATTTGTAAGAATAAATATAGTCAACTGATAATTATAGAATATTTTAATATAAAAAAAGCAAAACCAAAAGAAAAAATTAAAGGAACTTATATATTATCTACAGATAAATTTAATATTAAAATTAGAAATATAGCGGATGATGAGATTATTATTTCAAGTGATGAGTTTAAAGTATAATAGTTATTAATTGGTTTTATTTTTTTCTAAATATTCTAGTAAGTACTTTAAATAGTCAAAAATAATTGACTATTTAAAAGGTTTGTGTTTCGAGGTAGTTTTTTAATATTTAGCTCTATTTTTTTTTGAG
>CAMRBQ010000155.1 GCA_947040495.1 uncultured Spirochaetia bacterium
CTGAAAATGATCATGACAAAGTGGTGAAACTTCTTAAAGCGGCTGGTGCTAATTAATTTTTTATCTCATGTAATTAGTTATTTTAATATTTTTACAAACCAACTAGTTCAAAGGTTTTCCAGTAGAATCTCTTTTTGGTATATACACATATTCAGGATTAGCCTCAAAGCTACGCTGAAAGACAGTCTCGTTACTAGCAATATTAATAACTAGAACATCAATAGTATCAGAAACTTTGTCTTGCCTAAAATATAGTTTGTCTATTGGCTTTCCACCAGTACCAGGACTAGGAACACTGATTGGGTAATATTCTATTTTATTTTTATCTGTTACTGAATTGTCAAATAAAGGATTTTTTTCTAGGTGTTTTAATCCTATATATAGCTGACCTGAATACTTAACATATTCAAGAGCATTGTTATGCCCTGTTCTTTTTATGGTATTAATAGAATAGTAATCAGTAAATATTCCAATAATACTAAATAACGGCTCTTCTGCTTTATCAATATATTGGGTTAAGCTTTGAGTGGAGCTGTCAAATTTCATTGTATTATGTTCATCATCATTTATAGACATAAAAAAAGATACATTTTCATTTTGTGTCGATTTCCATAAATATAAATGCTCTTCATAGATAGGGGGTAAGTTATCTTGACAACTTGTGAGTAATAAAGATAGGGATAGAGTTATTATAATACTAATTTTAATTTTTACCTCTTGTTTAAATTTAGAGAAATTGTAAATACCCCACAATAGAAGTATTTACAATTTCTATATAAAATTTTTTCGATTCTTTAATTAATAGTAATAGGATGCACCCAAATAATTCTCCAATTATCCTCATCCATCCACCAAGTGCCATCATCTTTTCTTAGGTGTGAAGCTCCATTATCTGTCATTCTAAAGTCACGGTGATATCTTGTTCCAAAGCAGTTTTTTTTCGATTTAAATGCTGTCTCAAATGAAAAAATCCAATGTCCCCATATATGAACTAAAAGAGGGTTTCCTCCTTTAATATGTTGATACATTTTTTCTGCAGTTTTGTCATACCATACTGCCCCATAACCACCCTGTATATCTCCCCAACCATTATCCCTCAAAGCTTTTCTAAATTCCACAAAAGTCATAGACCCCAAACCATCTGATTTATTTGCCTTGTTAGCCTTATCAAAATAAGATTCGAAATTATTGTAAATTCCTCCCCAGTCAGATTTATGATATTTGCCAGACATTATCATTGCAAGAGTATATGGCCCACACCACCCTTCATTAGAAGTCCATTTAGTGTTTCCAAAATTCCAACGCTGACTTTGTATTGTTTTCCATGTATTTGCAGATGCCATAGCATTATCATAGATTTTCGATGCTTTGTACCAGCCTTGCCAGTCTGACCAACGTGAATTTTGGTTGTTTTTGTAGTTTTCAATTATATATTCTTCAATTTCTTTGTCACTCATTCCCATTATTATATCTACATTGCGTTGATATTTAGCATATTTTGCAAGATTAGACTTCTTTAAGTTTTCATAATTCTGTTTTGTCTCAGGCACTATACTAGCACCAGATTCACCTCTACTACTGACAAGTTTGCCTACTATATTCCAATATTCATCATCATCCATATCTAGTGATAAGAAATAGTCGGGATCAACAGCATTTCTACTTTTTGGATCAAATAGCTCCGCAAATTCTGTATTTCCATAGAAATCTGCAGGTACTATAGTGCCCACTTCTCTCGATATATAAAGCGGCATTGTAGAAAGATTTTGTGACCTCATAGATGATGCACTTGTTATCCCATACCTAGTAGGATACATAACTTCTATTACTCTTGGAGATTTATGAGGCGAAGAGTAGTCATTGGCTTTTTCTCGAGTTACTGAAACAGTAATACCTTGTGATATATTCACAGGTACAGCAAAACTTTGATAGGCTGTGCCGTTTTTAATAACCCTATATTCATAATACACAGGCGTTCCATTTACTTGATAAATTATTACGGGACTTTTAGATAACTGATATCCTTCCCCTAGTCGTAGTTCAACCAGTTCTTCAAATGCCAAAGCACGAGCAATCTTGTAATGAAGATGAGCAGTATCACTCACAATTTGCTCTAATTCACTTTCTGTTGCATAAGGCGTGCCACTGTCATCTCCTACAATAGAACCTGTTTCTCTATCCACAGCACTACACGAAACCAACACTAACACAAGAAAAAAACTAATTATTTTTCTTATAAATATATAAAACCTCCTAAATTTTATTATCGTTCACTCCAATTTCAACTATAGTTAAAAAACTATCCACTACATAGTGTATACTTATACAAAAGATATTCAATAATAACCTTAAAAAATTTGTTGGATTATCCAATTTATTATAATAAAATTATTTGTTTTCTTTAGACATAATAAAAATACTCCCTAACTAAATTGTTTTAAAGCCCATAAAAATCTTTGCAGTCCTGTAATTAAAATCAGTAATGCACCTATAAGTCCAATAATGAATATATATTTTGGGAAAATGATAAGTAAGGAAAACAGAATAAAACTTTCAGTTCTTTCCATAATGCCAGTAGCATAGAAAAAACTTTTATGACTCTCTTTACTAACAAGTATTCCAACTGTCAGAAAAATAGATATAGAAATTACAATCGAGGCAAGTAGTAGCAACATGATAGGCATGTACTCGGGTGTTCTAAATGCGATAGCAAGTATAATAGACACTTCAATAATTCGGTCAAAAGAAATATCCATTAAAGTGCCTAGTGGTGAGGACATACCTTTTTCTATTGCCATGTTCCCGTCTAATATATCGCATATACCAGAAATATATAGTAACACTAATGCAAGAATTGTATTGTTTAAGTAAACGAATAGAGCAGACAATATGCCAAGTAATAGTCCGAATATAGTTATGTGATTAGCTGTTAATTTTATTCTTATTAAAAATCTTACAATGGGTTTAAGCACAGATTTACTTTCAATTAGTACTGTATACTATATATAGTTTTCTACAATGATTTTATGGCTTTAGATATGCGGGTATAAAAGTAATTTGTATTTTTTATGGTTTCACTTAGAATAAATGTCAACTTAT
>CAMRBQ010000156.1 GCA_947040495.1 uncultured Spirochaetia bacterium
ATAATATATCTGAGCATTCTATACTAAACACACATTATATTGATAACTCTACTGCAAATACAAATTATGCTGAATTTATAACTATATCCCAAGCATTTGAAAAAAAACAATATCAAAAGATTATAGACACAATTAATAAATATAGAATAAATGATTATAAAAAAAATAGTGATATTTTTATATTCTTAGCTGATGCTTACTATATGTTAGAAAAATATGATGATGCTTTTTACATATTCAAAGATCTTTTAAGATTGGGAAATACTAATGTATACTACATTAATGGGAAGATTGGAAATATACTTTATACACAAAAAGATTATGCAAAAGCATATGAATATTATATGGAATCTATAAAAACAGAATCTGATAATTGTTCTATTAAATTTAATATAGCAAAAATATTTATTAAAGATGGTAAAACAGACGAAGCTTTGAAAATATTAGCTAGTGTTATCAATAGGCATAAAAATCAAAAAAATGATATTATATATAATAGTTATCTAGAAAGTGCCAATATTTACCTTAGTTTATCAGCATATAGCCAAGCAATAGCGAGTTATTTGCAGGCATCAAATATAAAAAAAGACTATAAGATCTTTCAATCTATAGCAATATCATATGAAATGCTTAAAGATAAGGAGAATGCACAATTATATTATAAAAAAGCCCTACAATTAGAAGAAAGAGAAGATTTATATTATAGTATGGCTAGATTAAAATATAGTGAAAATAAATATGGACAAACTATAAAGTATCTAAAAAAATGCTTGGAAATTAACCCAAACAATATTAAAGCCTATTTGCTACTTAGTGATTGCTTTATAAAAATTAAAGAATATGACCATGCTATAAATACTTTAGAATATGCCATCACAAATGAGTATAAACATCATTCCATATATACAAAAATGGCTTTAATATTATATAATAATAAAAATGAGCCCGACAATGCTATAAAAATGCTTAATAAATCTATCGAAATTGATTCAAAGGTACTTACTAATTATACGATACTTTCAGATATATACTTGACAGTTGGAAATACAAATGAAGCAATTGCCTCATATAAAAATGCTTTGTATATTGATTCTGACAACATGAATATAAAATATGAACTTGCAAATGTATATTATGAAAGCAAACTCTATAAAGAAGCTGAACAAATTTTTGAAGACATAATTACTGAAGACCCTAGATTTATAAAAAATTTAATGTTATATATGAAAAATTAAAATAAATTTATATAACATAAGAACAAATATTTTTGAAATTAGAGTTTTTATTAATGTCTCTGGCTACCAATAAATAGCAACCAGAGATTAAGATAGTATATTATTATGAAGCAATTAAAATATAACATTTATCAAGAAATAAAAAACCTGTTAAAAAATACATTTTTTTGCATTTTTAGAAGATATAATGTAGTTTATAATGAATATGGCAAATAAAAAAGAAAATTTTCATGTTTTTTTAGCAGGCAGTATAGCAATCTTTATAGCTATATTAATACGTATTTACTTATTTCAAACATTTATTATTCCATCAAATTCTATGCATCCATCATTACATATAGGCGATAAGATAGTTGTAATGAAATCACCATTTACTAAAATGCATGTGAACAGATTAGATATTATCGTTTTTCGAGATAATAATAATGCAAAATCGCTTGTAAAACGTGTTGTAGGTATTGAAAAAGATAATATAACTATAAAAAATGGTCTGCTATTTATAAATGGTGAAAAAATTAAAAATATCACACATAATTTTGATAAAGATGAATATCATAATGTTACAGTTGAAAAGAATCAATTGTATGTGCTTGGCGATAATGGTATCGATAGCATTGATAGCAGAATATTTGGTGCTATAGATATACAAAACATCACTGGCAAGGTCTTTTTCGTATTTTCTCCTATTTCACGTATGCATTTTGTGCAGTAATTTTTTTATTTAAATAGCCCCTATCATAAAACGGCTATGTCCACTTAAATCTTTTATAAAACTAACATATTTATCATGAAATATTTTCCTAAGATTAAGCTCTTGATTATAGCCTATTTCAAAAAAGAATTTGCCTTTCTCTGTTAATAATATATCAAGCCTGTTATGTATTTTTTCATAAAACTCATATCCACTATCGCCAGAAAATAATGCTATACTAGGCTCATAATTTTTCACATCATTAGATAAAATATTGATATCAGACTTGGCTATATATGGAGGGTTAGATACGATAACATCAAATTTTTTATCAGGAGTATAATTCAAGGCATCGGCATTTATAAACTTTATCAAACTGCTATTGCCTAAAATTGACAAGGCATTCTCTTTCGCAACATCTATAGCATAAGAACTAATATCTATAGCCGCCATATTATATGTTGCAATCAAATGTTTTAATATAATTGCAATACAACCGCTGCCACTACCAATATCAACTATATTAGAATTACTCGATATATTATTTATAACTATATCTATGAGCTCTTCAGTTTCAGGACGTGGTATGAGCACATTTTTATTAACCTTAAAACTATGTCCATAAAATTCTTTTTTTTCTATTATATAAGCAATAGGCTCATCATTAAATCTTCTTTCAAATAGATTTTGATAATGGCAATATTCATCTTTAGATAATATTTTTTTATCATTAGAGAGTATAAACTCACGAGCAATTTTTGTAATAAATGAAAGAAGAATATCAACATCAAGATTGGCACTATATATGTCTATATTTTTTTCGAGCAATTTTTTTATAGATTGATTTTTTATTTCTTTTATAGTTAAGTCATAGTTCATAATTATAAAATTATATTTTTATTTTGGCAATTCTATTTCAATAGATATAGGGCAATGGTCGCTACCTTCCACATCTTTTAATATAGAAGCAGATAGCAAATTATTTTCAAGCTCTTTATTTATAAAAAAATAATCAATCCTCCAACCGACATTACGCTCGCGAGCCTTAGTTTTCATATCCCACCAACTATAATTACTTGCCTCTTTATTAAAAAATCTAAATGTATCACAGAATCCCATGAGAGAGAGAGACAGTAAGTGA
>CAMRBQ010000157.1 GCA_947040495.1 uncultured Spirochaetia bacterium
TATAAGTATCGGAAAATCTATTTTTTCTATTAGTCTATTTTATTCTATATAACTAGTATTGCTTTTTGTTCCATATAAAAATAGCTTAAGTAAAGATTTACCCTCACTTAAGCTATTTCTATTTTATTTAAGTTATATTATATTTTTTCTTTTTTTAATTCTTTCATCATTGATATAATCATAACAACCATGATAATAGAAAAAATAAACCCAGATGCCACAGCTGCCGACTGTAATGCTTGAAGTCCTCCAGTTAACATAAGAATTAATCCAACCATACCAATAGCAAGAGACCAAAGTATAATCATTGGAGTCTTTGGATTTTGAGAACCTTTCGATACAATAACCGAGCTATAAAGTGCTGCTGAATTTGCTGATGTTGCAAGAAATGTCAACAAATTAATAAAAAGAATCACCCCTAAAATTTTACTTATAGGAAGAGTTTCAAACAATGCGAAAATACCCGCAGTAGTGTCTATGGACATTGTAGACCAAATATCAACACCATTCATTTGGTTGAATATTGCGGAACCTCCAAATATGGTAAACCACACAAATGTAAATATTATTGGAGCTCCTAAAACACCGATAATAAATTCACGAATAGTCCTACCTTTTGAAATTCTCGCAACAAATCCTCCAACAAAAGGAGCCCAAGACATATGCCAGCACCAATAAAATACAGACCAACTCTTTGTCCAGCCATTAGTGCTGTCAGATGGATCTAAAAAAGATACCATTTTTGGGAAATTAACTACCATTTCACCAATAGACTGCACCATTAATTCAACCTGAAATACAGTAGGTCCAAAAATAAATACAAAAGTAAGAAGTCCAAAAGCAATGTACATATTGAAATTACTTAAATACTTAATACCTTTATTAATACCACTTGCTGCTGTAACTGTGTAAAGAATGAGTAAAATTATAAATATTCCTGAAACCATTGTGTTGCTTACATCAATACCTGTAAGCCAAGTAACACAATAACGAAGTTGTAAAACACCCATTCCAACAGAAGTAGAAACACCACCAACTGTCGCAAGTACAGTTAAAAAATCAATTACAGTACCAAATTTACCATACGATTTCTCTCCAAGTACACCATAGAAGCAACTTGATAGAGTTAAAGGCTTTCCTTTTCTGTAGGTAAAATATGAAATAATTAAGCCAACTGTTGCAAAAGCAGCCCACATTGTTATTCCATAATGCATATTTGTAATTTGTAAAGCAAGTGACGCCGACTCAATCGTTTCAGGTTCTGCCAAATATGGAGGATTCATATAATGAGTTAAAGGCTCTCCAACTCCCCAAAAATAAAGAGCGACCCCTAAACCACAGCTAAATAACATACAAAACCATGTAAAAAAGCTATATTCAGGCTTATCTCCCTCTTTACCAAGTATTAATTCTCCATACTTAGATATTGCTATCCAAATACAAAATACAACAAAAATAACTATACTTATAGTTAATGCAAAACCTACATTATCAATAATCAAACTAGTAGATTTCCCTGTCATCTCTGCAAATTCTTTGGGTTTTACAACACCCATAACAATAATACCTACAACTAACAATAGTATACCATACAAAATAGTTGGATTATAATCTCCAAAAATAGACTTATTATTCTTTTCTTTTTTATTTATCATTTATTGCTCTCCATTTTAAAATTAATGTGTTGTTTATTTTCGCAAGTTAAAATATTTTTTGATCATCTATAGGTGTTGTCAAAGATTTCAAAGCTATACCCACTTTTGAATAACGTAAATCATACTCTTCTTCTTTAGTAAGTGATGGATCTCCTAATGGGTAAGGAATAGACACAGTTTCTACCATACGGTTTGAACCAACAGACTTTGCTACAGGAATAAGATTAATCATATGAACAATTGGAAGACCACGCTTCTCAATTTCTCTTACCATCGTTGCACCGCAACGTGTACAAGTTCCTCAGGTTGATACCATAATAACGCCATCAATATTTGCGGCTATTAACTCATCAGCAATTTCATTTGCCATACGACTAGCCTCACTTTGTGTTGTTCCAGTTCCAACAGTTGTATAAAAATACTGATAAAACTCACCTATTTTATTTTCTCTTTCATATTGTTTTAATGCATCAACTGGTGCTACAATATTAGGATTTTTATTAGCCTCAGTAGGGTCAAATCCCGCATGAATAGTTTTATATTCAGTATTTTTTAGTTCAGGAGTATCTTTAATATCATACTTTCCCCAACGAGTAGCACTGGCTGATTGAATTTTATCTGGATTATCAATAGGCACAATACCACCAGTATTTAATAAAACAATTCTTGCACTTTCTATATCTTTAATTGGTTTGGCAGGAACAATTCGTTCAGGAAGTTCAATTGGAAGCTCTGTTTGAAACGGTTTGTCATAAATTCTCGCAAGAAGCATATCAACAGCACGGTCGGCAACTGAAACATTTTCTTCAGTAAATACTTGATGACGAATACCTCGTCCATAGTAATTTTCTTTTTCTGCCCAAAAAACTTCCTCCCCTTTTGCCTTACGTAATGCATAAGACACCATAGGCTCTATATCTTTCTTCATGGAAGCCGCAGATGATGAGCCTCTAAATATAATCATTTGCTTTTTAAACATTTCAACACCCGGATTTTCTTCATCCATAGAAGTATAAACAGGTACATTATATTTTTCTTTAATAGCATTACAAATAGTGCCACATGCAAATCCATAACGCCCTGCTCTAAATGCTGGTCCTGCAAAAAAAATATCTATTTCACGTCCTTCAAGCAACTTCATTATTTTTGAAATAGCCTCATCTGGGTGAGAACCCATATAATTATCACCACAAATAACTGTATGGGTAATTTCAGCATTATCACCAAAAAATGCTTTATATGCTAATGCAGGCCCAACGCAACCTTCCCTTATTTCTGGCTCATAATCTGCCATATCTTCGCCACCTACTTGAGCAAAAAATTGATTTATATACAAAATACATTTAATTTTTTTCATAATTTAAGTTCTCCTTAAAATTCTTTAACTGTTTTAGTTGAAAATCCTGTCG
>CAMRBQ010000158.1 GCA_947040495.1 uncultured Spirochaetia bacterium
CTGTTACTCTGTCACTATGTGTCCTGTAAGGAACACTGCACTTCCAGTGTCCCGTAGGGAAAGTGACACCTTAGGTCTTGACATCTTTATAGTTTTTTGATTACCTACCCTTGCATAATGAGAATTTTTTTTTGACATCTTTATAGTTTTTTTTGATTACCTACCCTTGTATAATGAGACCCATTTTTTAAATATTTTGTTGGTATTTCACGTTAGAATAACAAGAACCTTATATCTATTTTAATTGTTACTTATAGAATATTTTTTTCTTCGATTATTAAATGCTTGTTCTCCACCTTCAAGAATACGACATATATCTTTATTAATATCTGTATTTTCAAGAGAACCAGAATCATAGATTAAAGTATTATCGTTATTTTTAGCAACTATGATTTGTTCGGCATCAGCATTTACAACTAAATTTGCATTATGAGTAACAATAATGACTTGCCTATATTTTTTAATCAATTTAAATATGTCTACTAACTCTTGCATAATAAATTCATTATCTAAATCATCTTCAGGTTGGTCGTAAATTAGTGGTGTAGAAAATAAATCCGAAGCAAGTTTTAAACGCAAGTAAAGTGTACCTTGTTGCCCTACTGATAACTTTAATATATCTTTATCTTGATATTTAACTTCAGCATTAACTTGCACATATTCTAAAAAATCTTTCAGCAGTACTTGTAATATAGTATAAGCACTAGACTCAGAGAAGAAATCTGAGCCAAATATTTTACTATTCAGTAATTCATAAGTTTTGGTTAAGTTCTTAAAATCTTCTATAGTTTTGACATTAAAATGTTTTTTCAAGTTTTTTTCATTATAACTTCTTCCATCGAGCTTACTATAAAGATTTTCATAAAACTTTTTTTCATCAAATTTAATTTCACCTATTATTTTTATTTGATTATCTGATAATATTGTAGACAAAACTCCTTTTTGTAATTCTGACCACTCGTCTTTTCCATTCTTAAATTTCCTCCATTGTTCATCTATTTTTGCAGTAGATGTATCAAGCGAATTGAATATAGAATTAAAAATCTCTACTATATCTGTTGTTTTTAATTTCTCCATTTTATCATTTATATCTTTAATTTTTTCTTGTTGTTTTTTTAGCTCTTTAACTTCTTCTTGATAGATAGAAACATTACTTAATAAAGAAGAAATATCTCCCTTATAATCTTGAAACTTAGTATGTGTATTTTCTTTTTCGGTTTTTTTAATATTTATATTTTCTACAATTTCTTTTATTTTATTTTCTAAAATTAAAATTTGAGGTTTAAAAGAAATACTTGGAGTATTTATATTATTCTCTTCATTCATCAATAATATAGTTTCATTGATTTCGACTTCTTGAGTACTAAGATGTGTGATAAAGGATATTATTTTTTCTTTTCTAGAATGCAAACTATCTAATTCTTCTGATAATTCTTTATATAAAGATATTTCTTTTTTAGTTTCATCTGTTGAAATATTAGTAACAAACTCTTTTTTTTCTTTTATTTTATTGTCTATGTTCAAAATATTATTATCTTCATCTTTCAAAAAATCATGGTATTCTTTGTATCTAGTTAAGACATCATTAATTTTTGAATTTATATTGTCATCTAATATAAAATTATTGTTGATGCCAATAGTTTTTTTTATGTCATCACTAAGTTTAATTTTGTCAGCTACCAATTTTTTAATTTTACTTTGAGAAATATATAGAATTGGAATACTGTGTTTCTCACTTAGTGTATGTATATCTTCTTGTTCATTAATTCCTTTTTTTCGTTTTAGTTGAAAATGTTCTGATAATTTATATTTATTTCCAGATTCAACATTATTTAATCCATGTGCAATATAATCAATAAGAGTACTTTTTCCAGAACCTCTTCCACCAATAATAGCAACAAGAGAAGAGTTTAAAGAGATAGACTGCTTATCAAAATATAGTGGATTGTCACCATAAATATCCATTGAATTAGCAACATTAATCTCTGTAAAAGAAGGTTTGTCAAAATCTAAGCTAGGATTTTCTTTTTGAATTTTTACTCTTTCTTTAGGTTCATAGATAACCTGTTTTAGTCCCTCAAAAGTAGCGTCTGCTTTTATCCAACAATTTTCTTTAACTTCATATTTATTAATATTATGATTATCTGAACATATTACCATAGGAATTATTTTTCCTATTTTTGGAAATACGTTATCTATGTATCCTTTTTGATTTGATTCTTTACCTAATTCATATATATCGACTATATTAGCAATATCTCTTTTTTGTGCCATAGTCTCAGGAAGACTATTAGTAATTTCTTCAATAGTGTTAGTTTTAGATCCAGCATGAATAGAAACAATACCACCAAGCTCATGAATAACCTTACAGGCATCTTGTAAATTACAATAGATAGAATCTTTCCCTCGAGATAGTTTATCATTTTCTGTTATTTTACAGTGTGTTTGTAATTTTATCCATATATCCTCAATATCACTATTTTCAGAAAATATGCCAATAAAATGAATAGGGTCATTACCTCTAGAATCTGAACAGAACTCAATAGCTGGCAAGATAGTAACTTTATCTTTAGCTAAATTCTGTAACTCTTTAATTCGTTCTACATCTATAAAGTGGTGGTCAGTAATAGCCACAACTGCTATTTCATTTTCAACTAGTACATCAATAATTTCTTGATTTGAAGTGTTTTTCGCCTTATAATCATCGGAACTAGGAGTATGAAAATGCAAATCCCACTTTCTCCATTCAGAACCTCTATTATTCATAACAAACCTCCATTAAATTATAAATTAGAGTACATATATAGTATAGTAGATTTTGAAATAAATACTATGTTGATATAAATTTATATATCATTTTAATAAAATAAATAGAAGAAATTCTATTTGACATCTTTTTATATAATTTGCTAGCTTATCCTTGCATAATGAGACCCATTTTTCGAATATTTTGGTCAGCGTCGCACAACCATAAATGGAAC
>CAMRBQ010000159.1 GCA_947040495.1 uncultured Spirochaetia bacterium
ATAGCCTGTATGTTTTTATCTACATGTTACCCATAGCCTGTATGTTTTTATCTACATGTTCACCTATAGCCTGTATGTTCTTATATACATCATTAAACTCTTTGTCTACATTTAAGCTTAGCATGTTTAATTTAGAGTTTACAGAAACTACTGCATCAAAGGTGAGTTTATTTTGTTCGGCTAGTGTTTTTATCATTTGCTGTGAAGCCCTTTGACTTACTGCAAAGTTATAATCTATTTCGCCTCTTATCTTTCTATTTTTACCTGTAATACCACCCCATAGGTTCTTAAAAAATCCTTGGTTAGCAAGTCCACTAGATCTAGATTCGCCCACTGACAAAGCAAAACTAGCTTCCATTGCAAACTTTGTGAGCATTTGAGTATTATCTTTATATTGATTTATTGTTTTTGAGATATAACTTTCAATTGCCGTTTTATCGCTCTCTTCGATTTCGCTATCATAAGGTAATGATAATTCAAATTCCATTTTAATCCCCCCGATTTAAATAATAATAAATTCTATAAAATGTAATTATGTTTACTGGGTAAATTTAACATAAATAATATAAAATGCTAATATTTTTATTATATATACAAGAAAAAACTTTAATAAGGCTATGCCAAAAGAAGCATACACAAACATTTTCATACTCTTATTCTACCCATCCCTATTTTTTATTCTTATTCCAAAATCCAATTCCTGTTTATTTCAAGAGCAATATAGATAAAAACCTTATATCTATTTTCAATTAAAGTTATTATTTAATTAAAAAAGCTTGCGTGAAGTTAAAATAAGGTGTATATTTAAGGACAATAATTTTTTTAGGAATAATTTTTTATAAGATGGTAGAAGAACAATCACAAGACAATGCAAACATGCCCCCAAGAATAATAAAAAAGAAAGTTGAAAAAACTGAAGAACAATCAACGCCAACATCGGTTACAGCAAAAAAGGTTGTTGTTCTTAAAAAACATAATTCATCTAAAAAAAAGATACTAATTAAAAAAAGTGATACGATTGAAACAAAAAGCAGTCCAATAAATAATAGACATGTAGAAACTATACCTAATAAAATAGAACCCGCAGGCAATGATAAAAAACAAGCCACACCAGCAACAGAAAATAAGCCTAATACTAATCAACCAAAAAAGAAAGATGCCCAACAAAACAAGGGTAGATCTTATATAAAAGATGCTAAAATACTAGCATCTCAAAGACAAGAAGAGAAAATGTTGAATAGACTGCAGGAGAAGAAAAGGTCTCAAGAAGCAAGGCTAACAAATGTATCAAAAGAAATTGATATGATGGCTACTATAACTGTTGGCAATTTGGCTAAAAAGATGAACCTTCGTGCATCTGACATAATCTCTAAGCTATTAAGCATGGGAACTATGGTGCGTGTAAATGATTTAATAGATTCTGAAACAGCTACTATACTTGCTGATGAGTTCAACTGTAAAGTTAATGTCATTTCACTAGAAGAAGAAACACAAGTCGATGTAGAAGAAGATAAAATAGAAGATTTGGTCAAACGTTCCCCAATAGTTACAATTATGGGACATGTTGACCATGGTAAAACATCATTACTCGATGTTATTAGAAAAGCCAATGTTGTGGCAAAAGAAAGTGGTGGAATTACACAAAATATTGGTGCTTATAAAGTTAGTAGTAAAATTGGCGAAATAGCCTTTATAGACACACCAGGTCATGCAGCATTCACAAAAATGCGTTTGCGTGGTGCCAAAAGTACAGATATAGTAATTCTTGTAGTTGCAGCCGATGATGGTGTTATGCCTCAAACTGTTGAAGCTATAAACCATGCCAAAAGTTCTAATGTACCAATAATTGTTGCTGTAAATAAGATTGACCTTATCTCAGCTGATAGAGAAAAAATAAAATCACAATTATCTGAGTATCAACTCATGCCCGAAGAATGGGGTGGAGATACACAGTATGTTTATGTTAGTGCTCATACCAAAGAAGGTATAGATGATTTACTTGAGGCTATAAGTTTACAGGCTGAATTATTAGAATTAAAAGCAAATCCTAATAGAGATGCTATCGGTGTTGTTTTAGAATCATCACTTAATCAAAGCAGAGGACCTGTTGCTACAATACTAGTACAAAATGGTACATTAAATATAGGCGACTATTTTGTATGTGGACTTTCTGTCGGTAAAGTTCGTGCGATGATAGATGATAAGGGTAATAGAGTGCAAAAGACTTTGCCATCTACACCTGTTGAGGTTCTGGGATTTGAACAAACACCAGAAGCTGGTGAAGATTTTAATGTTTTAAAAGATGAACAGCAAGCGAAAATGATAGCCGCAAAGAGAAAAGAACTCAAACAACAAGAAGCATCAAAAGTAAATATAAAAGTAAATCTTGAGAATTTATTCGACCATATTGCAAATGCTGCTATACAAGAATTTAATGTTATAATAAAGGCTGATGTTCAAGGTAGTGCTGAGGCATTAAAAGAATCTCTAGCCAAAATACAAAGTGATAAAATACGTTTTGTATGTATATATGCCGCAAGTGGGGCTGTTAATGAAAGTGATGTTGACCTTGCGAGTGTATCAGGTGCAACTATAATCGCATATAGAGTACGCCCTAGTGCTAAGGCAAAGGAATTATCTGATAAGCTCGGTGTATCAATTGAAAAATATGACATCATATATGAAGCTATTGAATCTATTCAATCTGCTATGAAAGGTGCATTATCCCGTGAGAAGAAAGATTTTGATACAGGGATTGCTGAAATAAGAGAAGTATTTAGAATACCTAAAGTTGGTTCAATCGCCGGTTGTTATGTGACAAGTGGTAAAATTGAAAGAAATACGAATGTACGTGTTGTTCGTGATGGTATTGTTATATATACAAGTAAGATATCTAGTCTTAAAAGAGTTAAAGACGATACTAAAGAAGTCGTTCAGGGATATGAATGTGGTATCGGTATAG
>CAMRBQ010000160.1 GCA_947040495.1 uncultured Spirochaetia bacterium
CTTTCTCTAAATTTTACTAATATTTGAGCACGTGGGCAATCCCAACCTGTGTCGATAGCTTGCTTAAATAACAAAACATCAACATTGCTATTGTTTGGTTTTAAATATGATATTTCTGTATTTACTTTATCTTCACTAAGCCATATTGCAAGATTTCCAATATCTATAGATATATTTTTCTTTTTGAAAAAATCTTCTACTACTTGTCGCTTTTCTTCATTTTTATTAGGTAATTGTATGAGTATTAGAGGATTTATATCACTATTTATTTCTTTATAGGCTTGTTTTAATTCTTGATGTTTTTTATATGTAGCTTCTAATATAAGCTGTTCAGAGTCAATTTCATTATTCGATATTTTATCTATATTTTCATTGATAATTATTTCTTTTTTTATAAGCCCTTCATTTATTACATCATCAGGTTTTACTGTATATGTATAACTAGATTGCTCTATAGTCGGAGTCATAGTTGGTGTTGCACTCATCTCTATAGTCAAAACAGGTTCTATTATATTTTTTATTTCTTCTGCTCTTTCTGTTTTTGTGCTTGCATGACTTTCATCAATAATTAAAATAATTTTTCTTTTTGCTTCTTTTGTGTTATTTATAATATCTCTAAAATTATTTGTTTCTTTATCCTTCATTAAAACATTAGACCACTCGCTTGTTTCTTTATCTTTGTTATTTAGTTTTTCCCAATTAAAAACAACAACTTCATTTTTTTGTATTTTATTTCGTCCACCTATAAACTCTTCTTCAAGCAAATGACAACTAGGATATGTGTCAAAAAAATTTACTAATGCAATGTAGCTTTGTTTATGTAAATTTCCTTTACCTATACTTACCCATAGAAAGCATAAATCTTCATCTGCAAACTCTTCACTCGTTGCCATATCTTTTATAACATTACTCATTGTAAATGTTTTCCCTGAGCCTGTAGGAGATTTAAATACTATTAAACCTTTGTTATCGTCATCAAATATTTCTTTTGAGTATTTTAGCAAACGATCTTTTGCTTCTAATTGAAAGTTCTTTAATTCCATTTATGCTTCCTACTTTATATGTTCTTTTTGTATTTTCGAATACACATCTAATATTTGTTGTGGTATCGGTTCTACTTTTATATTTTTATAATCTCTAAAATGTTCTTTATCTGCATAATTATCTAATGAAAAAATATACACTATAGTTTTTTTATTTATTAGTTTTATGTTATTTATAAACTCATCAATGTCATCATCATAAAAACAATAATATATAGCAACATAGCTATCTTTATTGTTATTTGAAAATATTTTATAGTTGTCAGATTTTTGTTCTAAATTAAAAATATTATTTTTCAAGCATAACATCTCTGTACATTTTTTTGTTATACTTAATTTTAACTTTAATTGATTGCCTGTATTTTTTACAAAGTCTGTTTTGAAATATTTTAAGTTACCACCAAGCCCATCTATTTTTTCGCCATTTTTTGCCTTTGTATAACCCTTTATAACTTTTTGTATTCTCGGATAGCATACTTCTTCAGCGATATTATTTTCATTGTTGGTGCATACAATAAATTTTCTTTTACCGCCATCTTCTTTGTTTAATGCGAGCACGGCATGAGCGGTTGTGCCACTGCCTACAAAAAAATCTAGAATAACACCTGTTTTTTTTGTAGAGATATTAATCAAATGCCCTAATAAAGTAGTAGGTTTAGGGTTGTCGAAGTATTCTCCGCCTAAAATATCAGACAACTCTTTAATAGCTGACTTAGTAGTACCTTTACTCTCTATAATATTATCAGGTATAGTTTCTATATACTCATCTTTAAACATTTTTATTCTTGGTGTATTTTTAAAATCAGGACTTAATCCAAAATATATTTTATTATTTTCTAATAAGTCTTCCATTTCTTCTTCTGATACTTGCCATTGCCTTGTCCAAACTTCCCCAGATGGAGACTTAATAGAGTAAAAATTCCTATGATTAGGACTAGAGCGTTTTTCATCAAAAGATATACTGCCCGAAAACCATTCGCCTCTAGAATCATTATCTGGATTCGACATAGTTCCTTGCACTTGTTTTTTATTTATCCATTCATTTAAATAATTTTTATTTTTAGAATAGCAGAGTGTATATTGTTGTAATGTTCTTGAATTTTTATCTTTTTTTCCTTTACCATGAAGCCACATAAAATTATTTACAAAATTATTTTCACCAAAGATTTTATCACATAATAATTTAAGGTTTGCTTGTTCATTGTCATCTATAGAAATAAATATTACGCCACTCTCTTTCAAAAGTTCTTTAGCCAAATCAAGGCGTTTCTCCATAAAATTAAGCCATTTGGAATGTCTATAGCCGTCGTCTTTTTCTACAAATTTATCATTATATTTAAAATCTTTGTTGCCTGTGTTATATGGTGGGTCAATATAGATGACATCAATTTTACCTTTATGCGTGTAGTTTAATACTTGTAGGGCATGATAGTTGTCGCCCTCTATCATTATATTAAAATCATCAATATCATCGCTAACAATATTTTTATTATTTATATTTTTTAGTACAGGTAAATTATTTTGACAATCAACGACAACTTGCTCAGGTTCTTTTTCGGCGTCCCAACTTAAGCCATATTTTTTTCGTTTTAGTTCTTTATCTTGTTTTTCTAAAAGTTCAACAAGTTCATCTTTTGAAAAATTATCATATCTACTCATTTATTTACAAACCCATATCTTCCTTAATTTTCACAATATCCTCCGCAGTAAGTTCCGTAAACTCAATAATCTCTTCAATAGGTTTATTTTTTAGTAACATTTTTTTAGCTATCTCAATATTTCTTTTATCAATTCCAATTATCTCCCCC
>CAMRBQ010000161.1 GCA_947040495.1 uncultured Spirochaetia bacterium
GCCTTCATTAAAACAGTAGTGCCATAATTATCTTTGGCATTAACATCCGCCCCAGCCTCTATTAATGTTTTCACAACTTCAGTATGCCCAAACAAAGATGCCAACATTAAAGCAGTAATGCCGTTATTTTTATTTTTTATATTTAAGTATGCCCCAGCCTCTATTAATGTTTTCACAATTTCAATATACCCTTTTTCAGATGCTATCATTAAAGCAGTAGCGCCGTTATTTTTTTCTTTTATATTTAAGTCTGCCCCAACCTCTATTAATGTTTTCACAATTTCAGTATGCCCTTCACTAGATGCGAACATTAAAGCAGTAAAGCCTTCAGTTGCCATATTAACATCCACCCCAGCCTCTATTAATATTTCCACAACTTCAGGATGCCCAAAACTAGATGCGAACATTAAAGCAGTATAGCCATTATTATTTGCTATATTGACATAGGCATTTGCTGCTATTAAGGCTTTAACGATTTCAGTATACCCTCTAGAAGATGCCAACATCAAAGCAGTAAAGCCGTTATTATTTGCTATATTAACATCTGCCCCCGCTTCAAGCAATAATTTCACTGTTTTTATATCATTATCAATAGAAGCCCTAATTAAAGCAGTATTGCCTTTCTTATCAGCCGCATTAATATCGCCCTTAGGGATTTGCGACTGTGCCATTAATGACAGACTAAATAGACAAATTGAAATTATTATTAATATTACTTTCTTCAGAAAACCACCTCGCAAATTATAATACTATTAGTATATAATAATTTTTAATTACTTGCTAGAATATTTATAATTTGTATGGACTAAGAGTATAATAAGGATAATGTATTTGAACTTGTATCTACACCTATAAAGATAGCTAAAAAATAGTTTTCTGTTATACTTAAAACATTATGGCAAAAGAAATAACAATCAAGCAATTGACTAATATTATAAAAACTTATCCGAAAAAAAGTATACCAGCACAGGTGGCAACTCTTAATAAATTAGCTAGTGTCGCAAAAGAGAAAACAAAAGAAGAAATAAAAAAAGGCTTTACGCTTAGAAATAATTATACCTTAAATAGTTTAAGTGTAAAAAAAGCTACAGATAAAAATAGAAAATCTATGCTAAGAACAACAGCCGAATATATGGGCTATCATGAAACTGGCGAAACTATAAAACATAATCTTTATAGCAAAAATATAAAAAATGGCAAAGTAGCAACAGCCTCTATGTATTCACGAGGCAGATTAAGAAGGAATGAATTGTTAACCCAATATCGTTTTAATAGCATGGGTACAATTGGCAAAAGGAAAAGTGGTTTCCAAATGAGTACGAGTAGCATGGGTGCTTTCATAATTAGAAATAAAAAGACTAAACTTGACACTATCTATATTCGAGTTGGCAAAGGGAGATATAAAGGGCTTAGAATATTAAGGCGACTTCATGATTCTATAAAACCAAAGGCAAAAAGATTTTTTGATAAAGGGGCAACTAAGGCGATAAAAAGTGATAAGGCATTTAAGGCTTTCTCTTATGAGATTGACAGCATGCTTCCTTAGATTTTGATTTTTTGAGATACTGCTTGAGATGAATAGAATTACAATCATCTTCATCATCATTGTCGTAGAGAAAACAAGTGCCTTCAAAATAATTTGGGCATATTTGTGGGTGTTCTCTACATAATATATTTTCATCTTTATTTGTATTTCTTAATATTTCATAGCCATAGAAAGCAAATCTTTTATTATTTTTCCAAATAAAACTTCCACCTTTTTTTTCAATATAATCCACAAGGCTTTTTCTAAAAATATTAAACTCTTTACAAAAATCAGTCACATTATAAATTTTATCTTTTTCAAAAGACATAGAAAGTAAAATATTCTTTGTTTTGTTTTTTATAAAATTATTTATTTTTTCTTGTGATATTATAAAATCTTTACCCAAGATGAGATTAGGATTATATTTTGTTTTATTTTTGGGTGAATAAATCGTGATATTTTTTCTACTTATTCTTGTGTAAATAATATTTTTATCTATCCCCAATATTTGTGCGAGTTCTTTTATTTTATAAAGTTTGTCAATATTTATTTTTGATACATCTATAAATTTAGGCTCTCTACTTTTAATCATTTTAATCTCTCCAATTTTAGTTATATCCAAAGTAAATTTGTGCTACCCTTAAAACCTTTTTCCCATATATACCAAGAGTAAGAAGAGGCACTTCCAGAATAATTATCAAAATCGCCATTCTTAGCACAAGGCACTCTGCGGCTCATAACGATAATATGCTTTGGTGGGAATGCCTTGAAAACCTCTTTTCTTTTCACGCCTTCCAAAAATAATGTGCGTAGAAAAAAGCAAACTATCCGACCGTCTTGTATGTTTTTCAAAACATGTATTAAAAAATCTTCAACATCTTTGTATGGTGGATTTGTAACAACATCAATTGTGATAGCCTCTTTATAATTGAGAAAATCCATGACTATAGTATTTTTATAACCACTGTCGACAATATCATAACCAATAATGGAATGCCCTAAATCTTTTAAAGCCTCTGCCAAATGCCCTTGCCCAATACAAGGCTCAAGTATTTTTTCTGTGAGTTTTATATTTACATTTTTTAATCCGTCCATTAAATATTTTATGGCTATAGGATGCGTTGCATAAAAGTCATGATATTCTCTCGCTGTTTTCGCGTGAGCTGATGAGCCTATTTGCCTTAATGCTGCTAATGCTTTTTCATTCAATTCTTTTTTACTCAAGTTAATGCCTCATCAAATAAACTCGGTGTAGTATTTATGGCTCTGCTCTTTGCTATCTCAAAATATAGT
>CAMRBQ010000162.1 GCA_947040495.1 uncultured Spirochaetia bacterium
GTATTTATTAGTTTTAAACTAATACTCTAAATAGTAGTTATTAATAATTCCTTATAACTTACACTAAGAGTATAATTTTGTATTTTTTTTGTTCCGCTTGGTTAGTTTGTGAAGTCATAAATATTGTTGTGGGTATTTGTGATTAGGTTTTAGTTTGTTAGTTTTTTTGTGTTCGTTAGTTATTTGACATACGCCATACTTAATAGTGGTTTTTAGTATAAGCATAGACTTTAATATACTAACTATAAAAAAATAAAAAACAGCCACAGTCAATTTTGAAGTACTGAATATAGCTGTTTTATATAAAATTAATAATTTTTTTATCCCGTTCATCTATAGATTTTTTGTTCCAAACTTTTTGTCAGCAAATGGTTTATTACCAATAGAACAATTATGACTTTTAGAAATTAATAAATAATTTCCAAAACAATCTAAATAACCTTCGCTTTTAAAATCATCATCATAAGCACAATAACCTGAATTTTCATATCCATTTTGTGGTTCTGTTTGTGGATAAATATGTTCTAATTCGGTTTTTTCTATTCCATCATATCTTTTTAAATTATTATAACCAGACTTAGTATTTAATTGAGCTAGAAGATAATTTTCATATTTCCACAACAGAAATTTAGCAACGTTATGATTTATTCCATACTGAATACTTTCTTCAAGTTTACCATTGTTCCAATAATTCCACCATCCATCTTTTGTTGTCTTTAACCAATTAATATGGTTAATTATTTTAGCAACACTTGTTGAATCTACAAAATTTTTATACACACCATTTAATCTAGATTCTAAGACAGCTCTATCTCCAATCATTTTTTTCTTAGAATTATATGTTCTAAAGCTCTAAATAGTAATGCTTTATCTTTATCTGAACAATTATACTTATATACTTTTACAATAAAAGGATAAGCAATACCTATACCACCTAAAGTTATAAGAGAATGTGCCTCAAGCATCTTTTCTCCATCCTCACAAAAATCTTTTATTTTTTCAAATGTTTCTTCAAGTACAAATGTAAACTTATTAATAAAATTTAGACAATCATTTTTTTCTAGTATTTTATCTACTTCTTCCATAGAAAAATATTCATATAATGCATTTTTATGATAACGATATGCATACTGGAGAATGTCATCTTCCTTCAACTTAACACTAATCTTCGATATATTTTTATATATGCTGCCGAATTTATTAGAAATTTCTTTTATTTTTTCATCGGGATTATTTTCTGATTTAAGATAAATATGATACATAAATTTAGATTTTAAAATTTCCAAGTTAGTAGGTTTTTTCCCTCTATCATTTTGAAATATAAACATTTGAACTGCTCTAACTGAATTTTCAACTTGGTGAGTTGTACAAGTAGAATTTATAATACAATCAAGTATCTTTTTTATATAAGTTTCATCTTTTTTATCAAATTGGTCTTTAAAATAATTAAATCCCTTTACAAGTCTATTAGATGAATTTGTATCAAATTTTGTATTTTCATTAGCTGTTTTATAATTTCCCTCTGTAGCACAATTTATAATATAATCGATAAGATTTTGATTATCATAATCTACTGTGGAAAATTTAATGTTGTCTTTTCTTTTAATTGTATCCTCAAGTATAACTTCTTCGTCATTATTTAATTCGCGCATACTTTTCAATTTACTAAATAAGGCTGATAGACAAATAACAATAGTTGTTACCCTTTGTTGTCCATCAATAACACTATATATTTCTCCATTATTTTTTGAATTTTCAAACAAAAATGACCAAAGTAATACTTTTCTTTCGATTGACTATTGATATGTTCTTCTAAATCTTTGAAAAAAGTTTTTACTTATGCCTCTACATCCCAAGAATATGCCCTTTGATAATTTGGGACTTCTATTTGATGCGTTAACATTTTCCTAATATTTGTAGCTGTCTCCATAAATATAAACTCTTTAATACTTTACATAATACGTACTAAGTAAAGTATAAACATAATATTAAAGTAGTCAATGGGGGGTGTAAAATTAAATTCTATTTGACATCTTTATAGATTTTACTCTGTACACAGACGTGTGACATCTTACCCTTGCAGTATGAGACCCATTTTTCACGTCTTACGTCTGTACAGCAAGGCTGGTGTACTGGAAATATAAATATTTTGGCTCACTTCACACGTCTGTGTACAGAGTAACAAGGCTCGCAAGCTCGCAACTTGTTCGCCATGCTTCCAGCACACAGAGTGAACATTTGGGTATTTGGCAGAACCCAGAAGCTAGCCACTCCGCTCTGCATGCCTGTGGCATTAAAGAAGCCTTACCAACTTGAGTGTCGAGCTTTCCGACTCCGCTAAACCCCTTGAATATTGTGTCGAATTAGTTCCATTTATGGTTGTTGACATGAGACACAATATTAAAAAAAATGGGTCTACATCAAATTCTATTTTGCAATTTTATTTATACGATTTATTCAAAACCCATTTCTTTTTTGATTTTGTTGATTTCTTTTTTACTAAGCCCAGTGCTAGAAATTATTATATCTATGCTAACATTATTTTTAAGCATAGTTTGAGCTATCTCAATATTTCGAATATCCTTACCCTCAATAAATTTATCAGCACCGAATTCATTTCTCGCTTTCTCAATCTCAGGCTCAATGTCTTTGTAAGATTTATACGTCATGTCAGTTTGAACAAAATACATAGCCCCGTTTTCAAGATGACTGCAATAAAAAGGTTTCTTACTGTTAATACTTGAATTGCTGATAACAATGTGATCGACTAGTTCAAGCCCTAAAATTTCCGCTTTATGATAAACTG
>CAMRBQ010000163.1 GCA_947040495.1 uncultured Spirochaetia bacterium
TTTTCAACAATATAATCAAGCCCATACTCATCTGTAAACACAGACCTCCCATTACCAAATAGCGAAATATCCCAATCACGCTCTCCCATACTTATAAGAAAAATAATAGCATCCTCATGATAGTTATTATTATGAAAAAAATCACTCGAATATTGCCTAGGCATATTATTACCTATATCATCAACAGTTAATATGATAGTATCAAAGTTGTACTTTTGCTTTATCTCAATACTTTTCGCTTCTAATTTCAAGACTTCTTCATCTGTAAGTAAAGATGCATTATCTACAACATATTGCGTTATTGATGTTGTAAGCTCTTTTTGATCTTGGGGTATATCTAACAACTCATTTGTATTAGCCAACAAAGTTGTAGCCGCAAAAGATAAAACAATTATCAATATAAATAATATTTTTTTCATATATTCTCTTTCTTTATAATATAAAATAAACTACTATAGCACCTATAGAAACTATACTCACAAAAATACCCGAAAGGAACATGGCAACACGACCTATAGAAATTGGTAATTTACCCGAAAATTTGGCGGTCTGTCCATTCATAAAAAAAGTATGAAGAGTATTTTTGTATTTAGTATTAAGTATCCATATTGGGAAAAGAACATAATTCACTTCGTTTTGTGTCAATTGTATATTTTCATTTTCAGTAGTATAGCTATCATACTCTTTTGGTGCGAGCATATCTAAAACAGTATTTTTTATTCTTTCATTTACTCTGGGTACTGCAGTTTCTGCATCAACATCATATTTATCAGCAATATATCCCGCAAGGTATGCTGTTTGAAAATCAACCAATTCATCATATGAAAATGGCTCTATCGATTCCATAGCTATATCATCAATTTTGCGAGAACCATCTACAGGAATATTTCCAAATTTCATTTCGCCACCACGGGTTACAAGATAATGGTTTGATTCCGTATAATTATAATTGCTATCACTATAAGTACGAATTCTTATTGCTTTATAACGAATATTAGATACAGAATCGCAACTAAAAAGCCAAAAAGGTACATATAAGCCAATTACACTATCAATTTTATTTTCAGTTTTGAAAGAAGATGGCAATAAAAACTTTTTCTTATAAAATTCTTTTAGCTTTGCCTTAGCATGCTCTTTATCTAATTTAAATGGTATAACAAAGTCGGGCTTAAGCATACCGCTAAATTGAGATGCTATTACAACTTGATTATCGCAATAAGGACATTTTGTTGCCGCAGTATTTTCTTCTGTAATAATTTCACCACCACAAGAATTACAAGAATAGGTAGAAAGTAGATTTTCCTCACCTTCTCGCCAATCGCCATTTCCACTATTTTTGTCATATACAGACCATTCTAAATTTTCTTTTTCATCAGCATGGAGTGCTTCATCATAACTTTTTAATATTTCAATATCAAACTCGCTCTCACAGTAAGGACATTTCATATTTTGAAGTTCGCTGTCAAACTTCATAGAACCACTACAACTAGGACACTTATATTCTAATAATGTACTCACATTTTCTCCATTATTAATTTATTTGTAGATACTTACTTCTTATCATTTTCGTCAAATACATCACCACATTCAGGGCAAAACTTAGGTGTCTCTATGGCACTTTTAGGTTCATATCCACATTTATCACAACGATAAACTGCAATCTTGCCCTTTCCACATTCTACACAAAATTTCCCTCTATTTGCTGTTGCTGTCCCACAAGAACATTGCCAACTGTCTGATACTGGCTTACCTTTACCGCAATCTACACAAAACTTACCTGAATTGGCCGCCCCACAAGAGCATTTCCAAGTACCTGATTCTGGTTGTTCTGCCTGCTGCTGTTTCCCCATTTCAAATAGATTTTGCGAGTTCATGCCACCTGCATTTTGTGCCATATTCATACCCGCAAATGCCATCATAGCACCACCTTCATTATTTGCAGCATCAACCATAGCATCCGCTTGTGCACCGACAAGAGTAGCTGCAGCCATTGTTGGGTCGCGTAAAACAGCATTTTTTTGCAGCTCTTTAATCATGTCTTCATCTTCTTTCGATGCAGTGACAGAATTAACACTAAATGAAGCTACTTCAATACCACGAAGGTCTTTCCATTTTTTTGAAAGTATTTCATTCAAAGCATCCGCAAGTTCCATTGTATAACCGGGCAATGCTGAATATCTAATACCCATTTGAGATATTTTGGCAAATGAAGGCTGTAAGGCAGTAAGTAATTCTGACTTAAGCATACTGTCAATATTTTCTCTATTATACACATCTTCCACATTGCCGCATACATTTGTATAAAATAGCATGGGATTTGTTATCTTATATGAATACTCGCCATTACAGCGAATAGAAATATCTATATCAAGACCAATATTTTTATCCACAACACGGAATGGAACAGGATTTGCTGTGCCATATTTATTGCCCAAAATTTCTTTCGTATTGAAGTAATAGATACGTTGGTCTACACCTGTATCAGCACCAAATGTGAAACGCTTACCTATAGTCTTAAATACATCAGTGATACTCTCAGCCAAATTGCCTGTAAAAATAGTTGGTGCGATAGATGTATCATAAGTAAATATACCGGGCTCTGCACATAATTCTACAACTTTACCTTGCTCGACAATTATCATACATTGTCCATCAGCAACAG
>CAMRBQ010000164.1 GCA_947040495.1 uncultured Spirochaetia bacterium
ATCAATATTTTTTATTTCTAGTTTATCATTAAGTCTAAGATTATATGATAATTTTTTTTGATTACCATTTATATGGCATGTTATATTTAAATGCTTTAATTGAGAACGACTCACATTAAGTTTTTCACTTATAAAGGTATCAAGTCTTTTATTGTCATTATCTTCTATTAAAAAAGTAAGTGTTTTATCATCTAGCAAAGCCATTATTAAATATTACTCTTTTGTGCTTTTATTTTCATTTGCAATATCTTCTTTGAATACGAGCATAGCTATTATCATAATGAGCACACCAACAGTGATAAAAGCATCAGCTACATTATAATTATATGGAAATCTTATTTTTTCATTAAAGCCCATATTTATAAAATCTGTTACATATCCACGCATAAGCCTGTCAATAAAATTTCCAATAGCACCACCAAGTATCATAGTAAATGCAATAAGAGATACACGATGTTCTTTCATATCAAGTTTACACATGAGTAGCGTTATAATTATGATGGCAAGCCCTACAATCATTGGGATGATAAATTCAACTATGCTTGATATAACAGGTGGAAGATTATTTAATATACCAAAAGCAACACCATAGTTTCTTGTGTATATAAATATTAATAAGTCGCCTATTATATATTTCACTTGATTATCTTGCATATATTTATCTATAAAATATTTTGATATAAAATCTATTATGAATATTATAATAGCAAATATGAAGTATATTTTATGCTCTTTTATCGAATTAAGATATTGTTTTATTTTCATATTAAAATTTTACCTGTTTTTTTAGTTGAAATAAATAAATTTTATTATAGTTTTTTTTCAAAATAATAATATAATAATATACATCATTATTTTATTATTTCAATCGTATAAAATCAATAATTGACTATGAAAAACTATTTTATAATTTTTATAATTTTTGTATTAAGCCTTAATTTATACACTCAAACTATTGAAGAGAAAGCACTTTTTGATGCCTGTATGAATGGCGATTTAGAAAGGGTTAAAAATCTTTTAAATAGAAATATTGATCCAAATACATTATATGTAGATGGGCTAACACCGCTAACTATTGCGATAAGAAAAGGCGATACGAATTTGATTAATCTGCTTGTGTCTAAAGGGGCAGATATCAATATGAAAAGCCCATACTATGAAAACCCTATTATATGGGCTGTTACTATAAATAAAATTGATGTTGTTAAATCACTTATAAAATTAGGCGTAGATATTAATGGTATCGATTCATTTGGTAATAGTTCACTTATGATAGCAGTGAAAAATAAAAATATAGAAATGATTAATTTTTTATTGAGAGCAAATATAAGAAGGGCTTTAAGAAATAAAGATGGCGATTGTGCTTTGACTATTGCTATTAAAAATGATGATGTGCAATCTGTAAAATCTATATTGAATAATAGCTATTATCTTCATAATAAAAATAATGAGGGACAAACACCACTTATAATAGCTACTAAAAATGGTAACCTTGAAATAGTAAGACTATTAAGAAAAAAGAGATCTGATAGACGACCTGTTGATACACATGGGAAAACGGCACTTATGTATGCGTATGATAATTTTAATTCAACAGATGATAAAATTAAAAAAGATAACTATAAAAAAATTATATATGCGATAAGTGAAGAACTACCCTCTATAAAAAAGCCCTCCGATGATGATAGTAAGAAGAAGAAAAAAAATATAAAGAAAGATGATAATAAGAAAAAAGAAGAAAAAAAGAAATTAGAAGAAGAAAAAGAATTAAAGGAAAAAGATGATGAATCTATACTATATAGAATATTTAATATAGTTCCAAAGGAAAAATAAAACAATGCTAAATGTAGTATTATTCAGCACTGTTTTATAATGATAGGTTTTTATCTATATTCTTTTACTGTTTGATACATAGATATTAAATTTTCAACGGGCGTATTGCCTTGTACATTATGCACGGGGTTAAATATAAAGCCACCATCTTTACCCAAGATTTCAATTTGTCTTTCAAATAATTCTTTTATATAATCTTGCCTTATAGCTGTTGATATATACCATTCTTCTATATCTTGTATACCTTTTGGGTTCTTCTAGTCTGGGGGCGGGAACTAAGGCTATATCGCTCAAACATGTACCACCTAGATTACCAACGATGGCTTTATCTGTATTTTTATATATATTATCTATTTCTATTTGCAAATATTTTAGCTCTTCATCTGTTTTTATAGAGAATTCATCTAAATTATCTTCCACATTAAGATTATCATCATCTATAGCATATTGTCTTATGATTGTATCAAAGTACCAACCATCATTTGGCATGATAGCAGAGGGTCTAACATTTCTATTGTCCTTTGGGTACATATATAATGAGCCATTTTCATTATATTAGGTGTTAAAATCTTTTGCTATAAGTACATCATCATTATGAAATTCAAATGGCTTCCATTGCTCTTGAGGAAAACTAAACATACTTTTATAATCTATTGGAGAAACAACATCAACTCCAAGCATTTCTTGGATAGGCTATACTAATTAGAACAAGAAATATTCGACTATAATTTAATATTAAAGTATATAATAAAATATTAGGAGAAAAG
>CAMRBQ010000165.1 GCA_947040495.1 uncultured Spirochaetia bacterium
TATATTCAACCTAAAAATTTCTATTATCTACTTCATTATCTATCATAATTCTAGAATTCTTTTTTTTATTCCTAAGTTTATCGACTATTTTTTCTCTTTCAGATTTTAAAATGTCTATAGTAAGTTGCATAAAACCACCAAGTTATATTATAATTGTATAAAAAAAGGGAAGCTAATAAGCCTCCCTTTTTTATTATCTATTAATATTAGATTAAATTAAGCGTTTTTTACCATATGGCAAAGTAGGTCTATAACTCTGTTTGAATAACCCCACTCATTGTCATACCAAGAAACAAGTTTGAAGAATCTTTTTTCACCAGGTAGATTATTTTGTAATGTAGCAAGTGAATCGTATATAGAACTTCTTTCGTCATGGATTAAATCTGTAGAAACTAGCTCTTCATTAGAATATCCAAGTATGTCTTTTAGATATGTTTCAGAGGCTTTTTTCATTAAAGCATCAATAGCTTCGATAGATGTATCTTTTTCTGTTCTAATTACTAAGTCAACAACAGAACAGTCTGGTGTAGGAACACGGAAACTCATACCTGTTAATTTGCCTTTTGTACTAGGAAGAACCTCACCAACAGCCTTTGCTGCACCAGTTGTTGAAGGGATAATATTACAAGCAGCAGCACGTCCACCTCTCCAGTCTTTTTTAGAAGGACCATCGACTGTTTTTTGTGTTGCTGTATATGAATGTATTGTAGTCATAAGACCAGTTTCAATACCAATTCCTTCTTTCAAAAGAACATGGACTACAGGGGCTAGACAGTTTGTTGTACAGCTTGCATTTGAAACAACATGATGTTCGCTTGCTTTGTATTCGGCTTCATTAACACCCATTACAAGTGTTTTTACTCCACCTTTACCAGGTGCACTAATGATTACTTTTTTAGCACCAGCTTTGATATGACCTTCTGCTTGTGCTTTATCTACAAATAAACCTGTAGATTCGATAACATATTCAACTCCCAAATCTTTCCAAGGAAGGTTTTCTAAATCTCTTTCTGCCATGATACATTTTATTTTGCTACCATTAACAATAAGTGTATCTTCTCCTTCTGTAGAAATGTCAGCCTTCATTCTTCCATGAACTGAATCATACTTTAATTGATAAGCAAAATATTTTGCATCAGTAGTTACATCAACTACACCAACAACTTCGATTTCTTTACCTAAGAAACCACGCTCAACTAGTGCTTGAAAAACTAGACGACCGATACGACCAAAACCATTAATTGCTACTTTTATAGCCATAATTAAAACTCCAGTATTTTTTTAATGTTCCAAATAAGAACTTTTTTAAGTTAGTATAGTATATAATTTAAAAAACAAAAGTCAAGGGTTGTTACTCATTTTGTTATTACGACTTTTTTTATACTTAACTATAACTTTATTTGAATATAAGTTGGGTTATGGCTTTAGTTGGATATATTTAAAGCATTCTATTATCTCTTACTCTATGACATATTTTAATATTCATATTAATAAAATAAATACTTTAATTTTATCTAATTGTTTCATAAAATAGAAAATTACTTTTTTGTTATTTAATAATGTAATATAATTTTGTTTTTTAAGTAAAAAAATAAAAGGGTGTTGACTATGGGATAATAGTTTACTACACTAGTTTGGTGAAGTATAGAAGTATATGGTGTTTTTAAAAGATATTTTCTCTGATGCTAGCAATAAGGGTTATGCTGTCGGGGTATTTAATATTACCAGTATGACCTATGTTGATTCTATTTTAGATGCTGCCGAAAAGTGTAAATCACCTGTTATATTGTCAATATAATAATAATCAGCCCATAGTCAATAATAATGATATGGTATCAGAGGTTTTTGTAATGATGTTAAACTTAAAAAATCAGAGATTTTTACATATAAAGCTTTAGGGTATGAGAGCGTATGTTGTGGGTTCTTAAATTCCAGAAATTTTATCTCTTGCCGATCGCATTATCATTTGCATGAGGGGCATAAAGTTATATGTTTGCTGGACTTCTAGCGGCAGTAGCTGGTGTTATTTTGGCAGCTCGTATTCGTTCTGGAAATCCTACTTCGGGAGATGGCTATGAACTCGACGCTATTGCATCTACTGTTGTTGGAGGTACTAGTTCTTACAGGTTGTTATGGTTCTATTCTAATGTGTGTAGTAGGAGCATTTATAATTGTTTCCGCTGTACTATTTGATGCATTAAAACGAAAGTATAAAATATAATATCAAGGAGAATATAATTATGAGACTTACAGTTGCACAAGCAATTATTAAGTATTTGGATAATCAATATATAAATGTTGATGGTGAGGAAATAAAGTTTGTACATGGAGTTGCTGCTATCTTTGGGCATGGCTGTGTTTTGGGAGTTGGAGAGGCATTAGAAGCAACAAAGCATAGTCTTAAATTTTATCAGGGTAAACATGAACAAGGACAAGGGCATATAGCATTTGGTTTTGCAAAACAAAAAAACCGTCATCAGATTATGGCTGTAACTAGTTCTATAGGTCCCGGTGCTGCTAATATGG